>JAFGEY010000509.1 GCA_016931365.1 Anaerolineae bacterium
GCGCCGTAATCGCGCCAGATCACGCCGCAGAGGATATGCAGGGCGCTGTGCGTGCGCATCAATTTGAAGCGGTGATCCCAGTCGAGCAGGCCGTGAATCCTAACTCCGACCGGCGGCAGGGAATACAGATCACTGGTTTCGACCCAGTGCAGCACCTCATCGCCGGATTTTTGGATTTTGATTAGCTCGTAGTCGTGATTGTTCCAGCGGATGACGCCCCGGTCGGCAGGCTGCCCGCCTCCACCGGGGTAAAATGCACTGCGGTCGAGCACGAGCGCGCCGCCTTGCACGGCGATCACTTCGGCGAGCCATTTTTGCAAGTGTGCGTCGGTTTGATAGAGTAGTTCGGTCATTGTCTCATCCTCAGAATCTCGGGTTTATCTCCTGAAAGCAAAAAGCGCTCTCATCCCTCAAGGGACGAAAGCGCCTACACACTCTCGCGGTACCACCCTGATTAGCCTGCATAGCAAGCTCGCTCTGTGGGATACAATGATATCCCTGTGTTGATAACGGAGGACAACTCCGGCCAAATCTACTTGGTGCTTAAATTCTACGATAGATGTCCCGTTGGGTTGGCGACTCTGGAGGGATTTTCAGGCCACTCGTTCACATTCGGCTTGCACCAGTTCCGAACTCGCTGGATGATAGAATGACCCTACTCGTCTCCGTCAACGTCATTGAGCACATTATATCATAGATGAGGGCCGGTGTCAAAAAAGATCACGTCTTGTCTAGTATATCGCGGACAGTGCGCGTCAGCGAGGCAGGGTTGAAGGGCTTCTGGATAAAGTTTGGGTCTGTGCGGCTGATTCCGTGAGCTGCCAGGGCTTCGTCTGTATAGCCTGACATAAAAATAGTGCGCAGATGAGGCCGTTGCTGAAGCAGGCGCTCGGCCAGTTCTTTGCCGCTCATTGCGCCAGGAATCACGACATCTGTAATCACCAGATCGATCTGTCCTGCATATTGTGTGCACAGCGACAGCGCAGTATGGGCATTGGCTGCCTGGAGAACGGTGTATCCACTGTGCTGAAGGATGCGCTGGGCAAGCGTTCGGACGGCATCTTCATCTTCGATGATCAAAATCGTCTCCGCGCCGGCCACGAGAGCCATACCGGTTCGGTGCGGTTTTGCGGTGACGGATGGCCCATTGGCAACGGGCCAATAGATGCTAAAGGTCGAGCCTTGCCCGAGCACACTGTCTGCTTGGATATGGCCTCGGCTTTGGTTAACGATGCCATAAACCGTCGCCAGGCCCAGGCCGGTGCCTTTGCCTTCTTCTTTGGTGGTGAAAAACGGCTCAAAGAGGTGTGATTGCACCTCTTCGCTCATGCCGATACCGCTATCTTGGACCTGAAGCAGAACATAATTGGTGGAGTCAAGGCGAACATCATCGACGCCTTCGGCAAACCAGTGCTCGTTCGGGTCCAGGTATACGTCCCGAGTCAGAACCATTACTTTCCCACCGGCGGATATCGCGTCGCGAGCGTTGATCACCAGGTTCATAATCACCAGCTCGATCTGTCCCTGATCGGCTTGAATGGGCTTCAAAGCGGGATCGAGGATTGTGTCAAGTGTCACATCTTCGCCAATCAGCCGCTGGAGCATGTTTTGCATATCACCGATGACTGTGTTCAGGTTGACTGTTGTCGGCTGCGGAGTCTGTTTGCGGCTAAAGATCAACAGCTGTCGGGTGAGTTTGGTAGAGCGTTCCACGGCCTTGAGCACTTCTTGCACGTCGTCGCGGCACGGGTTGTTTTCTTCCAATTGCAGGAGAAGCAGTTCGGCATAACCAGTGATCGCGGTGAGGTGGTTGTTGAAATCGTGGGCAATGCCACTGGCCAGCCGCCCAACGGCCTCCATCTTTTGCACCTGGAGAAACTGGGCCTCGAAGCGCTGGCGTGCGTGTTCCTGTTCGATGCTATACAGAGCAAAGGCAATGTCGTCGACCATTTCCTTGAACAGGTCTTGCTCTTCCACGTCGGCGAACCAATCGGCAGGGGTGGAGACAGAGATTACGCCATAGGTTTTCTGGTCGTAAGACAGCCTTCCGATGAGCGTGCCATTGTCATCTTGTGGATCGAACAAAGGGCAATCCTGGCAGCTCGGTGTGGTTGTTGACCGCGTCTGAACCTGATCGTAGGTCAGTATTTCCTGGACGCAGGGAGGCAGGTGGGAGAATAAATGGTCTTTACTGCGCTGCTGGATTATCGATGGGATGTGACCGTGTGGTCCGGCCTCGGCGACGATGATCGATTGGCCTATTGTGGGCCTGCACTTGTCATCAAACAAAGCAATCCAGGCGCTGGTGTAGCCGCGCGTCTGAACCAGGCTTTGGCATGCCGCCTCGACCAGTCGCTGCGGGTCTCGCTCGCGGGTGATCAACCGATTGACGCTGCGAATGGCGTTGAGGACGACGTTGAGGTGGGTAACACGCGCCTCGGCACGGTGTCGTTCGACTATGTGCTGCCACTCACGCATGGCACGTTCGGCGATGTGGGGCATGTCAGCCAGCGTCTCGACAGACTTAACCACATAGTCAAGCGCGCCAGCTTTGATCGCATCAACGGCGACTTGTTCGTTGCCGTGGCTGGTCATCACAATAGTGGGACAGCAAGGCGGGGTTCCAAGGTGATCCAGGAGTTCAATGCCTTGTCCGTCGGGCAAAAGCCAGTCGGTGATCATCAAGTCTGGAGAAGAAGGCGCTCCGGGATCGAGGATGAGTTTGGCCTGTGCGGTACTGTTGGCGATGATGAGTTCTATCTGTAAAGTAGAATCATCGAAGGCACGCCGGATCAGTTCGATGTGCGGAAGCTCATCTTCAACCAGCAAGAGTCGAATCATAGGTTGTCCTTGTTGTGCATCTCCCACTTGAGTAATGATACCACAAACGCTCAGAAATCTCAACTCTCATCCCATGGCTGCCGGTTCCAGGCCAGCCAGTACAAGCCCAGATCGTTGATCAATTGAGAAAATTTGGCAAAGTCGATCGGTTTGACCAGATAACTGTTGGCATGACCTTCGTAGGCCATCGCCAGGTCGCGTTCGGCCTCCGAAGTGGTGAGAATCACCACCGGAATGGACATCTGGGCTGGATCGTTCTTGATTGTTTGTAGCACTTGTAAACCGCTGATTTTGGGCAGGCGCAAATCGAGCAGGATGATGTGCGGGCGGGGGCTGGCGGTCGGGTGAGCGAACTGTTCTCGGCGGTACAGGTAGTCAAGCGCGGATTCGCCGTCGAGGACGTGACAGATTTTGTTGGCGACTCGATGATCATTAAAACTGCGGATCACCATTTCTGCGTGCGCAGGGTTATCTTCGACGAGCAAGATGGTCAGAGGGTCGCCTCTCATTGTGTCTCCTTGTTTATGACATTTGTCGCATTGCGCCTGTCGGGGCACGGCGTATAATTCCATCCCAACCAGTACATATCTAGATTGTGCATCAACTGTACAAATTTGTCAAAATCGACCGGCTTGACCAGGTAACTGTTGGCGCGATCGGCGTACGCGCGAGCCAGGTCTTGTTCGGCCTCGGAGGTCGTGAGGATGACCACCGGAATGCACTTGAGATCTGGCGTGGTTTTGATCTCTCGTAAGACTTCCAGCCCACTAAGCTTGGGCAGGCGCAGATCCAGCAGGACGATGTTCGGCCTGGGACTGGCGCGCGGGTTTTCATAGTCACCGCGTCGAAACAAATAGTCGAGCGCTGCCTGACCATCAGAAACGTGGTAGATGTGGCTAGCTGCGTTGTGCTGTTCAAAGCTGCGAAGCACCATTTCGGCGTGAGCCGGATTGTCTTCGACCAGCAGGATGATCAATTTGCTTTTACGCATCGTATTCACCCTTCCTTTTTGTTTATGATGATTGCAGTGTGAAACAGAACGTGCTGCCTTGTCCTTTCCCTTCCGACTCGACCCAGATTTTGCCGCCGTGCGTCTCGACGATGCGCTTGACCAGGGCCAGGCCGATGCCTGTGCCTTCACTGTCAGGGTCAAGCTTGTCGAACAGACCAAAGATCTTGTCGTGATACTGCGGTTCGATGCCCATGCCGTTGTCGCGTACATAAAAGACCGGCTCATCCCCGTCCTGCCGCATGCCGATCTCGACGCGCGGCTGCGGCTGGTCGCCCATAAACTTGACGGCGTTGTCGACTAGGTTCTGCACGACCTCCACCAGCCGCGCCCGCTCGCTGTAGACAGTGGGCAGGCCGGGGGCGATCTCGACCTCTACACCGCGCGCCGCGATGTGCCCGTGTACCGACGCGACGGCCTCGCGGGCAATGTCGGCAAAAGAGGCCTCTTCCGGCGAGTTCATCAGCCGTCCGATGCGCGAGAGTTCCAGCAGTTCATTGAGTAAGCGCTGCATCTTGGCAGTGGCGTCGTTGATATAGGCAACGTCGGCCTTGACTCGCTCCGCGTTGCCGGCCAGGGCGTCCTTTTCCAGAAAGCCGACAAAGCCGCCGATGGTGATTAGCGGGCTTTTCAGGTCGTGGGAGACGGTGTAGGCGAAGCGTTCCAGTTCGGCGTTTTTGGCTTCCAGTTCGGCAATGAGCGACTTTTGCTTGTTCTCTGCCTGTTTGCGTTCAATGATCTCTTGCTCCAGTGCGCTGGTTCGTTCTTGAACCTGTTTTTCTACCTCTGCATAAGCCTTTTCCAACGCTTCTTCCGTCCGTCTTTGCGCCTGAAAGAGCAGCGTGCCTTTGAGCGTGCTGCTGATTTGCTCGCGCAGTACCTCATAAATTGGGCCTTCTGTCGGACCCATCTCTAAGAGGACAAAGCCGATCTGTTCTTTTTGAAAATACAGTGGCTCAATGACCATAGTGTAGCGTCGGTTTTGCGGCAGTATCCCAGGTGGCATCAACAGCGTCGAACGGAAGCGCCGTTCGCCTGATTTCGATTTATCATACTTTGCCGGGTGCTGCGCATCGGTCTCGTGATACGCCAGTATCAGATGCGACCATTCTGGTGCCGGTTGTGGGTATTCGTAGGGTTGTGGATTCTCGTACAGCGCGAGATAACAGCCCGGTATGCCCAATCGTGCCATTCCTTCGATTACTAAATTCAAGAGAGCTTCGACCTCAAACGTTGTAACGATCGCCTGGCCGAAGGTTCTGAGCGAGATGTTCTGTTGATCCATCTGCATCTGTCGTTGAGCCAGTTCTTTCCGCGCCGCTTCTCCAACAAACGCGCGCGCCTGATGCCAAAGGTCTTCGGTGCGAGAGGACAGATCGGTGTTTCCAAGGTAAGGTTGGACATAGAGTCGCAACGCAGAGATCATATCTTGCCACAAGGTGACGTCGTCACCTCTTTGAATCGCCCGGCGCAAGATTTTGTCCAGGGTAGGCAAAAAGGTACCGGCCGATTGGTCTTGCAAGTCCGCCGAAATGGCATCGAGCAGTTGTTCAGCCCATCCGGCGGCATCGGCAGTTGAGCCTACGGTGTGTGCCAGGTCGGCAACGATCTGTTCACGCTGCGCTGTCGAAACATTCGCTGACGGTTTGACTGCACGGGCGGTGGCCCACGCGGCTGTTCTTGTGACAATCGGATCCGGACAGCCACATGATTGGCGGATGACCAGTTCGGTAGGGAGCAGCATTTGTTGGGGGACCTTTTCACCGGCAATTTGTGCCAGAAGCATATCTACTGCTTGTGCCCCGAATTCAAACATTGGCTGGCGTACTGTCGTCAGCGAGGGCACTACCAATCTGGCCTTTTTGATATCGTCGAAACCAATCAGTGCCACCTCGTAAGGGACGTGTATGCCGCGTGCTTGCAGTGCTTCCAACACTCCCAGTGCCATACTGTCATTAGCGGTGACGATGGCTTCAAAGCGTGCCTGGCGCTGGTCGAGCAGTATGCTGACTGCCTCCCTGCCTGAGCGAATTGACCAGTCGCCAGGGACAACGAGGGCGGGATCGAGGGCGATCCCATAGTCGGCCAGCGCTTTAGCATAGGTACGATATCGTGGTCTGGGATAAGGGAGGTTTTCAGGACAGTCAACGAAAGCGATGTGGCGATAGTGATGATCTTGGATGAGGTGGGCCATTGCGGCGTATATACCTGTTTCCTCGTCTCCAAAGACGGTCGGAATATCTTCCAGGAGTTGCCCAATCTTGACGATCGGCAGTGGGTCGTAACGGTGATAAAATTCCGCGGCCTTGTGCGCGGAAGCATAGGTGCTGATTGGTCCCAAGATAATCAGGCCGCTTACGTTGTGACACGTCGCCATTTCGTAGAGAATATTGCGCTGGGTATCGAATTGGGTATAGCGGGCGCGATACAAATGTCCACCTGCAAAACAAAGCAGATTCACATCTCGCTCTTCGGCCGCAGAAATGACCCCGGCCAACACGGCAGACAGATAGTCTTCCTCCTCGTCGGGCATGCTTTCAAGAAGCATACCGATGGTCGGGCGTGCATAGTGCAATTTGGCGAGGTGATGCACTTGGTTTGTGTTTGAGGTATTTTCCATCGATCTCATCTCCCTGAAAACAAGGTTGGTTCTATGTCTCTTGTCTCATATCTGGCTTCATATTTGGCAAGGTAAAGCAAAATGTGCTGCCATACCCCAACCCTTCCGATTCCACCCAGACGTGTCCGCCATGTACCTCAACGATCCGTTTGATGATAGCCAGACCGATGCCGGTGCCCTCGCTGCGCGAGTCCAGCTTTTCAAAAAGGCCAAAAACAGCTTCTTGATACTGCGGCTCAATGCCGATGCCGTTGTCGCGCACATAGAACACCGGCTGGCTCGCATCCTCACACATGCCAATCTCGACGCGCGGGTGTGGCTGGTCGCCCATGAACTTGGCCGCGTTGCTCAACAGGTTCTCATACAGCTCGCGCAGACGGACGCGGTCGCCGGTGACGGTAGGCATGTCGGGAGCAATGTCTACCTGTACGCCGCGCGCCGTGAGCTGACCGGCGACTAGCTCGGCGGCTTCGTAAGCCAGTTCAGTCATTGAGACAAGCTGTGGCGGGTTGGCCAGCCGTCCGATGCGCGAGAGGTCGAGCAGTTCGTCGAGGAGCTGCTGCATCTTGTCGGTGGCGTTGTTCAAACGAGCTATGTCGGTGCGTATGTGCTCCACTTGGCCGGCCAGAACATCCTGTTCCAGAAAACCCAGAAAGCCCTTGATCGTGATCAGCGGACTTTTCAGGTCGTGCGAAACGGTATAAGTGAACCGTTCCATCTCGGCGTTTTTGTCCTTTAGTTCGACAATCAGCTCTTCCCGTTCAGCTTGCGCACGCCTGCGCTCGACCAACTCTTGTTGGACAATCTGATACAGTCGTGCGTTGTCAATAGCGATGGCTACTTGATTTGCCAGAGTAGCGAGTGTCAATTCATCGTCTTGAGAATACATTTGTTGAGCAGGTTTGGAACTGACGCCCAACGCTCCGACCAACCTGTCTCTGGCTTTGAGCGGGATAAACATCTGGACACCGATGCGTCTTAGCTCCTCTGCCTGAGATTGGGGGAGGATGTCCTGCGCCAGCATTTCGTCCAGAATGTCTGTGGTCATAGCCGTTTCGTGGCTTGACAGCCAACGTATCATAGGATGATCATAGTCCAGGTCCAAACCGGAGGCCGTATCTGATCCACGCTGAACAACCAGTCGGAACTCGCTCTTTTGTTCGAGAAAAAAAGCAGCCCAGCGGATGTGCAGCGTTTGGGTGAGGTCATCCAGGATCATGCCGGTCAGTTTTTCAAGATCGAGCACGGATGTAGCCGTGCGACTTAGCCTTTGGATCATCAGGTTGCTGTCATATTTTCCCCGGAAAAAGATTGGGGCAATCCAGAGTTCCACGCGATCCACGATGGGCCGGCCAAGAATGACGCCCAAGATGGCGGTGGCGGAGGAGAGTAAAAATATCTGCATCACTGTCAGGTCTTGGAGGAATCGCGTGGACACCAAAATGGTGAAAAAGTAGCCCGTACCGATAAACACCGCCGAGGCCAAGTATGAAAGCCCTTTGCGGATGACAAGGTTGATATCCAAAAGTTGATACCGCAGGATGCTATAGGTGAGCAAAAATGCGCCCACGATATTGGCTACCACATCAATAGGATAGGGACGTAGGAAGGGCCAGGCATTGGCAGTAAAGCCGACCCAGACGATCAGGATGGAGAGCAGCACATATTGGATACGCGCCCGCCGGAGCGGCGAGCGAGCTTTTCGATAGTCTCGGCCCAGGTAGAACATGGTCAAGCCCCAAAGCAGCATCGCAGGCGTCATAAGTGCTGACCCCCGAAGAGTGAAATCTGGTATCAACAGCCCCGTGGCCTCGCTGCGATAAATGTCCGCAAAGATAAAACTTGGATACAGAAGCGTGCCTAACAGCGCCGACAGCCAGGCGAATATGGCAACCTGCGCCCATTTGCGCGGTGATTTGAGTCCCAGGAAGGCCTGGGTGAAGAAGAGACAACTGACTGTCTGTGCAGAGACTAATATGATGTGGAACGTATACCAGAGCAACGCCTCTTGTTTGCTATCAGCCAGAGAGATCATCAAATAGGTCCCTTGCAGCAGCAGCATATCCAAGAGATAGAGGAAAAATAGCTGTCTGGGGCGATTCCCTTTCAATCCGTGGCGAAAAACCAGAATGAGCGGACCCGCATAGGATATCAAAGCAATCAGTGAAATAATGACAAAGACAGTCATATCTACTTTCCTTTATAAAGATCGGGATCGCTCCCCTGTTTTATCTGGGATTCTCAGACAAAGTAAAACAAAAAGTGCTGCCTTGCCCTGCGCCTTCCGACTCGACCCAGATTTTGCCGCCATGCGTCTCGACGATCCGTTTGACGATGGCCAGACCGATGCCGGTGCCTCCGCTGTTGGGATCGAGCTTTTCGAACAGTTCAAAAACCTGGGTGTGATAACGCGGCTCAATGCCAATGCCGTTGTCGCGCACATAGAACACCGATTTCCCTTCAACTTTGTGCACGCCAATCTCGATGCGCGGCTGAGGTTGATCCCCCATATACTTGGCGGCATTGCTCAGTAAATTCTCGAATATTTCGCGCAGGCGCGGACGGTCGCCAACGACGGTAGGCATGTCAGGGACAATGTCTACCTGCACGCCGCGCGCCGTGAGCTGGCCCGACACCAGTTCGGCAGCCTCGCGGGCCAACCCGGTCATCGAAACGGACTGCGGCGAGTTGACCAGCCGCCCGATGCGCGAAAGCTCGAGCAGTTCGTCGAGGAGTTGCTGCATCTTGTCGGCGGCGCCGTTGATCATCTCAATGTCACGCCTGAGCCGGTCGGCTTTGCCGCCCATAGCATCCTGCTCCAGGAATCCGAGAAAGCCCTTGATCGTGATCAGCGGGCTTTTCAGGTCGTGCGAGACGGTGTAGGTGAACCGTTCCAGTTCATCGTTTTTGGCCTTCAGTTGCTCTTCGCGCTGGCGCAAGTCTTGCTCTGCCTTTTGACGCCGCAAGGCCAGAGCAGCAACGTGAGCAAAAGCAAGCGCCACATCGCGCTCTAGCGCCGGCTGATCGGCGCGCGAGACGAGCACGGCAGTCCCCCACAACTCGCCGCCATAACAAAGCGCCAATCCGGTCAAGCTGCCAATGCCGAACGTTTTTTGGACGACGGCGGCGATGGGCCGCGGGATCGCGCCAAACGTGATTTCGCTGAGGTCATCCGAAACGGTGGCCACCTCAGCCAACATGCGCTGGAACATTTCGGGGCTGACCGGGTTGATCATGCCAATGATGTTGTGTCCCAGCATTTGGTTAACGGCCGAGAGCACCGGCCCGGAAACGGCCACGTGTTGGACGGTCAGCGCTTGCTTTTGTGCGTCATAGGTCGAGACACCGACGGCCATTGCGCCGGTGAAAGAATGCAGCCTTTCGGCAATCAATCCGGACAGGTCGGCGTCGGGCGCAGCGGCAGCGCACTCGACGGCCAGGCCGTTGATCGCTTGCAAATGCGCCGCGCGCTGTTGGGCAGACTGTTCGGCGCGCTGACGTTCAGCAACCTGATTATGCAACTGCTGATTGATCTCTTCCAAATTGGACATGCGCTTGAAAGCTTTAAGAAGGATAGGGGCAATAATGGCCGGGATCAAGATGGCATCCACCGTCGCAAAAAGCATGGTGATCGGTTTGATGCCTGCTCTGCTGATCCAGGCAAAAAACAAGTTCAGGCCGCTGGTCAAGATAACCGACAAGGCTATGGCCGTGCCGACAAAGAGCCAGGAATTCACATTCTTGATGGTTTGGTAAAAGCGGCTAAGC
>JAFGEY010000510.1 GCA_016931365.1 Anaerolineae bacterium
GTGTGATAGCGCGTGCTCCACTCCAGGTAGCGCCGCTGCGCCGGCGGGTGTGCCTCGGGGTGGTAGCGATAGCCCACATCGTGGATGGTCACGACACTCCGGCGCGGATGGACGAGCGGTAGCACGTGCGAGGGCACAAAAAGCAGATCGGGCGGGCGCAGTACCATCTCGAGCGAGAAGCGCAGGTGTGTCCACAGCCGGGGAAAAGGCATGACCCGCCACTCGCAATGGGGCGCAGACGGAATCAAACCGGCGGGCGGGGCGTCGTTGAAATAAAGCCGAAACTGCCAGTCGGGCCGCAGGCGCAGCAGGTGACGGATCAAGTGCAGCGAATAAACCTCAGTGCCGGTGCGTTGAGCGATGGTGGTGCGGCTGGCGTCGATGCCGATCAACATCAGATACCGGCATATTTGTCGTGCAGCTCTTCCAGCCAGCGATGCGGGATCAGGCACATAAAGCGCAGCACGTCGCCGCCGGTGTTGCGAAACTGGTGCAACTCGTTGCCATCGACCAGCACCGTCGAGCCGGGCACCAGGGGCGACTCACCCGCCTCGGTGGCAAATACACCCTGCCCGGCCAACACAAAGACCTCGTGCTCCCACCAATGGCTGTGCTGGGGCGTCGCACTGCCGGGCTGCACTTCGAGAATGCGCATCGCAAAGTGCGGTGCACCGTCTCGTTCGTTGAGAATCCAGCGGATGGTCACGCCGGGTGCGTCGGGCACATCTTGAGCGGGAACATCCGTCCAGTGTTTGATTTTCATGCGGGTATCCTCTCTGTTTTTTGACTACCGACCACCGACAGCAGACTGCCGACGTGGTTGTTGGAAAAACTGTAGCATCCGGCCAGGGATTTGTCAATGCTCCGTGCTCTGTGCTCTCGCCGAAATAACTCAACGCCAAGTCGCAAAGACACAAAGGTTTGAGGCATTGAAATTGGCTCTTATTCACGACCAGTGGGTTTCCCCGTCGCGGCCTCCATCAAGGCCTGGATGCGTCCGATCATCCCCGCCGGGTTGGGATGAATGCCTTCCACCAGCAGCGCGTTCTCGTAAAGCTGCTCGATGCATTGATCGATCAACGGGTCTTGCGGCGCGGTCTGCACCAGGTTGGAAATGCCTGCCACCAGACTGTGTCGTGGGTTGACCTCCATAATCTTTTTGGGCACTTGATATTCCTCGTTGAGCAGCCGATAGACACGATGCATTTCGCTGCCGGGCACGTTGGCCGGGTTGACCAGCCGACACGGGCTGTCGACGAGCAATTTGGCTTCGCGCACCTCGGTCACCTTGTCGCCGAGCACATTGCGAAAGCGCTCCAGGAGGGTGCTGAACGCTTCATCCTGAACTTTGTCGTGAGGCAGCTCTTCTTTCTCGGCTTCCTGTCCGGGCAGTTCCAGGCTCGCATCATCGACGTTGCGCAGTTTTTTGCCCTCATAGTCGGGCAGGCCCATGATCGTAAAGCTGTCAATCGGCTCGGTCAGGAACAGCACTTGTATGTCGCGCGCCTTGAACGCATCAAGGTGCGGGCTGACCCGGATCGAGGCCAGGTCTTCGCCAAAGGCATAATAGATGTCCTCCTGCCCTTCGACCATCCGCCCGACGTATTCGCGCAGCGAGATGAGCACGTCGCCCTCGGCCCTGGACGAGTGAAAGCGCAGCAGATCGACCAGCCGCTCGCGGTCGCCTGGCTCGGTCGAGATGCCCTCTTTGATGAAAGGGCCAAACTCAGCCCAGAAGGTGCGATAGTCATCCGGCTTGTCTTTGGCCATCTCTTCCAGCGCGCCGGTGATCTTGCGCACCAGATTGCGCTTGACCGTGTTCAGCACGCGGTTGGTCTGCACCACCTCGCGCGAGACATTCAGCGGCAAATCGTCCGAGTCGACCACCCCTTCAACAAAGCGTAAATAATTGGGCAGCAGGTCCTTATTGTGCTCCTGGATCAGGATTTTGCGCGAGTAGAGCCGCAGGCCGTGATCGGTGCGCGCGGTCAGCAGGCTGTAATCGCGGCGCGACGGCACATAGAGGATGCTGAAAATCTGGATCGGCGTGTCGACCGAAAGATGGGCGTGCAGGGTCGGCGGTTGAAAATCGTAGGTCAGATGGCGATAGAATTCCTCGTACTGCTCGTCCGTCACCTCACCAGGCGGCTGACGCCAGAGCGCCGTTTTCTGATTGGCCACCATCTCGCCCACGTAAATCGGGAAAGGCACAAAGTCGGAATAGCGCTTGACGATATTTTCCAGCCGGTAGGCCTTGAGAAATTCTTCCGCTGCATCCTCCTTGAGCTTGAGGATTACCGACGTGCCGCGATGCTCGCGCTCGGATGGCTCGATGGTAAAGCGGTTCGTGCCGTCCGACTTCCAGGCATAAACCTCGGCATCGGGACGGTAGGAGCGCGAAATGACGGTGATCTCGCTGGCGACCATAAAGGCTGAATAAAAACCCACCCCAAACTGGCCGATCTGATCGACGCTGGCGCGTTGATCCTCTTCCAACGCCTTGAGGAAGGCCTTGGCCCCAGAGTAGGCGATGGTGCCCAGATTCTCGACCAGCTCGTCGCGGGTCATGCCGATGCCCGAGTCGGCGACGGTGATCGTTTTGGCTTCCTCGTCAAAGTCGATGTGGATTTCCAGCGCCGCATCCGGCTCGAGCACCTCGCGGTTAGTCAGCATCTCGAACTGCAAGCGGCCGAGCGCGTCGGCGGCGTTAGAGACCAGCTCACGCAGGAAAATCTCGCGCTCCTTGTACAGCGAGTGGATCAGAATGTCCAGCAGTTGCTGGATTTCGGTACGGAATTCAAAGGACGTGGTCTGGATTTCTGACATAATTTCCTCCGGATATTTTAATAGTAAGGGCGAGGCATCCCTCAACAACGGTTCAATCACCAGGATGCACATCTAGAAGAACGAGGCCGGTTCAACAGGCTCTATCCAGGGATGCCTCGCCCTTACCAGAGCGACACCTCTATGGGCATTTTTTAGCACACAAACATTAGATGGGCATAAGAGCAATACCCGTGAATGAGAACTGGATTTCGACAGGATTGACAGGATTCCAAGGGTACCTGAAAATATAGCGATAACATACGTGTCAAAATAATCCTGTCCATCTTGTTCGTCCTGTCCGAATTGGATTCACTCACGGGTATTGGGCATAAAAGCGTCAGAAATTTTCCCGCATCCCGGCGGCGATGGTATAGACCTTGCGCCGGGGCCAGCCAGACCGTTGGGCGACCTCTTGCGCCGCATCGCGCGGGGACGTGCCGCCGTCCAACGCCTGCTGCACAGCCCGGCGCACCTCCACCTCGCTCCAGGTTGGCGACTCGCTCGCTCCCTCGATGGCCAGGATCGCCTCAGCAGAAAGACATTCTGGGGACTGCGCCACAAGTCCGCGCCAGGTCAGATCGAGGCTAAAGAGCGCCGCGCGGCGATCGCCCAAGGCGGCCAGCAGCGACAGTTTTGCGGCGGGCCAACCGGCGGGATCGACGGCAAAGAGCAGCGTGTGCCGTTCCTGAGCACATGGGGCGAGGTCGGCGGGAATGTATGGGTAGAATGCGAAGCGGTCGGCGGGCAGGCCGGAGAGGATCAGCGCCGTAACCGCGTCGACAGGGCCGGGCAGGGGCACCACGTCGACGCTGGCCGCAAGCGGCTGGGCGATCAACTGCGCCAGCAGCGCGTGCGGGCGATCCAGGGTGCGGTCAAGCCAGGCTACATCGCCGCCGGACAGCAGATCGAGCAGTCCTTGCACATCGGGCAGACTGACGGACGGCGTTGCGATGCCGCATTCATCCAGTAGGGCGCGCGCGGCAGGCAGGTTGATTGCCACAACCGTCGGCGACTGGCCGAGGGTCCGCGCGGCGCGCAGCGGCAGGTCGTCGGCGCAGGCAGCGCGCTCAACCAGATACAGCTTGCCCATAACGCTCTGCACTTAATCTAAGAAATTCTTCGCACATCACTTCAATCGCTTCCTGTCGATGGCCTGCGCCAATGGGGTCGGAGTACCAGCGCGGGATGAACCCGCCGCCGGGCCGGCCGAGCTGATCGACCATCTGGCGGCAGTAAGCACGAATCTCGTCGAGCGAGCCGTGGGCCATCGTCTGCTGGATGTCCACCGGTGAGAAAAAGGTCAGCCGCCCGCCAAAGCGCTCGCCGAGCAGGGTCAGGCCCATGTTTTCCTGCTGATCCATGTGGATCACGTCCAGGCCGATCTCGATCAGGTCGTCCAAAATATCGACGATGTAGCCACAACTGTGCAATAAAGTGAGCATCCCCGCCTCGTGCGCGGCCCGGTAGATGCGGGCGTAGCGCGGCTTCCAGATCTCGCGCCATTTGGCCGGCGAGATCATCAGCGCGTCTTGCAGGCCCCAGTCGTCACAAAAGATGTACCCATCGGCCCCAGCCTCGGCGTAACGCTCGACTGCATACAAATTCATCTCGACCAACACGTCGATCAACTGCCCCAACTGCTCCGGCGCATCGTAAATGTCGGTCCAGGTGCTGGTCAGCCCGCGGATGAAATGCACCCGTTCGTAAATCGAGATACCATCGGCGAGCAGAAAACGATCGCTCGCACGTGAACGTGCGCCATCGAGCATCTGCCAGCGGCGTTCCTCGCGGATGTCGGGGATCGACAGACGATCCCAATCGGTCCAGCTTTTGAGCAGAAACTCTTTGACCTCGCCCAACTGGCACACGCCGATGTTGTGCCACACCGCCCCCCACTCGTCGACGCCCTGCGACGGGCGCGCGTCGGGCGAAGGGGTCATCCCGATGTGGGTGAAATCGCTGCCGTAAGGTGCGGGAAAATCGCAGGGCAGCCGGTCAGCGCCCTGAAAGCGGATCGTGCGTTGGACCACCTCGCGCGGGTTCATCGTCGCCTCCTTGGTTGTGGATCGATGGAAACGAGTATAATGGAAGACAGAGAAAAGTGCAAAATGGTTCAATTGCCGCATATACCTGCTTTCATTGTCCCCAATGTTCTTCTATGCTATAATCATACCAACAAAGGTGAGGAGAGATCGATGCCGCCGCTAGCCAACCCCTATATTGCCGGCAATCCCGTCACCGGCGAGGCGATGTTTTTTGGCCGCCGTGACGTCTTTGGTTGGGTGCACGACAACCTGATCGGCAAGCATCAAGATCACGTGCTGGTCATCCACGGCGAGCGGCGCACGGGCAAAACCTCGCTGCTCTACCAGATGCGCCGCCACCTGCCCGAAACCTACTTGCCCGTGCTGATCGACCTGCAAGCGCTGTCGATGAACGGTCTGGGCCAGTTCATCTGGGACCTGGCTTACACGGTCCAACGCGCGCTGAACCGCGAATACGGCATCGATCTGCCCCGCCTCGACCGGCAAACCTTTCTCGAACATCCCCGCGCGCAGTTTGAGGAAACGCTGCTCGAAACGCTGGAGGGTGTACTAGGCGAGCGTGCGCCGGGCGCGCGACATGTCCTGTTGATGTTCGACGAGGCGCACCTGCTGCAAGAGCAGGTCAGCCAGGGTACGCTCGAACCCGAGGTATTTGCCTTTCTCGCCCACCTGATGCGCGACTATCCCTTTCTCAACTTTTTGTTCGTCTCTGGGGCCAAGCTGCAAACGATGCAACGCGAGTTTGCCGACCTCTTTCAAGCCGCCCTGTACCACGAAATCTCGTTTCTCGACCGCGACGACGCCGTTGCCCTGATCGTCGATCCCGCTGCCGAGGCCTTTGATTACGACATCGCCGCGCTGAATCGCATTCTGATCCTCACCTCCGGGCATCCCTACTATACGCAACTGTTTTGCCACGCGCTGTTCAACCGCTGGACAATCACCCAGTCGACTTTGATCAGTGTCACCGACGTCGACGCCGTGCTCGACGAAACCGTCGAGGCCTGTGTGGCCAACCTGCGCTACACCTGGGACAGCTCGACACCCGAAGAGCAGATCGCGCTCAGCGCGCTGGCCGAGTGCGCGCCCCAGGAGGGCAGGCCGGTCGCCCGGCGGCAGATCGAAGAGACGTTGCGCGCTTACGGCGTCACCTTGAGCCGCGACGAACTGACCGCCGCCCTGCGCGGCCTGGCCGTGCGCGACATCATCCCCGCGCAAGAGCCGTATGCCTTTCGCGTCGACCTGCTGCGACGCTGGCTGCGGCAGCGCCGCCAGATGACCTGGGCGGTCGAAGAACTCGGCCCGCAGATTGCCCAATGGGCGGCCGCCGCGCGCACGCGCAGCCGGAAGCGGCCCTTTTTCCTCTCCCCTCTGTTCTGGGTTGCGCTGTTTGTCCTGGTGCTGATCGGCGCGGGCGCGTGGGGCATCGGGCGGGTGATCGATGCGCGCAACGAGAGGGCCGCGCTCACGGCGACCGTCCAGGCGCAGGATGTGGCGGCGACGGAAACGCTCTCCGCGGCCACCGCCATTGCCGTAGCCGCCGCCGACGCCGAACTCGCCGCCCAGTCCGGGGCCGTCCAGTCCACCGCGCAGGCAATTGAAATGGCGACGATGGCGGCGATCCAGACCGCCGCCGCCCAGCCCACGCCGACATCAACGTCGACCAATACACCGACTCCAACACCAACGCCGACCGATACCCCGATGCCAACACCGACTGCAACTGCTACGCAGCTGCCCACGGCCACTGCCGCACCGACGTCAACCCCAACGATCACCCCTACGCCGTCGCCCACCGTTCCGGCAACTGCAACTGCGACCCAGTCGCCCACGTCCATCCCATTGCCGCCCACGCCGACGCCGCTGCCGGTGGGTGGAGGCAAGATCGTCTATTACCGTGAAGGCAAATATTGGGCCTCGGACACATCGGGTTTGAACGAAAAGCAGCTCAACGTGCCGAATTATGGCGTCGTTTTCTCTCCTGACGGAAGGCGCGCAGTGTGGAGCGCTGCGCAGGACGGCCCGCTGACCGTCGCCAACTATGATGGCAGCAGCCCGATCGGCATCGCCCAACCCGGCCGCCTCGGCGACTGGCGCTGCGTGCCCGGCGAAAACTGGTCGCCCGACGGCGTGCGCATCGCCTACGTTTCCGGCTGGAACCAGGGGCGCGAGATTCTCATCGCCAGCGCGTCGACCGGGACTGTCACACCGCTGACCAGCAACTGGTACGACGACGACGTGCCGCGTTGGTCGCCCAACAGCCAGATGATCGCCTTTTTGGGCAACGACACTGTGCAACGCGACCAGTGGTTTTTGCACGTCGGCTGGGCGGACGGCAGCGGGCAGTGGAAGGCCTCCGACCGGCTGGTGCATCGCTCCGA
>JAFGEY010000511.1 GCA_016931365.1 Anaerolineae bacterium
AAACGATATCTTAACATGCTTTTGTATGATTTCTGTCTGATTTGTATCAGAAAACCATTAGAGACTGGCTATGCCTGAATAGTTACCAGGCAACTATATCCATGAGTTGTTCTCAACTTCGGAATCGATTGGGTCAAACTCCGCGCGGCATCAACCGGGCATTTTACGGCCCCAGAGGTTGAATATGATTTACACATTCTATTCTTACAAGGGCGGCGTCGGCCGATCGATGGCGCTGGCGAATGTGGCCGAGTTGCTTTATCAGGCCGGATTGAAAGTTTTGGTCGTCGATTGGGACCTGGAAGCGCCGGGACTGGAGAAATTTTTTCCGGTTAACCTGGAGCAGGTGCTTGAGCGTCCCGGCATCATTGATATGTTGGTCAGCTATAAGGAACAGATGAGCCAGGGGCTTCCTGCTTTGGATGAAAATGAGCCACTGCCTTTCGAGCGTCCCGAACAGTTTGCCGTGAATATATACTCGGATGAAAGCGCGGGGCAACTTGGACTGCTCACGGCCGGTCGGCGCTCCCGCGCACATTTCGCCGAATACGCGCATACGATCCTGGCGTTTGATTGGTCGGATTTTTACGAAAACTGGGATGGTGAGTTATATTTTGAGTGGCTCCGGCAGCAGTTTGAGCAAATGGCCGATGTTGTCTTGATCGATAGTCGAACCGGCGTGACCGAAATGGGAGGCATTTGTACCTATCAGTTCGCCGATGTCGTCGTGATGTTTTGCGCGGCCAATCAACAAAACCTGGACGGCCTCGATGAAATGATCCAAAACCTCAGACATCCCCAAGTTCAAGAGCTGCGGCACGATCGTCCGCTGGAGATTGTAGTGGTTCCGGCGCGCGTCGAAGACCGCGCGGAGGCCGAACGGCTGGACGAGTTTCACAGGCAATTTGTTAGCCAATTTGACCCGTTTTTGCCACAAAAGTTGCAGGACGAGTTGACGTCATTCTGGGAGCTCAAGATACCCCACGTGCCCTATTATGCGTTCGGCGAAATGGTGGCCGCCCGCAAAGCCGGCAAAGCCGGCTCCGAAGATTTGACCCGCGCCTTTACGGCGTTAACCAGGGCATTGGTCAAGTTGGGCCCCTGGCCGGCCGATCAAATCTTGATCCCGGAACACAAGACCACTCAGATTCAAATCCCAACAAGACAGGCAACAACACTGATTGGGAAAACGCTAGGACAGTACCAGGTTGTTGCCAAAGCCGGGCAGGGCGACCGGAGCAATGTCTACAAAGCCTATGCCCCAGGTCAAAGTAACCCGATAGCCATCAAAGTGTTATCGCCTGCCCTTGCCCAGGATCAGGATACCGTGGACCAATTTCTCAAGCAGGCTCAAGCAGCGGCGGTTCTCGATCATCCAAATATCACTCGCATCCACCAGACCGGCGCCGAAGCTGGTCTTTGTTATGTGGCAATGGACTATAAGGAAGGCGTAACCCTGGATGAGTTAATTGAAGCGCACGGATGCCTGCCGCCCATCCGTATGCTGCGCATTGCTCGACAAATTGCCAACGCACTTGACTATGCTCATAAAAGGGGGTTTATCCATCAAGATGTCAGGCCGGATAATATTTTTATCGAGCCTGCAAGAGATGATCGGGTCGCTTTGACGGGCTTTGGTATGCCCCAGTTTATCGGCGACCGCAAAACCGGGACGTCTAATGTCTTTTTGTCACGCCCCAATTATATGTCGCCCGAACAGTTCGCCGATGGTGTCGTTGATTACCGCACTGATATTTATTCTTTCGCCAGCACACTGTATTATTCGTTGACGGGAAAAATACCCTTCCAGAGACAAACGACATCGGCGACTATCATCGCTGTCATCCAGGAAGAACTGCCCCCCATGTCGCAATTTAGCGGCCACATATCGCCTGAAATTGAAGCTGTTATTCGCAAGGGATTGTCTAAAAAACCTGCCCATCGATATAGCAGCGCCAGCGAAATGGTCAGCGATCTGGACTGGGCCATCACCAACCCGGAGACGTTTGTGTTCCCAGACAAAGCCGCTTTATCATCTCGACGAGCCCACCCGAATGAAAACATCGCCGGGCTGGATGCTGAGCCGGGAACGACAAACAGATACAAATGGGTGTGGCCTACAGTGGGTGTGAGTATGGCGGTGATTTCAATCGCGGCCTTGTTGATCCTTTTTGGCCCAACGCTCGTAACTCGGGTGCCTGCACTTGCTTTTTTGAAACCAGCGCCGCTCATCCAAAAGTTCTCGGTAAGTCCCGTCGAGATCGTCCAAGGGGAGAGCGTCATCATCGAATGGGAGGTGAAAAACGCGGATTCAGTGTCAATTGAGCCAAGCATTCAATGGAACACATCCCCCAGCGGCCGACTGGTGCACAAGCCGGCAGAAACGACGATCTACGAACTGGTCGTGCCTGAAGTTGGGCACCGCATTCAGCAGGTGGTCGTCAACCCGGCTCCTGAAACGCCAGTGATCGAGTTCTTCCAGATCACACCCCAGGAGCAGGTGCGCGGAGGGGATGTCGAATTGTCGTGGCGAGTCACAGGCCAGGTGACCAATGTCGAGATCACGGCAGATTTCAAGACAATGTCTGCCCTCGCCTCTGAAAGTAAACTCGTCTTGGCTGCCGAACAGACGGCTTCGTTCATTCTGATTGCTTACAATGGCGAACTGCGAACGAGCAGCTCGGTTCAGCTCAAGGTGATCGATCCGACGCTGACCCCGACGCCGACATCCACATCCACGCCGACGCCGACGCCGACGCCGACGTCCACATCCACGCCAACAACGACGCCGACGCCAACGCCGACGCCCATATTGACGCCAGAGCCGGGCGCATCGCTCGACTGGGCGAACGATCAGAGCGCGCTGATGTACGTGCCCGGCATCTCTGGCGTTGACCCATTCTGGATCGACCGTCACGAAGTGACCAATGCTCAGTTCGACGCATTCGTCAAGGCTACGGGCTACAAGACCACCGCAGAGATGGCCAAGAAAGGGTGGAAATGGACGCCACAAGGCGTCGAATTCATCTGGTATGCCTACTGGTACGAACCGTTGGGGCCCTACTATCCCTCTGTCGAGGAAGCGATGCAGCATCCAGTGGTGTCGGTGAGTTGGGATGACGCTGCCGCATACTGCCAGTGGGCCGGCAAGCGGTTGCCTACCGAGGCCGAATGGCAGTTGGCCGCCTTTGGCGCCGATGGCCGGCAATACCCCTGGGGCAATGAGGCGCCCGGCGGGCAATATTTGAACTATTGTGACGCACAGTGTCAGTGGGGCAACAAGGCTGGCGACAAGGATGGTTTCGCGCGGACGGCGCCGGTTTGCCAATATTCACAGGGATTGAGCCCGTACGGGCTGTGTGATATGGGCGGTAACGTCTGGGAGTGGACTGCCGATTGGGAAGTGGAAGGCAAGACACGCGTGATCCGCGGTAGCTCGTGGGCACGTCCGGCCGACGATGCCGGTCTTTCAGGCCGGGCCGGCTACGAGTACAACGGAGTACTGGACGTTTTGGGCTTCCGGTGCACCCGCGATGCCAACTTTGAGGTCATCAAGCAGGGAGATGCCTGGACGAAAACAAGTCCATAACACTCAAGATCGGGTTTTTCTATTGTTTGCTCGAAAGGTGCTTCAAATGACGGCAACAGATTTAGCTGGACAAGTCTTGGGCGAATACAAACTGGTTATCAAGCTGGGTGAAGGAGGAATGGGAGCAGTATATAAGGCGTACTCGCTTGCCGATCCGCAGCATTTCTTGGCTATCAAGGTACTGTCTTCAAGACTCGCAGGTAGTGATGATCTGATAAACCGGTTTTTGCGGGAAGCGAAAGCACTAGCAGCTTTATCGCACCTTCACATTCTTCGTATCATTGATGTAGCCAGTCAGAATGATGTTCGTTACCTTGTGATGGAGTATTTGGAAGGCAAATCTCTAGAAAATATATTATCCGAACGTAAGATTATACCGGATGACAAAATCTTACATGTTGCCCGCCAAATTTCTGAAGCACTAGATTATGCTCACAACAGACGTCTAGTTCATCGAGACGTAAAACCAAGCAATATTATGATCGATCACAAGAAAGACGATTTTGTCACATTGATGGATTTTGGCCTGGTCAAAGTGCTGGATGGTGTCAAAATCACTCGAACCGACATAATCTTGGGAACTCCAGAGTATATGGCACCCGAACAGATAAGAGGAGAGCAAGTCGACGGCCGTGCTGATGTCTACTCATTGGGCATTATAATTTACCAAATGCTTACAGGGAAATCTCCTTTTCAAAAACCAACCACCGAGGCGGTTCTCTATGCTCAAGTGAACGAACGACCACCCGCTATGTGGGAAATGGGGGCAGAAGTACCGCCAGAGGTGGAAAGCGTTGTGCTCAAAGCATTGGCCAAGGATCCCGACAAGCGCTATCAAAGTGCAGGCGCATTAGTCGACGATCTGGAGCGGGCAATGAAAGTGCCAGGATCTTTCGAGATGCCGGTGATTGGGACTACACCGCCGTTAGTCGAGCCGATAAAAACTTCTGTGCCGCCACCCAAACGCAGGCGCATATGGCCGATGCTTGCTGCTGGCATCCTGATCGAGATCGCGATCATCTTTGCTGCTCTTTTTGGTCCAACGCTCGTAGCCAGGGTGCCCTGGCTTGAGATTCTGAGGCCAGTGCCGGTGATCCGGCAGTTTTCGGTCAGCCCCGCCGAGATCGTTCAAGGTGAGAGCGTTGCCATCGAATGGGATGTAGGAAACGTGGATTCAGTGTCAATTGGGCCGGGCATCCAGCAAAACCTTCCTCCCAGCGGTCGGCTGGTACAACAGCCGACTGAAACGACGGTTTATGAACTGATCGTACCCGGAGGCGGAAGCCACATCCAGCAGGTGGTTGTCAACCCGGCTCCAGAAGCGCCAGTGATCGAGTTCTTTCAGATCACACCCCAGGAGCAGGTGCGCGGCGGGGAGGTTGAATTGTCCTGGCGCGTCACGGGTCAGGTGACCAATGTCGAGATCACGGCCAACTTTCAGACCATGTCCGCTCTTTCCCCGGAAGACAAGATCACGTTGGCTGCCGAACAAACGACTTCGTTCATTCTGACCGCTTACAATGGCGACCTGCGAACGAGCAGTTCGATTCAGCTCAAGGTGGTCGATCCACCAACGCTGCCGCCGCCGCCAACGCCCACATTCACGCCGATGCCGACGCCGACACCCACACCCACATCCACGCCAACAGTGACGCCACCGCCGCCGACGCCGACGCCCATATTGACGCCAGAGCCGGGCGCGTCGCTCAACTGGACGGTGGATCAAAGCACACTGATGTACGTGCCCGGCATTTCTGGCGTTGACCCGTTCTGGATCGACCGTCACGAAGTGACCAACGCCCAGTTCGATGCATTCGTCAAGGCCACCGGCTACAAAACCACCGCAGAAAAGAACAAGAAAGCGTGGAAGTGGAAGCCACAAGGCCCCTTCGAAGTGATTTGGAATGCCTATTGGTTCAGGCCCTTGGGTCCCAACAAGCCATCTGTCGAAGAAACGATGCAACATCCGGTGGTGTCGGTAAGTTGGGATGACGCCGCTGCATACTGCGAGTGGGCTGGCAAGCGGTTGCCTACCGAGGCCGAGTGGCAGTTGGCTGCCTTTGGCATCGATGGATGGCAGTACCCGTGGGGCAACGAGACGCCTACCGGGCAGTACTTGAATTATTGCGATGCGCAATGTCAATGGGGCAACAAGGCTGGCGACAAGGACGGTTTCGCGCGGACAGCGCCGGTCTGTCAATATGGGCAGGGATTGAGTCCGTATGAGCTGTGTGACATGGGCGGCAACGTCTGGGAGTGGACGGCAGACTGGGATGCTGAAGGCAAGAAGCGAGTGATCCGCGGCGGTTCGTGGGCACATCCGGCTGGCGATGCCAGTACATCTGGCCGGGCCAGCTATGAATACAATGGAGCACTGGATGTTTTGGGCTTCCGGTGTGTCCACAATGCCGACTTTGAGGTCGTCAAGCAGGGAAACAGTTGGACGAAAACAAATCCATGACAGCTTTAATTGGCACAGACAGGTTTACCCAGGCTGGTATCTTGACCAACTCGCTGCCCGCCTGATTCAACCCATACGGTTCCGACAAAGAAAGATCTGTCTCCCGGAAACTGAATTACTGCTACATCACGTTCGTTATCAGCCTTAACTACAAACGAAACCGGGTCCGTATTCCAATAGAGTTTGTAATTTTTGCCGTCGCCGCCGGAAATTCTAACTTCAAAATAAGCCGTCCATCCCCCTGTTGGATTGCAGACAGCAGCCGACCAAACATGCTCAATCTTGAGTGTGCCGGGAGCAATCACGAGGCCGGTCGGGGTCGATTTGGGGGTGGGAATGACAGTTACAGTTGGAGTAATGATTTCTAGCGACTGCCAATCAGCCGTGTAGGTAAACCTGGGCGCATAGGCGAACCCTTCTATGGCCTGGCTGTTGCGAATGTAAAGCCACTTGCCGTATAATTGATCGTTGGCCCGGCCGAGGATGGGGACAGATTCTTTGGCCTCAACAATGCCCAATTGGCGCGAGTTGTCGAGCGGCGCTTCAAAGATGCTCGATGCCAGGTTGGCAACGGCGACGGGCGGTGTCGGGGTGGCAGTAGGCGTATCTGTGAACGTTGGAGTAGCCGTCGGCGTTGCGGACGGCGTAGGCGTCGGAGATGACGTCGATGTTGGGGGCAATGTTGAAGTAGGCGATGACGTAGGGGGTAAGGTCAACTCTGGCGTTGGTGTCGGGGCCAATGTTGAGGTAGGCAGTGGCGTAGGGGATAAGGTCGGCTCTGGCGTCCGAGTCGGCATCAGTGTCGGAGTCCAAACTGCTATCGGCGTTTGCGTAGGAAAAAGAAAAGCCCATGCGGTGGCAATAGGATTTGATACCTGGATCGGGGCTAACGCAATTCCGCCAATAACTAACAGCACCAATGCAACTACCAGACCCCACACAAGAGCTTTTTTGCCAATTTTGAGCTTGGCAGGTATCCTGGGTTGGGTATCATCGTCGGTAATCGACAGTGCGGACAGCATCTGCTCAACGTTGCTAAATCGCTTTCGAGGAGATTGGTGAGTGGCCCTTTGAACTACATCTTGGATTTGCCTGGCGCGCTTTTTTATGCCAGGCACCTGGGCATTTACAACATATTCTTCAAGTAGCTTACCCAACGCATAGATATCCGAATAAAGATCGGGCGGATCTCCCTGCTTTTGTTCAGGAGAAACATATTCAGATGCCTTTATATCCTGTTCCGCGCTAAACAAGTTGGGATATTGGCTCGTTACTGCGCCCGTTTCAAAATTGGTCAGCAATGGCTGGCCGGTCTCGTCAAACAGAATATTTTCTGGATTGACATAGCCATGCACGATGCCTGCTTTGTGAGCAGCAGACAATGCTTGACCTATTTGCATACTGATGTCAATAGCCTCGTCAAAAGAGAGCGATTTTCTTCGCTCTTTCAGAGATGTAGAGGAAACGTCATTAGTGACACAATATACAAGATCGTCCCGGCAACCATAATCCAAAATAGTCAAAATATTTTTATGCCGCAAAGCCTCCAAGTCTTTGAACGCTTGAGCCAGGCGTTTCTGCGCATTGGTTTGCCCCGCTAGCCCCTTGAAGACCCTGATTATGACATAACGGTCCAGACTTTGCTGATAGCCTCTGTAAACATCGTCAAGTTCGCTGCTGCTGATCCTGGATTGAATGAGGTAATGGCCCAAAGTGCTTCCGATGTCCATCTATTCGATCCTTGCGTACCACAATATTCGAAGACTTGATTGCATTATACTGCTTATGCTCATTTTGTCAATCCAGTTGGCTGCGCTTGTGCGTTGGTGCTGCTGTTGTTGAGGCGGAATTTGCAAATCAAAAAAGTCTGCCAGATATATTGTCCCGACGATAAGTAAGCAAGTGCGTCCGGCTTTTCCGTTTTCCTCGAAACACGCTTTGTCCAGATTTCAGGTTATTCCACCTCATCCGAACTGGCTGGAGACTGAGCCAAGCTAGCGGATTGCTCATGCTTATGATATGAACACCCTCACTCAGGACACTATCGTCCTGGCTTTTCAAGCACCACCCGCCCGATCAACCATCTCTTTTGCCCATCGTGGTCGGCATGGTGGGCAGCGCCGAGGCGGCCCAGGGCAACCGCTGGAGCCAGGCCGTGCTCGAAACGGGCAACGCCGAGATCGACTACTTTGTGATCCACACCTACCCCAACTATTAC
>JAFGEY010000512.1 GCA_016931365.1 Anaerolineae bacterium
GCCATTCGCCTGAGCATCGCCGGCAACATTCTCGATATGGCGGTGGAACAGCACAGGCAGGACCTATGGGGGGTCGTCGAGCGCGTGCTCGCGCAGCCCTTTGCCATCGACGATGGGCCGGCCTTTCGCCAGGCCCTCGGCCGGGTGAAGCAGATCCTCTACCTGGCCGACAATACCGGCGAGACGGTCTTTGACCGGGTGTTGATCGAAACGCTGGACCGTCCGGTCACCTACGCGGTCAAGGGCGGCCCCATCCTGAACGATGCGACCCGGGAGGACGCCCTCGCGGCCGGCCTGGACCAGGTGGCCGAGGTCGTCAGTACCGGATCGGACGCGCCGGGCACGATCCTGGATCGGTGCAGCGCGTCCTTCCAGACCCTGTACCGGCAGGCCGAATTGATCGTCGCCAAGGGGCAGGCCAACTATGAGACCTTGAGCGAGCGCCGGGACAACCTGTTCTTTTTGCTCCAAACCAAGTGCCCGGTTATTGCCCGCGATGTGGGCGTGCCGGTGGGCAGCATTGTGTTCAAACACGCGCGAAATAGCGCAGCGTGATTTCAATTCATACTATTTCAAAGGAGAATCAAAATGGCTGCATTGCCGACTGTCGTTCTTGAAGCATGGGAGAGTCGTGAAGGGCCGATCGTGTTGACCACCGTGGATGGCGAAGGGACGCCGAACGCCATCTATGCGACCTGCGTTCGCCTGTCCGGCGACGATACGCTGGTCGTCGCCGACAACTTTTTTCACAAAACGCGCACCAACATTCTGTCGGGCAGCAAGGGATCGCTGCTCTTTATCACCAAAGAGGGCAAATCGTATCAGGTCAAAGGACGCATCGAGTATCATAGCGAAGGGCCGATCTTTGACGAGATGAAGCAGTGGAACCCGGCCAGACTGCCCGGCCACGCGGCGGCGGCGTTGCGCGTGGAACAGGTCTTTTCCGGCGGGGAACAATTGGTGTCATGAAACTGTGGCCTGTCCCGAAATGACCGAGAGAAACTCGATCACCTTTGGCCCGGTGCCCTCGCGGCGGCTGGGGCGCAGCCTGGGCGTCAACCACATTCCGCCCAAGGTATGCACCTATTCGTGCGTCTACTGCCAGGTCGGGCGCACCACCCGAATGCGCACAGAACGCAGCGCGTTCTACGAACCGGAGCAGATATTGGCCGAGGTTCAGGCGCACGTCGCCAGGGCGCGCGCAGCGGGTGAGCCAATCGACTATCTTGCCTTTGTGCCCGACGGCGAACCCACACTGGACATCAACCTCGGGCGCATGGTTGCCCTGCTCAAGCCGCTGGGCATCCCCATCGCTGTGATCAGCAACGCGACGCTGCTGTGGCAGGAGTCGGTGCGGGCCGATTTGCAGCAGGCCGATTGGGTGTCGCTCAAGATCGATGCCGTGCAGGAAGCGATCTGGCGGCGCGTCGACCGTCCCCACCGGCGCTTGCAGTTGTCGTCGATTCAGGCGGGGATACTGGCCTTTGCCTCAACCTTTAGCGGCAAACTGGTCACGGAAACCATGCTGATCAATGGGCTGAACGACGATGAGGCACATCTACGGGCGCTCGCCGATTTCCTGGCCCGCCTGGAACCGGACACCGCCTACCTGTCCATACCGACCCGCCCGCCGGCAGAATCGTGGGTTCGTCCGGCCGACGAGGCCGCTCTCAACCGCGCCTACCAGCTTGTCGCCGAGCGGGTGGGTCACGTCGAATACCTGATCGGCTACGAAGGCAACGCCTTTGCATCCACCGGCGACGCCGCGCAGGATTTGTTGAGCATCACCGCCGTCCACCCGATGCGGGAGGATGCGGTACGCGCTTTTTTGACCAGCGCCGGCGCGGCTTGGGCCGTGGTTGACGAATTGATGGCGCGCGGGCAAGTGATCCGGGCCGATTATGCGGGCAGCGCTTTTTACGCGCGCAAACTCGGCTCTTGACACTGTGGCAGAAAAGAGGAGGCGCACATTGAACCATCACGTCGAGATCACCTGCCTGGTAGATAATGCCGCCGGGCGCAGTTCGAGCCTGTGGGGCGAGCACGGGCTGGCGTTTCTGATCGAGACCCAGGCCGGTCGCGTGTTGTTCGACGCCGGTCAGAGCGGTGCGGTGCTGCTGCACAACATGGAAGCGCTGGGGATCGACCCGCACACCATTGACGCCCTGGCGATCAGCCACGCGCATTATGACCACACCGGCGGGCTGCCGCTGCTGTTGGAGCGAACACGCCCCGGCCTCCCGCTCTATGCGCACTCGGACCTGTTTCGCGAGCGCTTCTCCCTTCACCGGGAAAAGCTGGTTTCTATCGGCCTGGCGTTGACGCAAGAAGCATTGGCCGCCAGGACGACGCTACGGCTCAGCGAGCGCCCGCAAGAAATACACCCCGGCATCCGGACGACCGGCGAGATCGCCCTGCGCCGGGAACCGGAAGGGCGCAGCGCGCGCCATACAGTCAAGGCCGCGGAGGGTTGGCTGCCCGATCCGTATCTGGATGATCTGTCGCTGACCATCGAGGCTCCTGCCGGGCTGGTTTTGCTCTGTGGCTGCTGCCACGCCGGGCTGCTCAACACGTTGGCTCACGTCGAGCGCACGTTTGAGCAGACGGTGGTCGTCATCGCCGGCGGCACCCACCTGATCAATGCCGACACCGCGCACCTGGAGCGTGTCGGCGAGACGCTGCGCAAATCTGTGCGGCGCGTTTACCCGAATCACTGCTCGGGAGAAGAGGCATTTCACGCACTGCGGCTCGCCCTGGGAGCGGACGTCGTCCGTCCCTGCCCGGCCGGGACGCAGCTCGATCTGGAGGTATGACCATGATCGTGACCGTTGCCAGCGGCAAAGGAGGCACGGGCAAGACCACCGTTGCCGTCAACCTGGCCCTCAGCCTGACCGGCGCGCAGCCCTTGTTCCTGGACTGCGACGTGGAAGAGCCGAATGCTGCCTTGTTCCTCAAGCCGATCATCGAGGAGCGCCGTGAGGTGGGGCAGATGGTGCCGCAGGTCGATCCGGCGCGGTGCAACTATTGTGGCCGCTGCGCCGAGGTTTGCCAGTACCACGCCATCGCCGTCGCCGGAAAAAAGGTGCTTGTTTTTCCCGAACTCTGCCACGGCTGCGGCAGTTGCACGCTCAACTGCCCCACGGGGGCGATCCGCGAGGTGCTGCACGTGATGGGGACCATCGAGCGGGGCCGGGCCGGCGGGATCGCGTTTGCCCAGGGGACGATGAACGTGGGCGAGCCGATGGCCGTGCCGATCATCCGCCAGTTGAAGCGTTGGGCCATCCCGCCGGATGTCGGCGACCGGCCGGTCATCCTGGACGCCTCGCCGGGCACCGCCTGCCCGGTCGTCGAGAGCATGCGCGGGGCGGATGTTGTGCTGCTGGTTACCGAACCGACCCCCTTCGGCCTGCATGACCTGCGGCTGGCGGTAGAGGTGGCGCGCGATGAACTGGGTCTGCCCGTCGGTGTGGTGATCAACCGCGACGGCGTCGGCGACCGGGGCGTGGACGAATACTGCGCCGTCGAGGACATCCCCATTTTGATGCGTATCCCGCTGGAGCGGCGCATTGCCGAGGCGTACTCGGAGGGGATACTGCTGGTAGAGGTCGAGCCGGCCTGGCTGGAGCGGTTCCACAAGCTGTACCACCAGATCGAGGGGCTGGCGCGATGACCATCCCCTATCAGCCTATCGGCATCATTCACAGTCCCTTTCAGACCGTTGAAAACATGCCCATCCAGCCAGCCACGGCGACTGGCAGCCAGGGGACCGTCGAGGTGTTTGCCCCTTTTGCCGCCGGGTTGCAAGACCTGGATGGTTTTTCGCACATCTTGTTGCTCTATCATCTGCACCGGGGGGCGGCAGCCCGGCTGAGTGTCGTACCCTTTCTCGACAGTCAACCGCGCGGCCTGTTTGCCACGCGGGCGCCGTGCCGTCCCAACCCGATTGGCCTATCGGTGGTCAGATTGTTGAGCGTGGATGGACCCGTTTTGCACATCGAGAATGTGGACATCTTGGATGGAACGCCACTGCTGGACATCAAGCCGTATGTGCCGGAATTTGACAGCGTTCGGGCCGAGCGCACGGGCTGGTTCGCCTCGGCCAGAGAACGGATGCGCGACAAACAGTCCGATGATCGGTTTATAGATAACGAGGGAGCAAAGTGAAACAATTGGTTATCCTCAGCGGCAAAGGCGGCACGGGCAAGACTACCATCGCCGCCGCATTGGCCCACCTGGCCGCGCGTGAATTTTCCATCGTCCTCGCCGATGCCGACGTGGACGCGGCCAACCTGGAACTGGTGCTCGACCCTGCAAAACAGGAAACCTGGGATTTTACGGGCGGCAAGTCGGCGGTGATCGACCCCGGCGAATGCACCGCCTGCGGCGTCTGCTATGGCGTCTGTCGCTTTGCGGCGATCATCCCCGGCGAGGAGGCATACCGGGTCGATGGGCTGGCTTGCGAGAGCTGCGCGGCCTGCCTTTACCAATGTCCGGCCTCGGCGATCCGGATGGAGGAGCAGCAGGACGGGCAGTGGTTTCGCTCCGA
>JAFGEY010000513.1 GCA_016931365.1 Anaerolineae bacterium
GCTCTTGAACGGCCCGTATTTGCGCCGTGTCCAAAAAAAGATCCGACAAAAGTCATTATGCCCATAACGATCAAGGATGTTCCAAAGTACGTTATCGACAGACCCAGGCCATGCTGCAACATAGATAAGGAGCCAAGATACAGACAGCCAAGCATTGCCGCTGCCCAAGTGACCACGCTTTTGAGAGAACTGTTGACATCTTGGATCGTTCGAACATCGGGATCATCCGGTAAGTAGACGACAGAGATAGAATCATTTTGATGTAAACTCTCATATATGTCCTCGGAAACTCGCTCTTCGTGAGTGATTTGCTGAATAGAGCCATCAGTTTCCGCATTGAAACGATACACAATATGGTAAGAGATTTTTCCGGAAGCGCTTTCCTCGACACGCTGGGCGATAATTACACCTGAGGTTGTAACTCCCGACTGCTTGAGTTGGTATAGCTCAATACCTTGCACGACCATTCCTTCTGCGACACCTATAATTAGGAAAAGCAGTGAAAAGACAGTGAGAAAGCAACCAGCCGGCGCGCAAGATTTCGACTTATTCATTCGCCCTCTTTTTGAACAGGCTTATTCTTATACTCACACCAGTTCTGCCGACTGCCAGGCGCGCAGCAGGTCGGCTATGTTTGCCTCGATCTCGATATTGCCTTCCGGCCCGGTGATACGCACCTGCTCGCCATCGGTGACGCGGCCCAACCGTGCCACGGGATGGCCGGACAAGGCTTGTTCAAACTCTACGGCACATTCCGGCGCGACTTCGACCAGAAAACGCGCGCTGCTCTCCCCAAAGAGCGCGGCGACGGTATCCACATCGTCAGCGCGGGGCAGCGCGGCCAAATCGAGTTCGATGCCCTTGCGCCCGGCAAAAGCCATCTCGGCGGCGGCGACGGCCAGCCCGCCCTCCGACAGGTCGTGGCAGGCCGATACCAGCCCATTTTTGATCGCCCGGTGCAGCGCGCACATCGCATCGAGCGCGCCGGGGACAGGTTGGGGCACCAGGCCGCCGGAAAGACCATTGATTCGATGGTATAGCGACGCGCCCAGTTCATTCCTGGTCAGGCCGATGACGTACACCGGGTTTCCTGCCTCTTTGAAATCCATCGTCACGCAGCGGCGCACGTCGGGCACGATGCCCAGCGACGAGATCAGCAGCGTCGGCGGGATGGCCTGCTTGACGCCCTGCGGATCGACGTATTCGTTGTTCAGGCTGTCCTTGCCGGAGATGAACGGCGCTTCGTAGGCCAGCGCCGCATCGTGGCAGCCCTGCGCCGCGCGCACCAGGCCGCCCATCCGGTCGGGCAGGGCCGGGTTGCCCCAGCAGAAATTGTCGAGCAGGGCAATGCGCTCCGGGTCCGCGCCGACGGCGACGACATTGCGCACCGCCTCGTCGATTGCCGCCCAGGCCATCGCATAGGGATCGACGCGGCCATAATGCGGTGAAATGCCCACGCCGAGCGCCAGCCCTGCCCAACCTTGGGCCACCAGCGGCTTGATCACCGCTGCGTCCGACGGGCCGTCGTTTTCGACGCCAACCAGCGGCTTGATCACCGTCCCGCCCTGGACTTCGTGATCGTAGCGGCGAATGACCGTTTCCTTGCTGGCGACATCGGGGTGGGCCAACATACGAAATAGGGTAGTTTGGCAGTCTGGCAGTCTGGCAGTTTGGTGGTTTGGTGGTTGGGTGGTTGACGTTTCACGTTTCACGCTTGACGTCTCAGCTGATTTCCACTCCGCTTCGAGCTTCGGCTGCGGCCAGCCGTCGTGCAAAAAGCCCATGTCGAGATCGGCGGCCGGCTTGCCATCATAGCGGATGCACAGCCGCCCGCTGCCGGTAAAATGGCCGATCACCGTCCATTCGACATCCAGGCCATCGCAAATCTGCTTCAAGCGATCCAGATTGCGCGGCGGCACGGCCAGCACCATCCGTTCCTGGGCCTCGGAGAGCCAGATTTCCCACGGACGCAGGCCGGGATATTTGAGTCGCACGTCTTTCAATTCGACCTCAACGCCGACCTCTTTGCCCATCTCACCGACGGCGGAGGAAAAGCCGCCTGCGCCACAGTCGGTGATCGCAGTGTACAATCCCTCGTCGCGGGCCAGCATCACTGCTTCCTGCACGGCTTTTTCGGTGATCGGATCGCCGATCTGGACGACGGTGCCCACAGTAGCGCCTGTTTCGTGGGTCAACTCGGCGGAGGAAAAGGTCGCACCGTGGACGCCGTCGCGTCCGGTGCGCCCGCCGAGGGCAACGCAGAGGTCGCCGGGCCGCGCATTGCTGCAATGGACGCCTTTGGGGGCGATGCCGACGCAGCCGCAGTAGACCAGCGGGTTGGCCGCATAGCCAGGATCGTAGAGCAGCGCGCCGGAAACGGTAGGGATGCCCATCTTGTTGCCGTAATCCTCCACGCCTTCGACGATGCCGCGCGCGACCCGGCGCGGGTGCAAGATGCCCTGCGGCATTTCGTCGCGGGCCATATCCAGCGGGCCAAAGCAGAGCACGTCGGTGTTGGCGATGGGCCGCGCTGAGACGCCCAGGATATCGCGGATTACCCCGCCGACGCCGGTGTTGGCCCCGCCAAAGGGTTCCAGCGCGGAGGGATGGTTGTGCGTTTCGACCTTGAACGAGACCTCGAACTCGGGATCGAAATCGATGATCCCTGCGTTGTCGACAAAGGCCGAGCGCACCCAGTCCTTTTCGAGCCGTTCGGTGGCGGCGCGCAGGTAGGTGCGCAGCAAGCCATTAATTTCTTCTCGGGGCGGGCAGGCGTATTCACCGGCGGGCAAGATGCGCGTTGTGCCTGGGGCGCAGGTGAAATCGACTCGCGATTTGAACGCCTTGTGCTGGCAGTGCTCCGACCAGGTCTGGGCCAGCGCCTCCAGTTCCACGTCCGTCGGATCGCGTTTCAGGCGGCGAAACTCGGCCTGGACGGCGCGCATTTCATCCAGCGACATAAACAACACGCGCTCGACACTTAATTTAGCCAGGGCGTCGTCGTCAAGATCGCGGATCGGGATGGTTTCGATCCGGTTCGATGGGGCGGCGTGCGGGACAAAGGTGGGCTGCAAGAGGCCGATGGCGTAGCTTTGGATGACCGGGTTGCACAGCACGTCTTGGGCGATGTGGTGCAGGTCGTTCGTGGCGAGATCGCCCTCGAAAAGATAGCGTTTGCCGGTGGCGGCGGCCTCGACGTTCAGGCC
>JAFGEY010000061.1 GCA_016931365.1 Anaerolineae bacterium
AGACCTGATCGCACAACGGGCTGCCCAAATGAACCTGGGGGCATCATGGGTTGCCGCATAGTGTCCCCAAGTTGTTGAGAAGATACACCCCATCCGCCGCGCGCATGTACAGCACCGGCGTGGCCCATTCCACCCAGTTGGGCAGGCTGAACACCGCCCGCCGCCCACCGGTCACGGCCACGTCCACCGGCGCGCCGTCCACCAGCGCCTCGTAAAACCCCTCGGCAAAGGCCAGCGCTGCCTGGTCGCTGATCTCGAACTGCATGCCGATCACCGCCGGCACCCGCCGCTCGACCAGCGCGGCAGCGACGCTGCCCAGGGCATCCTGGCGGTCGCTGCGCGCGCCCTCGCAGGCGTTGAGCAGGGCCAGTCGCAGCGACGGGTGATCGCCGAACAGCGCGCCCAGTTCAAAGCCGCCTACGGCCTGGGAGCGGCCGTCGGGGCCGCACAAGAGCAGCGTGCCCGCACCGGCGCGCTCGTCCCACGCGCCGTGGCCAATGTGATGCCACACGTGATAAGGCTGCCCGGCTCGTTGGGCGCGGTCCAACTCGCGCTGCAAGGCGCGCAGCGACAGGTCGGTCAGCCAGTGCACCCGGATCAGCCCTTCCTCAATCGGCGAGCGGAGCGCGGTTTCCACCTTGTCCTGCTCGGCCGGCGCGTCCAGCAGCGGGCAGTCGCCGGGCGCGCTGATGGTGCCCAACATGCGCAGCGGCAGGTCAATGTGCAGCGGCCGGTACGGATGCGGCGATTCCAGGTAGCGCACCAGCGGCGTCTGGGTCGAAAGCGCCAAAGCCGGCGCCGGAACCCGAATCGTACAAAAATTCCCAGGGCAGGTCGGTCAGCGCGGGCGCGCTCGACAGGCACAGCTTGAGGCGCAGGCGGTAGCCGCCCAACTCGGCGGCGCGCCGCTCGGCGGCCAGCACCTCGCGCACCGGGCCGCCGCACAACGCATCGAACAACTTGCTGCCAAACTCGACCGTCGGACGGTACGGCTCGGCCACGCGCCCCCGGCTGAACGTGCGGCGTGGTCGCCCCACTCGCAGCAGAAAATTTTCCACTTCCAGGTCGCTCAAGGGCAGCTCAAAGGCGGCCCGAGATGCACTGTCGCCCGGCCCGCGTGCCTCCACCGTATAGCCCTGGCTACCGGCGGTCAGCCGGAAATGGATGTCCTGCACGACTCGTTTCTCACCTGAAGACATCGGGTATGCTTCCCTCAGCGGCTTGTGTTCGAGGACCCAGCCAGTCAGCGACCGCCCGGAAAAACTCTCGTGCCCAGACCATGACCTGTCCAGCGCGATCCCGGCTCACCATACCCGGCGCATCATAATCACCGATCTGCCGGATATCAAAGGCATCCAGCAAGTAGCGGTGCAAATATGCAGGCACTCGCCCTGTCCGGGCAAAGCGCTGACCAAAAGCGGCGATGACGCTCGCATGTTTGGAAAACGCCAATCCCTCGCTCAAAAGAGCAACTTCTGCTGCATAAAACATCGCATAGTAGCCTCGTGAAACTGCGAAATTGCGGGCAAAAGAACCATACAGGATCATCTGCCGAAATCGCGGCCCATAGATGCGCTTTACCTGTTGTTTCAACCTGTCGAGAACGGGTCTGATTTGATCGACCGTGTCTGTCAATTTACGCCTCGTTATCCTTTTTCTCTCGTTCCACCAGAGACCGGCAGAATGAGAGAGCCCCAACTACCCATCTTCATTTGATCGCCACGTCGCCCCCCAACGCGGGCACAATCTCGATTGCCCCACGATATTCGTTGACCTTGCCCGTCGCCTGCACCACCGCCCCGACGACGAGTTGATCCTTGACCGCCACCAGGTCGTAAACATTCTGCCACAGCAGCAGTGTGACCCGCGCGCTGCCGTCGTCGAGCAGGTATTTTATGCCGCTGGAAAAAGGGACCACCTCAACAATCTCGCCTTGCACCGTCACCGTCTGCCCGACATTGGCTGCCGAGAGATCGGCCAGGCGAGTGATGGTCACCGGCTGCGGCGTGGCCGCGACAGTCACCGTCACGTCGCTGGCCGACTGGGGCGCCACTTCCAGCTCGTCCTTGTATTCCTCGACCACGCCCTGGGCGCGCACCGTGCTGCCGACGATGAGCTGCGCGGCGTTGTCGAGCTGGCTGTACACGGCTTGCAGCACCCACAGCGCCGCCCGCCCGGAACCGTCATCGACGTAAAATTTGACCCCACTGGAAAAACTGACCACCTCGACGATCCGACCTTCAATCGTCGCCGTCTGGCCGATCAACGCCCGGGTCAATTTGCCGGTCGGCACGGTTTGCGTCCCCCGCGTTGCCGTCGGCGCTGCCGTCGGCCTGGGTGTGAGAGTGGGAACAAGGGGAGTCGGTGTCAAGGTTGGAGTGACCTGTGCTGTCACCGCCGGTTCCAAAGTTGGTGTCGCAGGGGGCTGAGGCGTAGGCAGAGCCGCCGCTTCGAGCCAGGTAATGTCGCCGGTCGCGGCGGGGATGATTTCCAGCGTGTCCTGGTACACCTCGATCTCGCCTGCAATGCGCACGCGCGTGCCCTCTTCAAAGGTCATCGACAGCGGCGCGAGCACATTGTCCCACACCAGCACGACGAT
>JAFGEY010000514.1 GCA_016931365.1 Anaerolineae bacterium
CCAACGGATTCAGGACACAACCACCGTTGAGGAAGCGCTGCAAATCTCAATTCGTGAATTGGGACGGATGCTCAATGCGGAGGCTGCAGTGCGCTTACACGCCGCCTCTGCGCCGGGTGATGCTCCCGGTGAACCTGCTTTTGTGGCGGTTGATCAGACAGAAGCCGGTGCGTAGGTGCGGTTTTTGCGCCATCGCCGGCGTGAAAGGCAATGTGACCTTTACAATGACAGGGTATTACAGTCTAACCAATGGAGGTAAACGTATTATGAAAGAGAACAAATATCAGCGTAGGATTGGAAACTGGCAACTGCTGCTCACCCTGGTGGGCGTGCTTAGTTTGCTCTTGAGTGGCTGTGGGGCCAAAAAGCCCCAGGTCTATCGGGTGGGCATTTTGGCCGGCCTGGGTTTTGTGGCCGACATCACCGATGGCTTCAAGGCCGGCATGGCCGAATTGGGCTACGTCGAAGGCGAGAATATCACCTACGATGTGCAGGCGACGGAGTTCGACATGGCCGTTTACCAGAGTATCCTCAACAAATTCGTCGCCGACAAAGTTGATCTGATTGTGGTCTTCCCCACCGAAGCGTCGGTGGAGGCCAAAATCGCCACGCAAGGGACCGACATCCCGGTGATCTTCACCTTTGCCCTCATCGAGGGGATGGGTCTGGTCGACAGTGTGCGTGAACCCGGCGGAAACATGACCGGCGTGCGCTATCCCGGCCCAGATATTGCCGTCAAGCGTTTCGAGATTTTGCGCGAGATTGCGCCAGAGGCTAAACGCATTTGGATGCCCTATCAGCGTGATTATCCAATTGTGCAAAGCCAATTGGACGTCTTGTATCCTGTCGCAGAAGCCGCGGGTGTAACTTTGATCGAGTTTCCTGCCTCGAATCCGGCCGAACTCGAAGCGGAACTGAGCGCACGAGCACAGCAGGACGATGTAGGCATGGATGCGATTCTGTTTCTCGTCGAACCGCTGGCTGTTACCCCGGATGATTATCTGGTGATTGGCAAATTCGCCTACGAACACAAAATTCCGCTGGGTGGCGCTTTTATGACTGCAGAAGGCTACGACTCAATTTTTGGGGTGAACGTCATATCGTACGATACGGGCTTGCTGGCAGCGCCCCTGGCTGACAAGATCTTCAAAGGCACGCCCGCCGGTACAATTCCTGTCGTCTCGGCTGAAAATTTCGTGCAGTTACACTATACCGCAGCGCAGCGGCTGGGAGTGACGATCCCTGAAGAATTGTTAAGCCAGGCAGATGAGGTTGTTCGCTAAACGCTGTGTAAAGAGGCAAGCGTAATGACACTAGCTAGCAAAATCAAGACGCGAAAGGCGTCAACCCTGTTGGCTACAGCTTTTCTGATCTTGAGCTTAGTCGTTCTGGCGATTTCCAGCGGTATGGCGCTGATCTATAGCTATCAAGCGCAGCGCCAGTTTGTGGCCGATCGGCAGCAACGCATCGCTCGCCAGGCCGCCGATACGGTCGCGAGCTTTATCGAACAAAAGCTCAGTGAGCTGGATGCGGCTGCCAAACTGGGCATTCGCACCGCTACCTCGCCAGACGAGCAGCAGGTAGGTCTCAACAACCTTCTGGGTCTCGATCCTGCTTTTCGCCACGTCGCTTTGCTGGATGTTCAGGGTCAGGAAGTGGCGTGGGCCTCACGGTTGTCGAAACTGACCGCTGGGCAACTGGTTGAACGTACCAGCAGCGCTTTGCTGGATCAGGTCCGGCAAGGCAATCCGCAGATCAGCCCGGTTTACATCGATGAGGTCAGCAGCGAGCCGTTGACCGTTATGGCTGTCCCGGTCATCAACGTCTTCGGTGATCTGCAGGGGCTGTTGCTTGCCGAAGTCAACCTGAAGTTTATGTGGAACCTGGTCGATCGTCTGGAAATCGGCGAGACGGGCCTGGCCTATGTGGTGAACAATCAAGGCGACTTGCTGGCCTTCAGCGATACCTCCCGTGTTCTGCGGGGTGAGAATGTCACATCGATACGTCAGGTGCGAGAGTTCGTTGACAGTCCGGCGCTCACCGAGACCTTCGCGGGCACGTTCAAAGGCATCTCTGGTGTCAATGTTGTGGGAGCCTACGCGCCTCTCGGCACGCCTGACTGGGCGGTGATGACCGAATTGTCCGTCTCGGAAGCATACCGCCAGGTCTTCCAGAGTGGGGTGATCGCTGCTGTCGGAAACCTGGTTATGGCGATTCTGGCCAGCTCGCTAGGCCTTTTTGTTTCGCGCCGGTTAGCGAAACCGATTGTGACCCTGACGGAAACAACGACTCGTATTGCCGCGGGTGAAATGGACTTACGGGTTCCCGAAGTGGGTCCCGCCGAAGTGGTCGACCTGGCGGAGGCGTTCAACAGCATGGCGGCCCAGCTTCACGAGCTCATCGGTGGCCTGGAAGCGCGCACCCGCGCGCTCGAAACCAGTACCGAGATCAGCCGCCGCTTGTCCACCCTCCTCGACCGGGAACAACTGGTGGCTGAGGTGGTGCAACAGGTGCAAAGTGCGTTCAATTACTACCACGCTCACATCTACTTGATCGACGAAGCCACGCGTGACCTGGTGATGACCGGCGGCACCGGCGAAGCCGGGCGCGTGATGCTGGCCAGCGGCCATCGAATTCCGTGGGGCGAAGGGTTGACCGGGCGAGCTGCTGTGACCAACAGCGTTATCCTGGTGCCGGATGTCTCACAGGAGGAGGGCTGGCTGCCCAACCCGCTGCTGCCCGGCACGAAATCCGAGGTTGCGGTACCGATTGCTGTGGGTGAGCGGGTGCTGGGGGTGCTGGACGTGCAGCACAACGTCGTTGACGGCCTGGGCGCCATCGATGCCGACATGCTGCAATCGATTGCCAATCAGATCGCCATCGCCTTGCAGAACGCCAGCCTGTTTGCCGAAACCCGGGAAAAGGCAGAGTATGAGACCTTCGTGAACCTGATCAACCAACGGATTCAAAGTACGGCCACTGTGGAAAATGCCCTACAGGTCGCCGTGAGCGAACTGGGACGGGCGCTGGGGACGCAACGCGCCAGTGTGCAGCTAACATTTGCGCCTGGTGAAGATCCCCTTTCCTAGTCCTGGGCGTCAGGGAGTTACAGGTTCCTATGGCAGACACTGCGGCAAGGCACTTCGACAGGAGTTAAAGCATCATGAGCAAGAAAGACAGCAGACCCAAGACCGCTAAGGTCGAGGTTAACGCAGGCGCGTTGGAAGCCGCCGGAGCGGCGCCATCGCCTCTGGACAAGCGAACCGGATTCGCAGGGATGTGGCGCAATCGCAGCACTACCTTCCGCTACGCGGTGTACGGCGCATTGTTCGGATTCGCGTTTCCCGTCTTTTCTACCTTACTGGACTTGTTGGTACAACGGCTCCCTTTGACGTGGCAAAACCTGCTCTATGTTCAGAGCAGAACGCCGCTGCATTGGGTGATCGATACAGCGCCCTTCTTTCTGGGCTTATTTGCGAGTTTCGCCGGCAGGCGCCAGGAACGGCTGGAACAACGAAGTCAGGAACGCGATCTGGTGCTGCGCCAACTCGAAAGCTTGCAGACCGGATTGGAGCAGCGCATGGCTGACCGTGCCCGCGCTCTGGCCCTGGCTACCGATGTTGGGCAGCGCCTCTTGGCGGTGCGCGACCTGGACACGCTGCTTGGGGAGGCTGTTGAACTGATCAGGTCGAGTTTCGATCTGTATCACGTGCAAGTTTACTTGATGGATTCCTCCAGGCGCAACCTGAGTCTGCGTGCCGGTACAGGACAAGCGGGCGCGCTGCTGGTTCGCCGTGGACACACCCTGCCTGTGGGGCCTGGCTCGATTAATGGCACGGCTGCCGCTGAAAAACATGCTGTCATCGTTTCCCACACGGCTCAAAGCCCCACCTACAGGCTCAACCCGTTGCTGCCGGAGACACGCTCTGAGATGGCGGTTCCGATGATGATCGGCGGGCAGGTTGTCGGTGTGATCAATCTGCAGGATGACAAGCCCGGCTCTCTGACCAACGAGAGCCTCCCCATCTTCGAGACCCTGGCCAGCCAGTTCGCTGTCGCCGTCGATAACGCCAGTCTGTTCGCCGACGCTGCGCAAGCCCGGGCTGATTTGGAGGTCCAACTCAAGCGTGTGGCCAGTTCGGGATGGCAGGATTTTCTGGACAGCATTCACCGTGGTGAGCGGATCGGCTATACGCTTGCTGGAGATGCTGTGCAACCACTCACTGCGCCCCTGATCACAAAAGCTGCGCCGCACGTCCTGGAAGTACCACTTCAGGTGCAGGAAACGTCTGTCGGCATGATTCAGATTGAGGGCGAGTCCGGCCGAGCCTGGACCGCAGCCGAGACCGAGTTGGTGGCGTCCGTTGCCCGCAATGTCGCGCAGCATGTCGAGAATCTGCGCCTGTTGGCGCAAGCTGATCAGTATCGCACGACCGCGGAGCAAGCCAGCCGGCGTTTGACCCGCGAGGGGTGGCAGGATTACCTGGCGGCCAAAGCCGGGATGAGCGCCGGTTTCGTATACGATCAACACGAAGTCAAACCGCTCGCGCCGGAGGGCGCGCAAACGGTCGAGGCACGCGAGCCTGCGTTGACCCGGCCGTTGCAGGTGCGCGGCGAGGCCATCGGTGAGCTGGCGCTTGGTCCGACCGAGGGATTGGACGATGAGGCCGTTGAATTGGTCGACACTGTCGCCGCACGGCTGAGCACGCACCTGGAAAACTTACGGCTGTTTGAGGAAACCAGAACCCGCGAGCAGGAGCTTGCAGAACGGAGTCAGGAGCTGGAGGCCAGCCAGCGCGTTACTTTCGCCGCCGCCGAAACCGCCGACCCCGAGGTGCTGCTGGATCTGGTCGTCAATCTGATCCGCGACCAGTTCGACCTCTATCACGTCCAGGTGTACCTGGCGGATGAGGCGCGGAATGCGGCGGTGCTCAGTAAGGGCACGGGCTACGCCGGGCAGCAATTGCTCGCCCGCGGCCACCAGATTCCATTGGACCGTCCTTCCCTGGTGACGCGCGCCATCAACGCAGGACAAACCGTCATCGTAAACAACGTGACGGCGGATGAGAGCTGGCTGCCCAATCCACTGCTGCCGCAAACCCAATCCGAGTTGGTGTTGCCGTTGCGGACGAGCGACAGCGTGATCGGCGCTTTGGATGTGCAGTCCCGCACACCCAATCGCTTTACCCCGGCCCTGGTCGCGCTCTTCCAGGCGATGGCCGAGCAGGTGGCGATGACCTTTCAGACCGCCAATTTGCTCACCCGAACGATGGAGCAGGCGGAGGTTCTGACCCGCTACGCCGGCCAGCTTGAAACCGCCGCTCAAGTCAGCGAGCGGGCAAGCGCCATCCTTGACCCTGAAGGGCTGATGAACGAGGTGGTTGAGCTGTTACAAAGTCGCTTTGGCCTCTATCACGCGCATATCTATTTGTTGGACCAGCCATCGCACGACATGATCGAGCGAACAGATCCCGAGGAAATGGCTCGTCTCATGCAAGAGCACAGATTATTCATGCGCGCAGGTTCCGGTGAGATAGGCAAAGTGTTGCGCGAGCGCGATCATAGCATCCCTCTCGATGCCGAGTACAGCCTGGTCGCGCGTGCTGCTCGCAGCCGGGAGATCAGCGTGGTGAACGACACCAGCCTTGATCCGAACTTTATGTCCAATCCCTTGTTGCCGCAAACTCGTTCCGAGCTTTCTATCCCCCTCATGACCGGCACCAGGGTGCTAGGGATATTGGACGTGCAGGATAACCGGCCTGATCGTTTCGGCCAGAGTGACGTGTCGACCTTCAGCACATTGGCCGCTCAGGTCGCTACGGCGTTGCAGAATGCCGCGTTTTTCGAAGAACTGCAGCAGGCTGCCGAACGGTTGCGTGAGCTGGATAGGCTCAAGAGTGAGTTCCTGGCGAATATGAGCCACGAATTGCGCACCCCGCTCAACTCCATCGTTGGTTACATCCAGCTTTTGTTGATGGATCTCGAAGGCGAAATCCCCGAGGAGAGCTACGAGGATATGAAGTCCGTTGAGACCAACAGCAACCACTTGCTCAACCTGATCAACGATGTACTCGACCTGGCGCGGATCGAGGCCGGGCGTATGGAGCTGCACCTGGACGCTATGGATGTACCCATGCTGCTCGACACCGTCCAAAGCAACAACACGGGTCTGTTTCTCAATAGCCCGCTGACGCTCACCGTCGAGGCCGAACCCGATCTCCCGCAGATCCAGGCCGACCCCATCCGGATGACCCAGGTGTTGAATAATCTCATCTCCAACGCCTACAAGTTCACCGAGGCCGGCGCTGTTACCGTGCACGCCTACCAGGAGAATGGCGAAGTCTGTATCGCCGTTGAGGACACGGGCATCGGCATCGATGAGAACGACCTGGCGAACGTTTTCGAGCGTTTCCGCCAGGTCGATGGCTCGTTCACCCGCCGGGCGGAGGGAACCGGTCTGGGATTGTCTATCACCCAGCGATTGGTCGAGATGCACGGCGGTCGCATCGTGGTACGCAGCAAGCCGGGAGAGGGGAGCACGTTTACCGTATATTTACCGGCTGTTGAGCCAGCTTAACTATAGTGTGGGAAATTCGATCGAGACGATGAAAACGTTATTTACTGTGGTGGAATGCCTGGAATGTGGGCACAGGATGCCGGCGAACTTGTTCGCCGGCACGTGTGCGGCCTGTGGGGGAAGCTGGCTGGATGCCCGGTACGATACCGGCGCGCTGCCGCCGGATTGGCCGGTTCTCCTGGCGCAACGCCCGTACGATTTGTGGCGCTTCCGCGAACTGTTGCCCTTCCCGGAGGACTTTGTTTTCAACGCGATGGGCGGCGAGGGCTGGACCCCCCTGACGCGCGCCCACGGCCTGGAACGCGAGCTAGATCATCACCCGCTGGGCGAAATCTGGATCAAGGACGAACGCCGCCAGCCCACCGGTTCGTTTAAAGACCGGCAGGCGGCCTTCACCACGAGCGTGCTCAAAGCGCAGGGCATCGACGAGTTGGTACTGGCCTCTACCGGCAATGCCGCGGCAGCCTACGCCGCATACTGCGCCCGCGCCGGCATCAAATTCTGGGTCTTTTTACCGAGCAGCGTCCCGGCGGAAAAGATGCGCGAGCTGGGGCTATATGGTGCGGAGGTTATCAAAATCACCGGCACCTACGACGAGGCCAAGGAAATCGCCGCCGATTTCGCGATTCGCCGTGGCATCTACCGCGACGGCGGGGCCAAGTCCATTTCCGGCAAAGAGAGCATGAAGACCATCGCCCTGGAAATCGTGGAGCAGTTAGGCTGGCGTGCTCCGGATTGGTATGTGCAGGCCGTTTCCGGCGGGATTGGCCCGCTGGGCGTTCTGAAGGGCTTCGTCGAGCTGCACGCCGCGGGTCTGATCGAGCGCGTCCCCAAACTCGCCATCGTGCAGGTCGAGGGCTGCGCGCCGATGACCCGGGCATGGCAACAAGGGCTGGCGAAAGCCGAAGCCGTGCTGCCGGACACGCTGATTACCATCCTCTCGACCGGCGATCCGGGGATGGCCTACACCATTCTCAAAGCTGCAATGGACACTCATGGCGGCGTGATGACGGCGGTCAGCGACGGCGAGTCGTTCCGCACGATGCGCCGTGTCGCCCGCATCGAGGGCTATTCGATGGAGCCGGCGGCCAGCGTCGCCTTTGCCGGACTGGAAAAGCTCGTTGCCGAAGGCGTCATTCGTTCCGACGAGTGCGTGGTCGTCAACTGCTCCGGGCACACCTTCAGCGCTGAGAAGCACGCGCTCGAAGACCGCTACGCTTTCCACCTGCAGATGGCGGTCCCGTCCGGAAACGGGGCTTCCGGCGACAGCGCGCCCAACACGACCAGCAACTACTCCAAAGACGGCCTTGTTTCTGCGTTGGAGCAACTCGACGAGCAGATCACGACCATCGTCATCATCGACGATAACCCGCACGACAGCCGCTTGCTCCGCCGGTTGTTGCTGCGTTACAAAAACTATCGTATTTTCGAAGCGCACAACGGCCCGGACGGCCTGGACCTCGTCCGCCAGCGCCAGCCGGACCTGGTGGTGCTCGACCTGACCATCCCCGGCATCGATGGATTTTCCATTCTGGAAAAGCTCAAGGCCGATCCGCGTACCAGCGAAATCCCGGTGGTGATCGTTTCGGCGAAATCCCTGACGACCGAGGAATGGACGCGCCTGCGCCGCCACACCCAATCCATCTGGCAGAAGGGTAATTTCGGCACTCAGGAACTCGTTCATCACGTTGTTGCGTTGTTGGGGGATAAAATGGAGCCGCCGGGCGAGCTACCTCAACTGCCCCTCGCCGGCGCGCCGCAATGGGAGACGGATTTTGGCCAGGAGCAATCCCCGCGCATCTTGCTGATCGATGATAACGTCTCGGACACGCGACTGTTGCGCCGGTTGTTTCAGGCGCGCCATCATGATTTCACCGTCGACGAAGCGCATTCTGGCGCGGAGGCATTGCGGGCCATCGAGAACGCGCTGCCCGATCTCATTATCCTGGACTTGCTTCTACCCGACATTCCCGGCGAGAAACTCCTGGAGACGCTGCGCGCGATGCCGCATACGCGCGATATCCCGGTTGTTGTCCTTTCGGCCAAAGACATCATGCCGGCTACGCGGGTCAAACTGGCCGCGCTGGCGGATTCGATTTGGGAGAAAGGGGTTTTGGACCGCAGCAACTTTTTGACGCACGTCGAAACGATTCTGGTGGAGTAGGGGGCCGAGTCTTATCGTTCCCGCTTCGAGGGGATCGACAGATCTCCGTTTGACGCAGGAAGGCCATTGCCGCACGCGGATATGGCAATCTGCTTGAAGAAAAAAATGGCAAGTAGGGGCCGCGATCGCTATGTGGGCCAAATCGCGGAATTGTGGTAACATGATGCTTTGTTGATGTTTGCTGAAAAAACTATGCTATTACCCAATGTGTTGATCATGTCGGAACAGAAAACGGTCCTGTACATCGAGGATAATCCGCACAACCGCCGCTTGGTGCGTCGCACGCTGGAACGCCGGGGTTACGACCTTATTGAGGCGGAGGACGGTGAGATCGGATTGGCCATGGTGCAGGAATTGCGGCCACCCTTGATCCTGCTGGACATCGGGCTGCCCAAAATGGACGGCATGGAAGTCGTCGGGCGCATCAAAGCCGACGCCGACCTTTGCAACATTCCCGTTATCGCTATCACGGCCTCTGCTATGCAGGGCGACCGCGAGCGTTTTCTGGCGGCCGGCTGCGACGATTATCTGTCAAAGCCTATCCAGGTATTGGAATTGATCGACAAGGTCAACCAGTATTATCCCTCTGTGACGAATGTGTATCAACAGCAAAAGGCGCGCGTAGAGGAAGAAAAAGCCTCGACAGATGGCGCAGATGAGCGATAATCTGCGCTTTTTGTAATTTGCATCCTGCTCAGAGAGTCAACCGCCAGTCTCGCTAATTGTGATCACCTACACCAATAGCGGTGATCCGCCGCCCTCTTTTTTGCGCCCTTTTTTGCGTCGAAATTCCCCAATCCCTATTGATTCCTCCTTATTCCCGTGTTATACTAAAACTGTCGTCCAAAAACACCCTACAACTCCAATCCTGTCCCAAGCGTCGACCACCAACGTCCTAATACCATACCCATCTTCGCACGCGACTATAACTGTGCTTGGCCTTTGTGATACTTGCCCGCAAACGGGCGGTGGCTTGAGGGATAGCGTAACTGATAGCCTATTGAGGTAGATTGATTCCGCTTGTTCAAGTCAGGAGGTCTTCAAAATGGTGTTGAAATTCAAGAAATATTTCCTCGCAACTATCTGGGTCATTTTACCGACAGTAATTGGTGCCATATTAGGCCATTTTTTCTACCGTACATTGACAACGAACAGGCTGGAAGCGCAAGAGGACTTGTATAGGCAAGCCCTGTTTCAAAGCATACTTGAGCCAATCGCGGCCTAATCGAAA
>JAFGEY010000515.1 GCA_016931365.1 Anaerolineae bacterium
CACAGGTCCACCACCGGCTCGACCATCGCCTCGACCTGGGCTTCGCTCGGCCCATCGACCTCGATCAGCAGCATGGCGCCGATCCCCGCCCCAGGCAGGCTTTCTTCCAGGTATTGGTAAACCGTTTCCACCGACAGCCGATCCATAAACTCGACCGAGGTGGGGATCAATTTGCCCTGGGTCATGATCCGGGGCACGGCGGCGATGGCCGACGGCACGTCGGCAAAGGGGATCAGCAGCACCATGCGCGCCGCCGGCAGCGGGATCAGCTTGAGCGTAACCTCGGTAAATACCGCCAGCGTGCCCTCCGAGCCGACCAGCAGGTGGATCAGGTCATAGCCGGTCACGTCCTTGACCCGCTTGCCGCCCAGCCGCACGATCTCGCCGCTCGGCAGCACCACCTCCAGGCCCAGCACATAGCGCCCGGTGACGCCGTACTTGATCGCCCGCCCGCCGCCGGCATTCTCGGCCACGTTGCCGCCGATGAAACAGGTCTCGGTGCTCATCGGATAGCCGGCGTAAAAGAGGCCGAAGGGGGCCACCGCGTCGTTGATGTCGTTGGTGATCACGCCCGGCTCGACGGTGACGGTCATATTTTGGCGGTCGATCTCGAGGATACGGTTCATCCGCTCCGTCGAAAGCAAAATGCCGCCGCACACCGGCACCGCTCCGCCCGACAGCCCCGACCCGGCCCCGCGCGGCGTGACCGGGATCATCTCCTGGTTGGCCAGCCGCATGATCGCCGCGACTTCCTGCGCCGACGCCGCTTTGACCACCACCTCCGGCAAGTGCGCGTATTCCTCCCCGGCGACCTCGTCGTGGCCGTAATCGACCATCCGCTCCGGCTCGTCGAAAATGACGCTTTTCTCGCCGACGATCTCGCACAACCTGGCGACAATTTCGGGGGTGACAGGGTGATAATTATTCATCGCTAAACTCTCTTGATAGCTTTGAAATTTGATTGACTACTTGAGTGGAATACGTCCGCAACTGCTGACCACCGACCACTGACCGCTGACGTGGTCTGCCGTCGTCGGTCAGCGGTCTTGGGTCCGAATCGTCGATCCACAAAAGACGCACACGGCGCTGCGCGCGTCGATCCACTCGACTTCGTCGGCGCGGACGGGACCGTTGCATGAAGGACACCTGGCCGGCAGTTGGGCCGGCGGCGCTGCCTGTCTGGAGCTGCCGGCGAGCAGCGCCTCGATCTCGGCGCGCAGGGACACGGCCTCGGCGTAAAAGCCCTTTTCTTCCAGCGCTTTGGTCAGGCGCGGCACCACTGCCCGCGCCCGCTCGACCTGGCCAGCTTGAGCCAGCAGGCGGATGCCGCGTTGGGCCAGCTCGACGGCCTCCGGCGCACCGTCCATTTCCAGTCGGGCGCGCGCCGCCTGAAAGTACAAAGATGCTGCCCTGACCGGCGTGCCCAGCCGGACTGCGCCGTCAGCAAGTCGCAAAAAGACGGGAAAGGCCGGCTCGAATTGGCCTTCTTCCATCAAGCGATGGGCGCGGCGAAGCGCCTGCATCGCTCTGGCAAAGCCGGGCCTGATCTCACCCGGCCCTGGCGGGAGCGGGCCAGCCGCAAAAGGCCGTCCGGGTAAACGTCGTCTAGACATAGCGACCTCCCTTACCACTCATCGTCGGCGTCGCCGCGCTCCCGGGCGCGATGCCGGCCATGCTTTGGTGTGAACCATTCCTCGTCCAGCTCGTCGATCACCTTGCGGGCGAAAATCAAATAGCCGGTGTGGGCGATCATGCGATCCATCGGGCGCAGGCGGCCCGAGATGGCTTTGTAAGGCCGCACCAGCACCTCTTCGACCTCGTGCGCCGAAAAGTGGTTGATGCGCAGGTCGTGCAGCAGGCGCGAAACCTGGTTGGTGGTGGGCACGATCGCGCCGAAAAAGCCACCGCCCTTGAGCGCGGCAGAGGCCTGGGGCAGATACTCCCACGGATCGCGGAGGTCGAAAAAGAGCGCGTCGACGTCGGTCTCGTCAAACCCGTCGGCGATGTTGCGCCCCTGAAACGTGACGAATGGGGCCAGTCCCAACGCGACCAGGTTTTGCCGGGCCACTTCTTGCGCGTCGGCGCGCTGGTCATACGAATAGACCTGCCCGCTCGGCTGCACCATGCGCGCCAGGGCTGTGGTCAGGCCGCCGCTGCCCGTGCCCGCTTCGATCACCCGCACGCCGGGGAAAATGTTGAGCCGCAGCAGCAGATAGCCGATGTCCTTGGGAAACATAATTTGCGAGATGCGCTTGGTGAGGCGGATCAGATCATAGGTCGATGGCTCCAGGGCCAGAAATGCATAGCCGGTGTGCGAGCGAACCTCTCGCCCCAGCGGCTGACCGATCAATGCATTATGCTCGATGATGCCGCGATGGGTCTGAAATTTAGCCCCGGCCCTGAGGGTTAAGGAATAGGTCTTGTAATCTTTGGAAAAGATAATAACGCGGTCGCCTTCGCATGCCACGATCATAGGGTTCAACTCCACTGAAAAAGTGCTGGCATTGTACCCGAAAAGCCGAGGTGGGGCAAGCATTGAGCCCAAAACTCGAGTGGACGTTTGACCCAACTGCGTGTATAATAAAAATAGATCCAGCGACCACAGATCAGTAAAGGCCGAATATGAGTATCGAACACATCAAACGCCCGGATGGAACCATCGGTGATCTGTTCACATGCGACGTGTGCGGCGCGCGGATGCATGACGAAGCCATCGATTGGGGAGAGTGGGATTGGAGCTGGCAACGCCAGTATGTCGACGTCGATGGCAATTACATTGCCAAGCACGTTTGCGATCGCTGCCGCACGCGCGTGGTGTGGTGCGACGACTGCCAGACGTTCCACTATCTGAACGGCACGCACCGCATCCAGTGCGAAAAATGCGGGCGAACCTACCAGGCTTTTGTGAAACAACCCGGTCGCATCTGCGCCAACTGCGCCGGCCTGGACGAAAATCACCCCCGCTGGTGGCTGGAAGCCCTCGCCGTGCGGCGCTAGGAGCAATACTTTACAAATAAGCGCCGCTGGTCGAGTAGGGCCACGCATTTTGGCCCGTATCGAGACCCAGGCGCGGCCCGAACAAGCGAATTTC
>JAFGEY010000516.1 GCA_016931365.1 Anaerolineae bacterium
GCGCGCTTTTACATCCTGTACATCGCCCGCACCTTGTGGGGTGTCTGGACTGTGCGCCGCGAGTGGGGCAGGATCGGCCAGAGAGCGCGCGGCGTCCGGATGGATGAGTGCGATTCGGAAGACGAAGCGCTGCTGCGCGCGGCCGAGATCATTGAACTGCGGCTGCGGCACAGGTACGTGGTCAAATGAGGCGCGGGCTATACGCAGCGTTGCCAAGCGGGGCGGGGACGCTGGCAAGGAAGCCGATCCGTTACGACGCGGCTGGCACGCTGCTAGCGTGGGCGAGGGTAGCGGAAGAGATATTCAGCGATCTGCCGACGGGAGCGGGTGATGTGAGATGGTTGGGTGGTTAGCGCGAAGGCAAGAGCATTTGTACCAGCGGAATCCGGCTCAACCCATTCGTATCCATTATTTATCTGCAATCCGCGTGACCGAAATCAGTGGCAGGTTTAGATCCCTGATCTTTGCCAGTATTCCGTGCAGGGCGGCCTGGTCGTTGACTAGGCCGCTCAACAGCATCTCACCGTTCGCCAGGGGCATGATTTCCAGACCGAACCACTCAGCCCACTGCCCGCTGATGACTCCCTGCACGCGAATCTGATAGACTGCGCTTTCGCTGTTCTGTGTTGTGTTCATTTCCTTTTATCCATGCTGCCCGGACTGGATCTCAAGTACCGTGCCCAATATCGCCCGCAGATTTCCTGTGGGCATGCTGTACTGGATCATGTGCGTCGTACCCAGGATATGGCGGCCCCAGGTCTTACCGGTGGCATAGTTGTCCAGGATCTCCTGCCGCAGCTCCTGCGGCGTCATGGTTTCGCCGCGTTGGATGTCAATCCCCGTGGCAAAGGCTAACCGATCCCCGTACTCGGCATAGGCTGCCGCGAAATCGTTCCCCGCCTTGGGCTGGAATGACTGCAGCAGGTCAAGTCCGGCCTCGACATAGTACGGGAGAAAAGGCATCTGGTAACCGCAAGAGTGAAGCATAAACGGAACCCCCTCTTCATGCGCCGCTTCGATGAAACGCTTCAGGTGCGGGTAAGTGAACCTTTTCCACATGTCCATCGAGATCAGTGGCCGCCCGTTCGCCCCATAGTCGTCGGCAAAACACAATACATCGGCCCCGGTCCGAGCCGCGCAGCGGATAATCTCCACGATCCAATCGGCCATCCGACTCAGGAACCCCGCAATCTCGTCCGGATAGTCGTAGAGAGACAGCATAAACCGTTCCATCCCCAGGATATAGTCGCAGAGCACCTGCTGAAAAGAATAGACCTCGCAGGCGACACATATATCGGGATGCGCCTGGCGAAATTTCTTGACGCTGGCAAACTGGTCGTCGGTGATCGGCGGAAGCTGGATGTTCTTGAGGTCGCGCGCGTCGGCAACTGCCGGCTCGATCGGGTAGGCATAGACGCCGCCCAAAGCCATCAGGATGTTGAACGGGCCACGAAAGGTGAGCCGTCCGTTCCGTTTGCGAATGGAGGTGATAAAGGCCGACGGGCTCGACAGCGCCGGCGACTGGACCGAGACATCTGCCCCTAGTTCCAACACGTAGTGACCGTTGCCGTACTCTTCGAATAACATAGGCCACGCCCGCGTCCACTCACTCGCGTCCAACTCGCCCTGCTTTTTGAACTGCCGCCACATGCGCCGCGCCATCCAGTTCACCACCCCGCTGTCTGCTGGTCGGTACTCTGCGATCATCCGACATGTCGCGTGCGGGTTCAGCCAGTAAAAGACCGGCACCCTATCCACCAGTTGTCCCTTGATCGTCGCCATAACACGTTCTCTGGAGGTCATTCTCTCTTTTACCATCTTGATGCTCTTTCAATCTTTGAATGTGCTACCCTGTCATTGTTCACTGTCAATCTGTTCTGGTCTGATCGTTGCAGAACGTTTCATCAAGCCAATCGAAGGCCTCCTGAATTGCCAGGGCCAGATTGTCGTACAGACAATGATGTGCGGCGCCCTCATCCGCAGGGGTAACAATGAGACGCTTGTTGGAGTTAGGCAGTACGTCCAGACAGTGTTGTTGCACACTCCTGATGTAAGATGAGGAACGGTACTCCCCTTCGCCAACCAACATCAGCACAGGGCACGTAATCTGGCGCGGGTCGTATTCAAAACCTTTGTTCAATTCAGGAATCTGGAGAGGATCATCTCCACCCCAACGCCAGGCCAGGCTTTTCAAAACGCCTATTTGCGCTGGGTCAGCATGCTCAAGTTGATAAGTCAGCAGGGGGCCGATGCGTTTCCAGAGATCCATCCATAGATCGTACATGCTAGTCAGTGCACTGTTGGCAACGATGGCTTTGATCCGCTTGTCAAATACGGCGGCCCGTGGTCCGATATATCCCCCCAGACTGACACCATAAGTCGCAATGCGATCACTGTCTACATCCGGCAGGCTCGATACGTAATCCAAGACTGCTCCCAATGGCACTTCCATGTCTGGCCGCAAGTACAGACCATCAAAGGGCGTGCCCCCCTGTCCTGGCACATCCACGGTGACAAAATTGTAGCCTCTCTTCAGACAAGCAGGAGCAAGCGTAAAGTAGCCGTCCTCTGCAAAGGACTCACCGCCGTTCAGCATGATTACAGTCGGACGGGGTGTACCGTTTGGCCTGCCTCTCTGCAAGTACAGAGGGAGGTTCTTGCCTTCAAAAGGAATATCCACGATTTCCACCTGTGGTTCAAACAAAGCTGCCGCTTTGCGGAAACAGGCGCGCATGCTGTCCATAAGAGGCCGGAACTCTGGCTCCAGGGGGGGAATGAACCACATTGGCATGCGATAGTGAGCGCACGCGCGGAGATAGGCTTCTCGCGCACTAACCGTGTGGCCCTTTTGCAGGCAAGCCTCCGCTCTGGTTTCAACGCGGTGAGCGAGATCGCGAAACACCTTGGTCAGGCTCTCATTGCTACCATCCTGAATCTCGGAGGCAGCATAAAAGAGTTCGCCCGTCTGTGGCCCGCCATGGGCTTGGGTGGTAAGATAGCCCTGGAAAACGAAATTCCAATCGTCGCTTTTGAAGGGCATCCGATCCCAAAAGATCTGATGGCCAATCCATATATCCTGTTCTTCTGCCAACTCGATGCGGCTCTTGCGAATGGGTTGATTCGTTTCTACAACGTCCCTGTCTGTGGATTTTACGCACTCGTTGAGCACATTGATAAAGTCATCAAGCTTGGTTTTGTCCCAGCCCACTTTTTTGGCCGCCGTCGCAATGGTTTGTCCCCCAAGCATTTTGACCATAGCTTCGGGAACGTGATGCCCCAGGGCTTCGCAAATAAGCGTATGGAAATCCGGAATCTTGGCCCGAATTTCGTTGATCGTGCTATCAACTGTGATTGTCATTTTCGACCTCCTATGTTGATGACATATCCGCACTGAATTTTTCTGATTTGCCTGTATGATAACAAATGTCCATGTAGGTTGTCACCACATGGATAGGTAGGCAAGGTGGGTAGTTCCAGGCAGAAGAAAAATGCCCCAGCCATTTGGCTGGGGCATTGGAAAGGGTCGGGTTTTTCAGCCGGATCAGTGTCTATTTTGCATGTTCGTTAAGCACATTGACAAAGTCATCGAGCTTGGCTCTATCCCAGCCCACTCTCTTGGACGCCACCTCAATGGTTTGACTTCCGAGCATCTTGACCATCGTTTCGGGAATATGGCGTCCCAGAGCCTCACAAATGAGCGAGTAGAAATTCGGAACCTTTTGCCAGATTTCGTTAATCGTGCTATCAACTGTGATTGTCATCTTGGGCCTCCTAATATGTTGATTAATGAACGGACACTAAAACCTCAATCCTGATAAGCCCAGACGGGCGGGTGGGTACTCGCCCAGGGTTTGGCCAGTTCGAGTTGAGCCGCCAATCGGAGCAAGGTGGCTTCATCGCCTAACTTGGCGACAAAATGGCTGCCGATAGGTAAATTGTTCTTGTTCCAGTAAAGAGGTACAGAGATAGCCGGTAAACCGGTATTGTTCATCATCCATGTGAATTGTGCAAAGTTTAAGAGTTTACCGACGATATCTTCCAGCACGTTATTTGGATCAATAGACAAGGCGCCGAGTTTCGGTGGCGGCGCTCCAGTCGTTGGCGTCAGTAAGAGATCGTACCTGGACAAAAATCGTCCAAATTCACGCGCAGCCATACCCAACATAACCCAACCGAGATCGGCCTGCGCCGCTGTGGTGGTCTTTCCTATCTCGGCGATGGCCCAGGTCTGTGGTTCGACGTCATCCTGAGTCAGGGTCTGCCCCATCAGGACCTCTGCCAACAAAAATCTTTTGGCCGGGGTCACACAATAAAGCATTCGAAAAGTCTCGATCAACGTGGGCCAATCCAACGCCGGGGCGTCCTCAACAACCTCGTGTCCCAGGCCTTCGAGTAGCCTGGCCGTTTCCTCGACGGCGGCGACGCAATCCGCATGGACTGGCAGATCGGGGGATGTCCTGGTGGTAAAGGCGATTCTGAGTTTACCTGGATCAACGCCCACTTCTTCGATGAACGGTCGCGCCGGCGGCGGCGCCCAGTATGGGTCTCCCGGTTCAGGCCCGGACAAGGCATCTAGCAAGGCAGCGCAGTCTCGAACGGAGACAGTGATTGCGCCTTCGCAGGCAACCAGGCCGGCTGATATGTCATTCATGATCGGGCCGAGCGGCAGGCGAGCCCGGGTGGGCTTGAGACCGAGGAGGCCGCAGCATGAGGCCGGTAGGCGGATGGATCCGCCGCCGTCGCTGGCATGCGCCCAAGGTAAAATGCCGGCGGCCACCGCTGCTGCTGCGCCGCCAGATGACCCGCCAGCAATGTGTTCTGTATTCCAGGGGTTGCGGGTAGGTCCCCAGAGTAGAGGCTCGGTCGTAATGTACAGCCCAAATTCGGGCGTATTGGTCTTGCCGATAATGTTCAAACCTGCTTCTTTCATCCGCGCGACCAATGTCGAATCGAACATTGCAATGCTGTCCTTCAACGACTTGGAGCCAGCCGTATGCAGGATGCCGCCATACATCCCGGTGAGATCTTTGATGAGATACGGCACGCCGGCAAACGGCCCGCTGGCGGTGTCGTCTCGCGCCACGTCCCGGGCGATGTCGTACATCTTGATAACCACAGCGTTGATTTCCGGGTTGACGCGCTCGATCCGCTCGATAGTCGCTTCAACAAGCTCAATCGGTTTAACCTCTTTTCTCTGCACCAACTCGGCAAGGCCGACGCCATCCACGCCGGCAAGTTCATGCCATATAGCCATAGCTAACCCTCCTTACACTGCTGACTAGAAAGTGTAGGCTATGGAGTCGCAGGCGTGTGGATCTCGCTTGCGACCCCATGGCTTGTTAAGGGATCACTCAATGCCAAACGTTTCTTCGAGCCAGTCAAAAACAGCCGACGCCATCAGTGCGGTGTTTGTGCCCTGGCAGTGGTGAGCGGCGCCTTCGTCAAGCGGTAGAACGACCATCACCTTGTTCGGGTTGGAGCACTCGGCCATGACCTTCTGATTCTGCGCCAGCAGCTCCTTGTTGGCTCCCTCACCCTCGCCCAAGATGGACATCAACGGGCAGGTGATCAGTTTGGGATCAAAGACAAAGTCTTTGTTGGCGTCTATCAACTCGAACGCCTCTTTCAGACCCCAGCGCCAGGCCAGCAGGTTCGCCATGATCTCAAAGATTTTATCGTCCATGATCTTGACGTCTTTGACCGGGGTGTTGGCAAAGATGCGGCCCAGATCTTGAAGGATGCTGTTGCCGATGCAGGCCTTGATCCGCTTCTCATAGCAGGCCGCGCGGGGGATGAGATACCCGCCGGCGCTGATCCCATAAGCCGCCAACCTGTCGGGGTCAACCTCCGGCCTGGTCAGCACCCAGTCTACGATAGCCTTCATTGGCGTTTCCGTATCTGGCCGGAAGAACATGCCTTTCTGGGGAAGGTCACCTTGTCCGGGCAGGTCAAAAGTGACGAAATTCCAGCCGCGAGCGTGCGCGTGGGGGCCGATATACCAGTACTGATCCTCGGCAAAGGTCTCACCGCCGCCAAACATCATGAGGGTTGGTTTCTTTTCGGGGCGATGATCTGCGGGCCAATAGTAGCCGGTCAATGCGGCGCCTTGAAAGGGGATCTCGATGTATTGAATCGGTGGATCGAACATCTTGCCTGCCCTGGTAAAGAGATGGCGCATTTTCCGCATCATCTCCGCCCATTTGGCGTCATACGGGTTGAGCGTCCCCATCACGCTGCGGTAATATGTGGCAGCACGCATGTACGCTTCGCGCGCGCTTACCCGGTGCCGCTTGGCCATGCTGGCGTCGGCCCTGGCTTCAACACGCCTGGCCAGCGCTTCGAACTCTCGCTCCCATGCAACCGGGTCGCCGTCCTGCTCGATCTGGTTGATGGCATAGAAAAACTCACCGGGAGCACCCCCACCGTTGGTGGTGTATCCCATTCCCCAGTGGAACATAAATTCCATATCGTTGCTTTGCGGGAACAGGGGACGGTTGTTGTCATAGATACGATGCGCGGCAAACATCTCTTCCTGATTTCCAATGGCATCTTGCCTTTGCTCGGCTAAACGAGCTTTCATACCAGTCATTTGTAACCTCCTTAGAATGTGTACTTGTTTGGGTTCCTGTAACCCAATTCTGTCTATAGAATAGCAGGCACATGGGTAGGTCGTCACCACATGGCGTGGGTAGGCAGGATGGGTAGTTCCAGGCACAAGAAAAACGCCCCGGCCAGGTGGCCGGAGCGTTAGAGAGGACATCGTCGGATCAGGGGGCTAGAGCAGCCCCAATTCCTTTGCCCGCTGCACGGCATCCTCGCGGCTGTGCACGTTCAGCTTGGCATAGATGTTCTTGAGGTGAAAGCGCACCGTGTTGGCCGAGACATAGAGTTCTGCTGCGATCTCGACGCTCGACAGAGACGCAGCCAGCAGTCGCAGCACTTGCAGTTCTCGCTCGCTGAACGGCTCCACCAGTTCCTGGCGTCTGGTTGAGGCAACAGGATCAAGGCCAAACGCTGCCAGCAGCTGCTGCACATAGTCCACGGCGATGCCTTGGACAAGCGCCTGGCGCAGCATGTGGGCCATGCGTGGGCCGCGATCCACAAAGGTACGCACATACCCGCCGGGCTGCGCCGACGCCAACGCCTCCTCCAGCGCAGCTAGCGCCTGATCTGGCTTCTTGAGTTGCTGGTATGCCAGTGTCATCAGCACCAGTGTCTTGACCATCGCATCTGTTCGCTTCAACGTGCGCGCCCTGTCCAGCAGCGCCGCCAACACGTCCAACGCGTCCCTGGGTTTGTCCTGCGCCAACCGCAGCTCGACCAGCGCCAAATGCTCTAATTCGTACAGGGCATAGAGTGCACTGCCGTAGCCTCCATCCGGCGTGTCCACCAGCCCGCGGCGACTGGCCCAATCCTCCGCCGCATCCAGCCCACCCTGCGCAATCCACAAGCGCGTCTGCGCTGCCGCCACGATCCAGTCATCCAGCTCAGTAGCACTGGTGCTGGCGGCTACCGCTCGTGCCCGTTCGATTGCCTCTTGAGCGGCCTCTCTGTCTCCCTGCGACTGCTTGAGCCGGGCCAGCGCCAGGTAGCCATCCGCTGCCCAGATGGACAGCGTTTCGCTGTGTGGATCGAGGACTGAAACAAGCAAACGTTCTGCCTCTTCCAGCTCGTCCCATTCCAGGAGCAGCCCGGCGGCGCCCGCAACGGCCATGTCGCCAATTGGCAGGCGTTGGCCCTGGTGGTCAACAGACAACGTCAGGGCGCGGTCATAGAGCTTTTGGGCTGCCCGGAGCTGCCCCTGTGCAACGCGCAGCTCGGCCAGGTTGCACAGGGCAATGACTGCGCCCATCACGTTACCGGCTCTTTCTCCGAGATCGGCGGCCATTTCCAGCATCTGCTCAGCGCGGTCTGGTTCTACACCATTGTACAGATAGGCGATTCCCAGGTTCCCGGCGACAATACCGCGCCAAAAGAGGCTCTGTTCAGGCAAAGACGCCAGCGCATGCTGGCTGAGTCGCACACTTTGGGTCACGTCGCCCTGCCAGAGCGCCAGCAGCGCGCGCAGGATTGTCGCCCCGTGGGCCGCCGCATCGGCTACGCCATACCCGGCCGTTTCCAGGTAGACCTGAACTCTGCCCTGCGGCTCGCCGGTCAGCAGCAAAACACCGGCATAGTAGAGACAAAGCAAGGGACGCTGGCGCACGACCGCTTGGGGTAGAGCATCAAACCAGGTCTTGAGTGTGACTAACTCGCTGCGCATCAGAATCGCTTCGGCGGCCTGCTCGATCAAGAGCGCCGCCTGCTCCATGTCCTCACCCTTCAGCGCATGAACGATAGCTTCCTCGATCAAGCCATTCTGCGCGTGCCATCGGCTAGCCCGGCGATGCAACTCCAGGGCCAGGGCCGGTTCATTGCGCCGCAACCGCTGGCGCAGCAGATCGGCAAACAGGGAGTGATAGCGATACCATTCTTTTTGATAGTCAAGCGGCATGATAAAGAGGTTGGCGCGTTCGAGCCGTTCCAACATCTCTTGTCCCGGCTGCTCCGCGCTGAATTCTCCTCGTAGCGCATCGCATAAAGAACCGGTCAGACGGTCCAGGACGGCTGTGCGCATCAAGAAAACCTGAACATCATCAGCTTGACGCTCCACCACTTCTTCCATCAAATAGTCCAAAACATAACGATTGCTGCCTGCAAAAGCCTGCACAAAGTCGCTTGCCCCCTGCCCGCTCGACGGCACCCCTACTGATTGCAGGGCCAGGGCAGCCATTTGCAATCCTACCACCCATCCCTCGGTGCGCGCTTCCAGGGCCTGCACATCCTCGGCGGCGAGATGCAGCCCCATCACCTGATTGAGGAACGCGGCGGCTTCGGCGGATGTGAAACGCAGATCGTTCATCCTGATCTCACAAAGCTGGTTGCGCGCCCGCAGCCGTGAGAGTGGCAAGGGCGGGTCGGCGCGCGTAATCAGGACCACGTGCATATGGGTGGGCAGATGATCAAGCAAGAAAGCCAACTCATCGTGGATGGCCGCCGTTTGGATGGTATGATAGTCGTCCAGTACGATGACCAGGGGAGGCGTGTCCTGGACGCCGAAGGCAGCGATCTCGTTGATCAATACCGCCAACGCCCGATTCAGCGCAGGAGCCGTAGCCGACGAAGGCTGATCGTCGGCCATCTTGTCCAGGTCAGGCAGAACCGCTTGCAGGGCTGCGATTACATATCTCAGGAACCGCACCGGATCATTGTCGCTCTCATCAAGCGCGAGCCAGGCGATCGAGCAATCGCACTGGGAAAGCCACGATCTGACCAACGTGGTCTTGCCAAAGCCCGCCGGAGCGGAGACAAGTACACATTTGCGCTCCAAGCCCGCACTCAACCGTGCGAGCAAATGAGCGCGCGATACCAGGTTGGAGCGAACAGGCGGCAAGGAATACTTGGTTCTCAAGAGTGGCAAATCTATCACTTCGCCCTTTCCCGACCGATTGCGCCGGACTACCGTTTCAGGGTCCGTCACCGGGAAATCTGGTTCGATCTGCTTTTCCGGTCGTTTCTTTTCTTGACCAGACATACGATTCCTCCTGGCGCTCACCGGACTCAATTTTGGTGGATCGGTCACCTGACCTGTCCCAGTCAGGTCTATACGCTCGCATCGTTTGCCGACCAAAAAGTTATAGGCCATCTCGATAGATCGTACTATGAGGCAACGCTTTCGTCAAATTCTGCCATAGCATTTGCAATCACCTGTTTTGTGTTGCCATAGACTTGGAGCATGGGTTCAGTATGGAGTATATCGACGACGAACTGGTCTACCGCAGCTCCGACTGCACCTGGTGCAACCCGTCCGACCCACTCTACAGCAACATCGCGGCGGCCAAGTACTATGCCAGGGGCATCGTGCTCCACCTGGGGATGGATGTGAGTGCCGGTGTGGCCGGCAACTCGCACGTGCGCCGGCCCTCTTTTCAGGCCATCCGCACCCTATGCACCGTGATGGCCGGGGCCAGGCCGGCGAACCTGTTCATCGAGATTCAAAGCCAGGCGTCGAACATCAGGCAGTACGGATTCTCGCTGCCCGGCGGCGACCGGCTGGCGGCGTTGTGGACCGACGGGGTGGCGGTCGATCAGGACGCGGGGGTCCGCTCCACTGTGACCGTCCACGGCATTGGGGCGTGGCAGGTGACCGGCATCGACATCCTGAACGGCTTCGAGCAGCCGCTGCGGGCCGGGGTGGAGGGCGGCGACCTGGTCATCCGCGACCTGTTCGTCAAGGACTATCCGATCCTCCTTCGCCTCAGCGAGTGAGCGCGGAACCGGATTTCCGCCTTCTCGACATCGACGCCTTCTCCCAACCCGCCGGCAAACGATTCGACGTGCGACTTGTGCATCGACCCCTTGCGTTCTTTTTGCCAGAAATGCAAGGCAATGGTACACTGTTTACATCGCGTGCGCCTCGTCGCACAGCCACAAACCACTGATATGGAGGAGAAAATGAGCGAGAATCCAACCCCCGAAACGCTGACCGTCGCTGAAGTCGCCGAATACTTGCATCTGCACCCTCTCACCGTGCGTCGTTTACTCAAAGACGGCACCCTTCCGGCCCGCAAGGTCGGGCGAGAGTGGCAGATCGACCGCGCCGAACTGGAGCGCTGGATCGTCGAACGGACGAGGCAGAATTCCGCGTCGACAGCACAGTGAACCGACTAAAATTCCCCGTCATCTACAACCATAACTTGCATTCGGGCAGCTGCTGGCCGGACGGCGACAGCGCTGACTCGGGCGCATCGTGACCACGTGCCACACCCACAAGAAAAGAGGAAGCCAGGATGAAACGACGTGACGCCTTGCGCAAGGTTCGAACCATCTGTGAACGCCTGGATCAGTCGGCATATATGCCGCTCGATCCAGACACGTTCTACATCCGCCCGCTCAAACTGTATCTTTTTGGCAGCGTGTTGACCGACAGGCCGGACCCCCAAGATGTAGACCTGCTCCTGCTCTACACGAGTGGTCCCAGGACCGAGGAAAAAGCCATGAAGATCGTCGCGGCGCTTGCCTATGGCTTGCCGACGCCTTTCGACAAAGCCAGCACGCACCTGCGTCGGGGGATGAAGATGGTCCGCCTGCACGAAGCGGAAGATTCGTTGAGGAACTGCTTTATGCTATACCTTTTTCCCAACGGCGAGGGACTGCGCCTGATCTGGAAGCCGGGCGGGGATTGGCGAGCCGCTCTGGAAGAGATCGAAGCCCATCCCCTGCCCTGGCCCGGCCCGCGTTCGCCGGACGCGCTTGAGCAGGCCAGGGAAGCATGGCGCGCGCTGTCACCGGAGGAGGCTGATGCCTTTTACGAACGAGTGCTGGTCGCGCTTGAATCACGGGAAGATATCCATAAACCTGGAGCGCCGGCATAGCTTCCGCAATGCCATCCGAGGGGCGAAGGAACGAGAACAGGAAAATGGAAGCGACCATTCACATTGGTCACCGGCTTATTTGGAAAGCGAGTGACACCACGCCGGGCGAGGTCGATGCCGAAGCGGATCGCCTCCGGGCAGCGGGCGATGTCCCGATCGTGCACGTCACTCTGACCGGGAGCGAGCATAGAGCAATCAACCAGGCCGTCCGTGAGCGCGACGGCCGCCGGTGCCGCAAGTGCGGCAGCCGCGTGGACGTCCAGATCGCCAACATGATCTACGACGAGTGGCACAACCCTGACCGTATGGTGCTCCTCTGCCGCCCCTGCCGGCGTGCCCGGCCGCCGACGTTCGGCGATACGCCTGGATTCGGGGGATGGACGCCGGAGCAGTGCTGGGAATGGGTGCTCAACGGGCAAAGCGGGCTCGACGAGCGAGCCGACCGTTTCCTGTCCGATCCCCAAATCGCCCGGGCCGTCACAGCATCGAGCGCCCGGAAAGAAGAATTCAGAGAGATGATCCAGCGTTGGCTCTTGGAAAGCGACTTTGGTCTGCATCCTGAGACAGACTGGAGCCAGCATGGTCTGTCGCCGTATGCCGAGGCTGCCTTGCGGGAGTTTTTTCATGGCCAGACGGAGCCGATGCCCGATGCGATGGCCGGCTTTATCGCCAGTCTCGACATGAGCGGATTGTCGTGCAACCAAGGGTTGCCAGCAAGAGCAGCCATCTATCATTGGGTTGACTTGCAGGCCGGCGAGACTATGCGCGAGGCTCTGGGCGCATTGGACGTGCTCGTCGCCAGGTCGCCTTCGAAGGAGACGCCGATCTTTTTCGACATCCTGGGCGCACCGAACCAGGAACAGTTCGAGACGGCTAACGAGGAACTACAGGAACACTGCCGGAAGCGGGGATACAACCTGGTTCGACTGCCCGGCTGAAAAATGCAACAGGAGAAACAACATAATGGATAAGGAGCAAAATATAGAGTCAACAGAATCCAATCGCCGATCCCTCAAATCCGACCGCTGGGAGGAATGGAAACAGATCGAGACAGACCAGAGAAAAGGCATCTCACCTCTTCCGCCTGAGAAGCCTTATTCGGAAGGCGCGACATTGATCGACCTGACCGCCTCCGAAAACCTGGCGCTTGGCGAGATGCCGCTGGTGGAAGCGATCCGCCGTCGCCGGAGCCGCCGGCAGTTCGCCGGAGAGCCGCTGACCCTGGATGAGTTGGCTTTTCTCTTGTGGGCCACCCAAGGCGTCAGCAAAGTCTTTGCCGAGAACGCAGCCTCGCTGCGCACCGTCCCTTCCGGCGGCGCACGTCACTCCTTCGAGACCTACCTCATGGTCAACCGGGTTGCAGGACTCGAACCGGGATTGTACCGTTACCTGCCCCTGGAGCACAAGCTGTGCTTCCTGCGCCAGGACATCGGTCTGGTAGACGAGGTGGACCAGGCGTGCAACGGGCAGTATGTGCGGGACAGCGCGGTCGTCTTTATCTGGACGGTCATTCCCTATCGCACGGAATGGCGCTACACCTTTCTCGCCCCCAAGATCATCGCCATGTACGCCGGCCACCTCTGCCAGAACCTCTACCTGGCCAGTGAAGCCATCGGCGCGGGAACGTGCGCCATCGGCGCGTATGACCAGCTCAAGATGGATGCCGTCCTGGGGGTGGACGGCGTGGACGAGTTCGCCATCTATGCTGCCCCCGTAGGCAAGATCACATAGCTTCGCACGGTGATCGGGAAGACAAGCCTGCGCAGCAGATTATCCATTCATAATTCTGAAAGGACTTTACATGCCCAGAGAACGCGGAGAAGAGTATTACACTGACCAGGAATTTTTCCCCATATTCAGCAAGCTGAATGCGCTGTTTCCTCAAACGTCTCCATGGGAAGAGACAAAAGCGCGCAAGGAGCAC
>JAFGEY010000517.1 GCA_016931365.1 Anaerolineae bacterium
ACCACCCTGCACGGCACCGACGTGACCCTGGTCGGCAACAACCCCTCTTTCAAACCGGTCACGGAAATGGCGATCAACGCCTCCGACGCGGTAACGGCGGTGTCTCATTACTTGAAAGATGCGACCTATCAAGAATTCACAGTTGAAAAAGAGATCGATGTGATCTATAATTTCATCGATCCGGTGCGCCATAACCGGCCCATCCCGCCCTGCATCGGCCCGAAACAACGCGAACAGCAGGTAACGCTGATGCACATTTCCAATTTCCGTCCGGTCAAGCGTGTGCTTGACGTGGTCAAGGTGTTTGCGCTGGTCGCTGCCGAACTGGACGCACGCCTGGTGCTGATCGGCGACGGGCCGGATCAAAGCAAGGCCATGCAGGCCGCGCAAGACCTGGGCGTGCTGGATCGGGTCAATTTTGTCGGCGTGGTCGATCAGGTAGCGCCCTATTTGCAAGCTGCCGACCTCTTTTTGCTGCCCAGCGAAACCGAGAGCTTTGGCCTGGTGGCGCTGGAAGCGATGGCCAGCGGCGTGCCGGTCGTCGCCAGCGACGTCGGCGGTATTCCCGAAGTGGTCAAACACGGCGAGACCGGTTATCTCGCGCCTTTGGGCGACGTGGACAAGATGGCCGATTACGCGATCAAGCTGCTCTCTGACTGCACGGTGCAAAAGCGGTTTGCCGAAACTGCGCGTCAACACGCGATCCAAAATTTCGATTATCACAACATCGTTCCACAATACGAAGCGATATATAAAAGAGTTTTAGATTAATTTTTCGGAAAGGAGGACGTTCACTTGGAAAGACAAGCGCTGATTGATATGCTCAACAAAGACCTGGCCGACGAACACATCTCGGTGATCCGCTACCTGACGCACGCCTATCAGGAGGGTGAGGACACGCCCTTTGGCTCGATGCTGCTGGCGATGGCGCGCGAGGAGATGTGGCACATGGACTGGCTGGGCGATGTGCTCGGCGAACTGGGCGCCGAGCCGGAGATGGTCCCCAGCATCTACCCCCACGATCCGACGTCGAACGCTACGCTGCTGCGCTCCTACATCGCCTGGGAGAACAACCTGATCGTCGAGTATGCCAGGCAGGCCGCCATGGTCGACGATCCCGAGATCAAGCGCGTGTTGATGCAACAGAGCATCGAGTCCGAGGTTCACAGCCAGCGTTTTGCCAAAATGCTCGAAAAACTGGGTAAAGCCGCCGACGCGCCGCACTGTTTCACCGACACCGGCGAGTTTTCGACCCGGATGCTCGGCCGGCTGCAAGGCGAGATGAGCGACGAGTACAAATTGATGCTCCAGCATTTGCGCGACGCCTTTGTCTTTGAGGATGACGCTTCGGTAAGCAGCGAACTGGAACTGACCGCCATGCGCCACATGAAACATCTGTCGCACTTGGCCGAAAGCATGGCCGAGGCCGGGCACATGCCGCAGTTTGTGCCGCCCAGGCTGGCCAAGTCGGGCGATCTGGGGGACGCACTCAAGAACAATCTCGATCTGACGCAAGCGGCCAAGTCGCGCTTTGAGGCACTGCTCGAGGAAGACGAGCTGGCCGAGCACAAGGGCCTCAAGATCGAGGTCAAGCAGATGATCAACCAGGAAACGTTCCTGGCCGAGCAGGTCGAGGAAATGCTCGAAGGCGTTGCGGCCTCAGAGGCCGAGGCTCAGGAGACCCAGGCCGCCGAACCGGGCGTTGAACCTGCGCCTCCACCGCCGGAAGACAAAAACCCGCTGGGCAAGTGGACGGTGGGTAGCTTGATCAAAAAAGGCTAGTTGAAAACAAAGGAGGTTAAACAATGTCAGATTTTCTAATGCGAGAAGGCGCTCCTTTTGGCGAAGAAGGTTGGAAAGCCGTCGACCATGTCGTCGTTCACGTCGCCCAAAAACTGCTGGTCGGACGCCGGTTCATCGATCTGACCGGGCCGTTGGGCGTCGGCGTGCAGACGGTGCCCATCTTTGGCGTCGGCGCGGCCGAGGGCGCGGCGCAAGTGACCAAACGCGATTTTTTGACCATGCAGATGATCCAGCAGGATTTTCTGCTCTCTGCGCTGGACATCAAAGCAGCCCAGGCACAAGGTGTGGGCATCGAACTCGGCCCAGCGGCGATGGCGGCGGTGGCGTGCGCCAAGGCTGAAGATCAGATGATCTTGAATGGCCTGATGAGCGCCAAGGGCAGCAAACATGTTGTATTGAGCGATTGGAACGAGCCGGAGAGCGTCTTGAGCGACGTGGTCGCGGCGGCCGAGGCTCTGGTCACCGAAAACCTGTTTGGACCGTATGCGGTGGTGCTCAGCCCGGCGTTGTACGCCAAAACACAGCGTGTGGCGCGCGGGATGGGGCGATTGGTGTCCAAATTGATTGCCGATGTGGCCGAGGCGGGCCTGTTCCAGTCACCGTTCCTCAAAGCCGAGCAAGGGCTGGTGGTCGCCGTCGGCAAGCAGAATATGGACCTGGTGATTGGGCAAGACCTGGTCACAGCCTATCTGGGCAACGAAGAGATGAACCATCGCTTCCGGGTGCTGGAAAGCCTGGTCTTGCGCGTCAAGCGTCCCGGCGCGATCTGCACGCTGGGCAAGTAACGACAACCGACCGCCGACCGCCGCAGGCTTTGGATGGTGGCGGTCTGCTGTCGGTGGTCAGCAGTCTGATTGATTCGGAGGGTCTAAATCAATGGGTAATGACGCATTGAATGTGCTCAAGAAAGCACTGAAACTGGAGCAGGACGGCCGGGCCTTTTACCTGCAAGCGGCAGAGCGCACCGTCGATCTCAAGGGCAAGAGCATGTTTGCTTCGCTGGCCGACGACGAGGTGAAACATGCCGAGATGATCGAGCGGCAGATCGCCGCGCTGGCTGAGGGTAAGGATTGGTTGCCGATTGACCTGGTGGCTCAGGGCGTCGATCTCGAGTCGCCGCTTTTTCCCCAGGGCAAAGAGGCGTTTGAAAAGGCCGTCGCCGCTGACTCGAACGAGTTGGAAGCGCTGGCTTTTGCGCTCCAGATCGAGAATGACAGCTATGAATTGTACGCCAAGATGGCCAAGATGGCCGATGACCTCAACGCCCGGCAGATGTATGGATACCTGGCCGCCGCCGAGCGCACGCACTTTAATCTGCTGATGAGCAACTATGAGAGCCTGTCCACGATAGGCGGGTGGATCTAGCAAATTTGAGCTGTCGCTTGAGAAACCCCAAGGCATCGTCCTTGGGGTTTCATTTTTGAGCCTGCTCAAACGTGCAACTTGGCCGACCGGTGTGTGTTTAACTATCAGGATTTGGGACAACTGAAGGAGTGAGAAATGGTTCGCATTATCACCGATACCACATCGGGTTTGCCCCAAGACATAGCCCAAAAATACGACATCCCCGTCATTCCCCAGGTGATCAACTTTGGCCAAGAGTCCTATTACGAGTGCATAGAGATGGACTCCAAGATGTTTATGGACAAGCTGCTGGCTTCGACCGAGTTGCCGCGCACGGCCGCACCGCCGCCCGAGTTGTTCCGTCCTCATTTTGAGCGGTTCGTAGCCACCGGTGAGCCGATCTTGTGCATCCACCCCTCTGCCAAACTAAGCGGCACGGTGCGCTCGGCGACGGTGGCCCAAGGCGAATTTCCCCAGGCCGATATTCGGGTGATGGATACTGAAACGATCGGCGGGGCGCTGGCCTGGATGGTGATCCGTGCCGCCGAGTGGGCCGCCGAAGGCCTCGACGCAGACACGATCTGGGATCGGCTGGAGGATATGAAAGCGCGTATGCGCATTTATTTTACCGTCGATACGCTGGAATATCTCCAGCGCGGCGGGCGCATTGGCGGGGCCAAGGCGCTGCTGGGTAACCTGCTGCAAATTCGGCCCATTTTGACCATCCAGGGTGGTCAGATCGAGCCGCTGACCAACGAGCGGACGCGCAAGCGCGCGCTCAAGCACATTATGGACCTGGCGGAAGAGTTGGCGCCCCGCGATCGCGACCCGCTGTTCTCGGTGATGCATGCCGCTGCGCCGGATGTAGCGCAAGAGCTGGCACTGGAGATCGGCGGGGTGTTTGGCGACGTGCGGGTGCTGGTGATGGACCTGGTGCCGGCGATTGTCACGCACGGCGGCCCCGGGGCGATGGGATTGAGCTTTTTTGCCTGAAACCTGACAAGGAGAAGAGGATGGTGCAAATATCCAAGATCGACACAAGCCGGCGGCAGGACGCGCGCCGGTTTGTGCGTTTTCAGTTCGATCTGTACCGGGATTCGCCCTACTGGGTGCCGCCCATGCTCTCTGATGCATACAAACAGGTTGACCGCCGGCGCAATCCCTTCTTCTTGCACTCTGATGCCGATTTTTTCCTGGCCCAAGAAGGCAACGAGGTCGTCGGGCGGATCGTGGTCATGGAAAACCGCAATTACAACACCTATCATCAGAAAAAATGCGGCTTTTTCTACTTGTTTGACACTATCAACGATCAAAGCGTGGCCGACGGGCTGTTCGGCGCGGCTTTCGACTGGTGCCGGCAGCGCGGGTTGGAACGCATAATCGGCCCCAAAGGGTTCAACGTCTTTGAAGGGTACGGGATGCTGCAAAAGGGTTTTGACTATTTACCGGCCATGAGCATCCCCTACAACTATGACTATTACTGCCGGTTGGTCGAAAACAGCGGCCTGGAAAAAGAAGTGGACTTTACTTCGTTTCTGATTCAAGTAGCGACGTTCGAAATGCCCGAACGGGTCCTTCGCCTGGCCGAACAAGTGGAACAGCGCCGGGGGCTGCAGGTCAAAAAGTTTAAATCCAAGGCCGAATTGAAGGCCATCGTTCCGGCCGTCATCGCCGCTTACAATGACACGTTCGTCGAGAACTGGGAGTATGTGCCGGTGACGCCTGAAGAAGGCGCTGTTGCCGCCGTGCAGATGCTGCAACTTCTCCGGCCAGAGATGGCCAAGATCATCGTCAAAGACGAAAAAATTGTTGGGTTTTTATTGGCTTTTCTTAACATCGGCAAAGCAGTCCAAAAATGCCGGGGGCGGCTGTTTCCGCTGGGCTGGTATTACCTTTTGCGCGAGATGAAACGCACCACCCAGGTTGACGTCAACGGTATGGGCATCCTGGAGGAATATCGCGGCATGGGCGGCAACGTCGTCATGTACAAAGCCTTGTACGATGCGCTGATCGGAGGGCAGTTCGTGCAAGGGGAAATGGTGCAGATGGCCGATTTCGTGGTACGCATGCTGGCCGACGCACACACTCTAGGCGGCCAACCTCACAAAGTGCACCGCGTATATCGCAAGACATTGGCGTAGGGGCAGGCCTTGAGGCCACCCTTGCGAAGGAACCTTCGTAAGGGTAAACAGTTATAATTCCTGCGTCTCAAACACCGCGACCGAGACGATCAGACAAACCACGATCCACACCACGCCGGCGGCCAGCGCGCCGCCGTTCGCCGCGATCGACATATTCAACCCCAACGTGCTGGCCCAGCCCACCAACCCGGCCGGAGCTAACGTGCCATAAAGCGGAATGGCGCCGGCCAACAACAGCACCACCGCCCCGCCAAAGCCGATCCCGGCGGCCACGCCGGTCGAGTTGGCGATGGCGCTCCCCAACAAGGTCACGGCGGCAAAGGTGAGCATCCACACCCACAGCAGCAGGTTGCCGAACATGAACGGGCCGAACTTGAACGGATCAAAGAGCACACTGGTGTAATAAAAGGCGCCCAGCGCCGCCAGCGCAAAAGCCAGCCCATAGACCACCGCCTGAGCCACGAACTTGCTCAAGATAAATGCCCAACGCGGCAGCGGCTTGCTCATAATCAATGCGGTGGTGCCCCGCTCCTTTTCCCCGGCGACTGCCCCCATTCCCAGCAGCACGGCCAGGATAAAGCCAAACTGGGTGATGTTTTTGATGTACTGCGCCATCGAATCGGCCGTCGTCGGCGTGGGGATCAGGCCGGAAAACTGCTCCGCACCGGGGACGGCGCGCAGTATTTCGGGCGTAAACTTGGCCAGCAGCGGCGATCCCATGCCAAAGATCAGGAACACCACACCCACCACCAGCGCACGCCGCGAGCGCCACTGCTGGATCATTTCCTTGCCAAAACTGAGGCCAAACAACTTCCACTCGGCCGGCCAGGCCATAACCGGCCTGACCGATTGGCGCGTTTCTCTCCCTTGCCACCAGGCCCAGGCCAGGCCAGGCAGGGCCAGAGCAAACAAAATGCCCTCAATGGCCCAGGCGCTCGTGATGGACTGCGCCAGATAAACGGCCAGCGCGTCAACAGTCGAGTGATACAGCACTGCCGCCACAAAGTAAAGCGGATTGCGGCGCTTGAACGCCAGCCAGACCGCCACCGACAGGGTGACGTGGACAAGCATGGCGATGAATCGCTCAATCAAGGGCAAGATAGCCTGAAAGGGCGAGGACAAAAAGGCGTCCAACTGCTGTTTGAGGACCGCCAGTTGGCCGGCGGGCAAATTCAGGAGCGACAGGTCTTGTCCGCGCACCTGCCACAGCGAGGTAATGCTGGCAGCCATAATGACGGCAAAGATCATGGCCTCGATGCCACCGTGGCCCAGCCCCACCATCACTGCACTGTCCCAACGTCTCAAACTCGCAGAGTTTGACAAACTCTGCGAGTTCGTCGACCTCGTTGAGGTCGCGCGGAACAGCAGCCAGTACCCGGCCGCCCGCGCCAGCGATTCGCACACCCCGGCCGACAGGCCCAGCAGCAGCACAGTCTGGATCGACAATGGTGAATCTGGAGTTGGCTGTTTCAGAACGCCCAGGTCGGTCAGCCAATCGTTGAGCGGCAGGTGATAAATCTGTGAAATGACAAAGGTGGCCATGCCGACGCAAAACAGCCACCAGGGCGCGCCCAATCGGCGGCGAGCCAGCGCCGCCAGGACGATAGGCAAGACGATCATCAACGATATAGCGAGAATATACGCAAAGAGGATCATAACTTTGCCTCACGATTGGCTGAGGGCCAAAAAAATCTCTTCCAGCGAAGGGTGAATCCACTCATAACGCGACAGCGCCAGGCCGTGCTCGGCCACCAACGGCCAGAGCGCCTGCTTGCTCGTCGCCGGATCGCTCACCGAGATACGCAGTTCGTCTTCATTGATCGTCGTTCCGACCACCCACGGCTGCGCTTGCACTTGGGCAACAAATCCATCCAGCGCGGGCAGGCTCTCCCGTTCAACTTGCAGCGCAATGACGTTGGTGGCATAACGGGCCAGCAGTTCGTCACGCTTGGCCACCAGCAGCAGTTGCCCCTGATGGATGATGCCCACCGTGTCGCAGACCCGCTCGATGTCGGAAAGGATGTGGCTGGACAGGAACACCGTCACCTGCCCGCGCAGCCCGGCGATCATTTCCAGCACCTCGTAGCGGCCGGCCGGGTCGAGGGAACTGGTCGGCTCATCCAACAGCAGCACCGGCGGGCGGTGGATGAACGCCTGGGCGATGCCCAAACGCTGGTGCATGCCGCCGGAAAAGCCGCCGATGTGCCGCTTGGCCGCGTCCTTTAGCCCGGCCAGCTCCAGCATCTCGTCTACCCGCTGCTGGCGTTCAGCCGCGTCCATCTGAAACAGCGCAGCCACATAATGGAGGTACTCACGCGGCGTCATCCAGTTGTAGAAAGTGGGGTCCTGGGGCAGGTAGCCGAACTGCTGCCGTGCCGTGCTGTCGGCCTGAGTGGCCTCTATGTCCATGATCCAGGCCGAACCGGATGTCGGCCTGGCCAGGCCGGCGAGCAGGCGCATAGTGGTGGTCTTGCCGGCGCCGTTGCGCCCCAAAAAGCCGAAAATAGACCCGGCCTCGACGGTCAGATCGAGCGGCTTGAGCGCTTGCACATCCCGATAATTTTTGCTCAATCCGGCGCAGCGAATGGCATCCATATCAGTCTTCCTTGCGGCCAAAAACCAGGTAAATGATGGGCCCGAACAGGTTGACCATCACGATCACCAACACCCACACCCATTTGGGGCCGCGCGTAAAAGGCCGTTTGATCAGGTCGTACAAGGCAAAAACCATCAACCCCAACTGGAGCAGGATAATAGGAATCAGCAAAGGAAGATATTTTCCGATCAGGGCAAGTCCCTCGTTCATGTCTGGCCTCCTTATTCGACCTCAATGATCCGAAAAGAGCTGCTGAAACTGGCATTGAGCGACGCCCGCGCGCCGCAATATTTTTCTTCCGAGAGCTGGATCGAACGCTCTACATCGTTTGGCTTGATGTTTCTGCCGTAAACGACGTACTCCAAATGGATGCTGGTATAGCGCTTGGGATGTTCCTCGGCGCGCTCGCCGTTCAGGTTGATTTCAAAGCCTGTGACGTGGGCGCGCTTTTTCTGCAAGATGCTGATCACATCCATCGCCGTGCAGCCGCCCAGGCCCAGCAGCACCAACTCCATCGGCGATACGCCGCTGCCGCCCTCATGGTCGTCGAGGACAACGGCGGGGCCATCGCCCGCGCGGCCGACAAATTGCAGGCCGTCCGTCCATTTCAAGGTTGCGTTTACAGACATTTTGCGCTCCTTGCGAAATAAACCAGGTTTTTGACAAAAACCTGGTTTATTATGAAAATATACGTCTAGTTTGTTCCGTGTTCACTCAAAAACCGGTCGGCCTGGATTGCCGCCATCGCCCCCGATCCGGCGGCGACGACGCATTGGCGAAAGTCGGGATTCTGCACATCACCGGCGGCGAACACGCCGGGCACATTGGTGCGCTGGTAGTCGTCGGTGAGGATGTACCCGGCCTCGTCCAGCGCGACCTGACCGGCGA
>JAFGEY010000518.1 GCA_016931365.1 Anaerolineae bacterium
AAGGAGTCAAGATGGCAAAAGATAAAGTTCGTGTGGCAATCATTGGTATTGGTAACTGTGCGGCAGCACTGGTACAAGGGCTCCAGTTCTACAAAGACGCGCCCGACGATGCTTTTGTGCCAGGGTTGATGCACCCACGCATCGGCGGCTATCACATCAGCGATATCGAGATCACCGCCGCCTTTGACATCGATATCGAAAAGGTGGGCAAGGACCTGTCGGAAGCGATTTTCTCCGGGCCGAACAACACGCCCCAATTCGTCGATGTGCCCCATATAGGTGTAAAGGTCAGCCGTGGCATGACTCACGACGGCTTGGCCAAATATCTGAAACAGGTCATCACCAAAGCCCCTGGCCCCACGGCAGACATTGTCAAGATCCTCCAAGAGACCAAAACGGACGTGGTGATCAACTTTTTGCCGGTGGGCAGCGAGATGGCCACCAAATGGTACGTGGAGCAAATACTGGATGCCGGTTGCGGCTTTGTCAACGGCATCCCCGTGTTCATCGCCCGCGAGGCCTACTGGCAACAACGCTTCGCCGAACGCGGCTTGCCCGTCATCGGTGACGACGTCAAAAGCCAAGTCGGCGCGACGATCCTGCATCGTGTCCTGACCCGCCTGTTCCAAGACCGGGGTGTGCGCATCGACCGCACTTACCAGCTCAATTTTGGCGGCAATATGGACTTTTACAACATGTTGGAGCGCGAACGGCTAGAGAGCAAAAAGATTTCCAAGACCTCGGCCGTCACCAGCCAACTAGATTACGATCTAGGCGAAAAGAACATCCACGTCGGCCCTAGCGATTACGTGCCCTGGCTCGAGGACCGCAAATGGTGCCACATCCGTATGGAAGGCACTACCTTTGGCGAACTGCCCCTCAATGTGGAACTCAAGCTGGAAGTGGTGGACTCGCCCAACTCGGCCGGCGTGATGATCGACGCAGTCCGCTGCTGCAAGCTAGCCCTGGACCGGGGGATGAGCGGCGCCATCGTGGCTCCCTCTTCCTACTTTATGAAGTCGCCACCAGAGCAATACACAGACGACCAGGCACGCAAGATGGTCGAGCAATACATTGCCGGTGAAGAGGCGGCCGCCAAACAATTGGTAGGTGCGCTACAAGCCGTCGACTAGCGCAGAACCCTTTCACCAATAGCCCGCCATGGCGCTACAGCGCCTGACGGGCTATTGGTCGCCAAAAGTCAAACAATGTTAACATATTTTACCTTTCGCCTGGCCGCGTTCCTAGCACAGTACCTGCCAGAACGGTGGGGCATGGCCCTGGCGCGCGGGTTGGGTAACCTGATCTATAGGCTTTCGCCCGTGGCCGCAGCCGGGCGAGATAACGCTCGGCACGTGCTAGGAGCGGACGCGGACCCGAGCAGTGTATCACAACTGGCCAAGTGGATGTTCCAAAACCGGCTGCTGGCCTATTACGACCTGGTGCGGCTGCCGCGCTTGCCCCTCCAAGAAATTAACCAGCGCGTCATCTTTGAGGGCCTGGAGCACATTGACCAAGCAGTGAAGGAGAAACGCGGCGCGGTGGTGGTCTCGGGCCACATCGGGCCGATAGAGATGATGATCCAGGCCGTGGCCGCGTTGGATTATCCTCTGCTTGGCATTGCTGAGCACTTGGAACCGCAGCGACTGCACACCTATATGATGAATTTGCGCACGGCACACGGCTTGCACATCATTTCTACCCAAGGTCCCTTGCTGGACATCTACCGTCGTATCAAACGAGGCGAGGTCTTGTTGTCAGCCGCCGACCGCGACTCGACCGGCACGGGCGTCATTATGGATTTCTTTGGTACGCCGGCCTGGGTGCCCGACGGCTATGCGCGCCTGGCCGTGCGCGCCGACGTGCCGCTGATCTATGGCATCTGCCATCGCGCGGCGGACAAGCTCCAGGTCAAGATTTATCCGCCAATCTATCCCAATCACGCGCTGGGCAAAAAGGGCGCCACACAGGAGCTGTTGCAGCAAACGCTGCACTTTATGCAAGTCGCCATTCGCCAGCACCCAGAAGAGTGGCATCTCAGTACACCGGTCTGGCAACTGGCCCGAGAAAAACTAGCCCACATGGAAAGGACAAAGGAGGCACAACCTTAGGTGAAAATCGCACTGGTCTCACCGTACGATTATTCCTATCCTGGCGGCGTGAACAATCACGTGGCCCATCTGGCCCAAGAGTTCCGCCAACTGGGCCATAACGTGACCGTGATTGCGCCGGTCGACCGTGACCGGACGGCGCCCGACGACGTGCTCTCTATCTCGGGCAGCATCACTACGGTCGCAACCGGCGGCTCCAAATCCCGTGTGAGCCTCTCGCTCCAGGCATCGGGCCGTATCAAGGAACTGCTGGAAAACGAACAGTTTGACGTGGTGCACTTGCATAACCCCTTGACCCCGCTGGTGTCCATAAACTTTTTGCGGCATCGTGAACTCGCGCCGAACACAGTCATGGTGGCGACTTTTCACGAGTACCGTTCGGACAAGAATCCGCTGTTCACTTTGGGCGAGCCTTTTATCCACCGTTGGATTGCGCGCCTAGACGGGCGCATCGCCGTCTCTGAGGCCGCTCGCGAATTTAACAACCAGTACTTTCCAGGCGAGTATGTCATCATCCCCAACGGCATCGACGTCGCCCGTTTCAACGACGAAAACATATGTCCCTTTGCGCGCTACCGTGATGGCCGACCAACCGTGCTGTTTGTCGGGCGACTAGAGTACCGCAAGGGATTCAAGTACTTGTTGCGGGCCTGGCCGTGGGTGCGGGAGATCGTGCCCGACGCACGTTTACTAGTCGTCGGCGCCTTTACCAAGCGTCAAAAGCGGCCCTATGTGCTGTATGCCCGCAAACATGGCATCCGCGGCGTGCACTTTATCGGCCCTGCCAGCGACCATGAGTTGGTGCGCTACTATCACAGCACGGACGTCTTTTGTGCCCCTTCGGTCGGGTTTGAGAGCTTTGGCATCGTGCTACTGGAGGGCATGGCGACCGGCGTGCCCGTCGTCGCTTCGGATATCACCGGTTACCGCAGCGTGCTGGACAAAGGGGTGCAAGGATTATTGGTACAGCCACGCATACCGCAGTTGCTGGCCAAGGCGCTCATCGACCTGTTACAGGACCCGGCGCGCCGGGGTCGCATGGGCCAGGCAGGGCAAACCAAAGCCATAGCTTACGACTGGCCCCGGATAGCACGACAAATACTGGACTTTTACGCACAACTAGTGGCCAAATCCATAAAGGAGTCATAATGTCACACTCGACCCGTAACCCAGGTTCAGTGACGCCAATCTCGGTGCGCATCGAACAGTGGTTGCGCCGGCGCAGTCAGGTCATTTTGGTGCCCATCGCTCGTTTCATGGGGCGCGTGGGACTGACGCCCAACACATTGACAGGTATTGGCCTGTTGCTCAACGTCGGCGTCGCGATGGTGCTGGCACGCAGTGCGTTGGCCCTGGGGGGCTGGCTGCTGCTCGGTGCCAGCGCCTTTGACGCGTTGGACGGCACGTTGGCACGTCTCACGGGTCGCGAATCTCAGTTTGGCGCATTCCTGGACTCAACCATCGACCGCTATTCTGAAGCCTTTGTTTACGGCGGGCTACTATTGCATTATTTGGAGCAGGACGCGAGGGTAGAGACGGTTTTGGTGTACGTGGCGATCATCGGTTCA
>JAFGEY010000519.1 GCA_016931365.1 Anaerolineae bacterium
CCTTTGAACTGATTTGGTGATGTAAATGACTCAACCCAACATACTCATTCTTCACGCCACCGGCACCAACCGCGATCACGACGCGGCCTGGGCCGTCGAGCGCGCCGGCGGGTGGGCGGAGATCGTCCACATCAACCAACTGCGCGACGATCCGGCCGGCCTGCACCGGTTTCAAATGCTGATTTTGCCGGGCGGCTTTTCCTACGGCGACGCGCTCGGCGCGGGCCGGCTGTGGGCCGCCGACCTGCGCTGGCTTTTTCAGGACGAGATGGCCCGTTTCATCGACGCCGGCAAGCCGGTGCTGGGCATCTGCAATGGCTTTCAAGCGTTGGTCAAAAGCGGCTGGCTGCCGGGTCCACCCCCCCTCAGTCCCCCCCGTAAACGGGGGGGAAGCTCTGTGGCTTGTATTTCCCCCCTGCGCAGCGGGGGGGATGAAAGGGGGGGCGCCACCCTCACCCGCAATGCCTCGAACCGGTTCGAGTGTCGTTGGGTCTGGCTGAAAGCGAACGAGGACAGCCCGTGCGTGTTCACCAAAGGGCTGACTGAATCGATCTACTGCCCGGTCGCGCACGGCGAGGGCCGTTTCATTCCCGCAAACGACGACGCGCTGGTGCAGTTGCAGGCCCAGGGCCAGATCGCGCTGACCTACGTCAATGCCGACGGCAGTCAGGCCGCTTATCCCGCCAACCCTAACGGCTCGATCGCCGACATCGCCGGGGTATGCAACGCGCGCGGCAACGTCCTGGGGCTGATGCCGCACCCCGAAGACCATATCAGCACCGAGCAGCACCCGCAAAGAAAACAGGCCAACCGGGGATTAACGTTATTTGAGAATGGGATACGATACGCAAAAGAAACGTGAGGCATGAAACGTGAAACGTCAGGTGCGGTCACGTTTCACGCCTCACACTCTGCGCAACACGTTTCACGAATCACGTTTTACGAACAGTGAAAGGAACGACCGATGTTGACTGAAAGCACGATCCGTGCATTGATCCCAAAAGCCTTTGTCGGCACCGATCTGCCGCAGTTCGGCCCGCGCTACAGCGGCAAAGTGCGCGATCTGTTTACGCTCGGCGACAGGCGCGTGCTCATCACCACCGATCGCCTGTCGGCGTTTGACCGCATCCTGACCGCCGTGCCGTACAAGGGGCAGGTGCTCAACCAGTTGAGCGCATTTTGGTTCGAAAACACCCGGGATATTATCGCCAACCACGTTCTGTCCGTGCCCGATCCCAACGTCACCGTCGCCGTCGAGTGCGAGCCGTTCCCGGTCGAAGTGATCGTGCGCGGCTATATCAGCGGCGTCACCAGCACCGCGCTGTGGTATCGCTACGCGCTGGGCGAGCGACACATTTACGGCTACGATTTCCCAGAAGGGTTGACCAAAAACCAGCTCTTGCCCGAGTCGATCGTCACCCCCACCACCAAGGGGCGCGCGAGCGAGCACGACGAACGCATCACCTGCGCCGAGGTGGTCGAGCGCGGCCTGCTAGACGCGGATACCTGGGCGCAGGTGCAGGCGGCAGCGCTGGCCGTGTTCAAGCGCGGCCAGGCAATCGCCCAACGGGGCGGGCTGATCCTGGTCGATACCAAGTACGAGTTTGGCCGCGCCCCCGACGGACGGGTGATGCTCATCGACGAGGTGCACACCCCCGATAGCAGCCGCTTTTGGGTCGCCGACACCTACCAGGCGCGCATCGACGCCGGGCAGGAACCGGACAATTTCGACAAGGAGTTTTTGCGCCTGTGGTACGCCGAGCGCGGCTATCGCGGCGACGGCGAGCCGCCCCAGGCCACCGACGACCTGATCGCACAGGTTAGCGAGCGCTATATCGCCTGCTATGAAAGGCTGACCGACAGGGCCTTTGCGCCAGCCGCATACCCGGTTAGCGATCGACTGAGGGAGCTTGCGCTGTGATTCGTCTTTGCACCGACACCGATTTTGAAACCATTTACGAGATCATCAACGACGCGGCGACTGCCTACAAAGGCGTTATCCCGGTAGATCGTTGGGCAGAACCTTATATGTCCCAAGCAAAACTTGGGCACGAGATCGACGCCGGAGTAGTCTTCTGGGGCTATAAGGACGGCGGCGAATTGATCGGTGTAATGGGCATTCAAGACGTTGACGGTGGAAGCAACGACCCTGCGGTAACCCTGATCCGTCACGCCTACGTGCGCACGGCGCGGCGCGGGCAGGGCATCGGCGGCAAGCTGCTGACGCACTTGCTCAACCTGGCCGGACGACCGGTGCTGATCGGAACGTGGGCGGCGGCGACGTGGGCAATTCGTTTCTACCAGAAATACGGTTTTGAGCTGGTCACGCAGGAGGAAAAAGAGCGGCTCTTGCGCATTTATTGGTCGATTCCAGAGCGGCAGGTCGAAACCTCGGTGGTTTTGGCCGATCGAACCTGGCGCGAACAGTATAATTTGTAATTCCAGGGAGCTTGACAATGTCCATCGTCGTCATTTTGACGGGATCCAAATCCGATCTGCCCTTTGTGAACCGCATCACCGCCGCGCTGGACAAATTTGGCATCGCCTGCGAATGTCGCGTCGCCTCGGCGCACAAGAGCGCGGCTTATCTGCTCGACATGCTGGCGCAATACGAGGCCAGCGGCAAGGTCGACGTCTATGTGACCGTCGCCGGGCGCAGCAATGCGCTCAGCGGCATGGTCGATGCCAACGTGAGCGCGCCGGTGATCGCTTGCCCGCCCTATTCAGAGGCATTTGGCGGCGCCGACGTGTACTCGTCGCTGCGCATGCCCTCTGGCGTCGCGCCGGCGCTGGTATTGGAGCCGGAGGGTGCGGCCCTGCTGGCGGCCAAAATCCTGGGGTTGAAAGACAAGGTCAGGCAGATGCAACAGGCCAACGTCGACGCGCTGCTGGCCGCCGATCGCGAACTGGTGAAACGAGGATGAGCCAATCAAATCCAGGGATGACCGGAACAGAACGCCCTTTGAGACAACGCGGCTGGCTGGCCTTGCTGTCAGGGTATATGCTGGTCTTGATCGTGCTGGGGCTGGCGATCGAGTCACCGTCGGCGATCTGGCGCGGCCTGCTCGACATTTGGGCCAGCCCCGGCCTGCTGCTCAGCGATTATCTGGTCATCGGCGGCGTCGGTGCGGCGCTGGTCAACGCCGGGGTAGTGGGTCTGTCTGGACTGCTTTTGAGCTACGCCAACGGCGTCTTGCTCTCCGGACCGACGGTCGCCGCGGTATTCACCATGGCCGGTTTCGGACTATTTGGCAAGAACGTGTGGAGCATCTGGCCAGTAATTCTCGGCGTCGTCTTGTTCAGCCGCGTGGTTCGACGCCCGTTCAAGAGTTACATCATTGTTGCCCTCTTTGGCACGGCCTTGGCCCCGCTGGTCACAACCATTGCCTATAGTTTGGGCTGGGGCGTGCCGGCCGGCATCCTTTTTGGCCTGGCCGCCGGGTTTGTCCTGCCGCCATTGGCCGTGTACATGCTGCGCCTGCACCAGGGCCTCAACATCTACAACGTCGGGCTGACCTGTGGGTTCCTGGGATTGTTCGTGGTCTCGCTGCTGGAAGGCGCGGGATCAAAGATTGTATTGGCCGGGCTTTGGTCAGAGCAGCACAGCGATATGATGAGCCTTTTTTTGCTACTTTATGCGCTGTCAATGCTGGCGGTTGGCACATTTTTGACCCGTCGCTGGACCGACCTGCGCGACCTTGTCCGCGAAGAGGGCACGCTGCCCACCGATTTCGTCGAGTCGTATGGCGCAGGGATAACGTGGATCAACATGGGCCTGGTCGGGCTGATCGGCTGGCTGTACATCTGGCTGGTCGGCGGCGTGTTCAACGGGCCGACGGTAGGCGGCGTGCTGACGATGATCGGCTTTGCCGCGTTCGGTAAACATATCTTGAATGTCTTGCCGTTGATGCTGGGCGTTTATCTGGGCAGCCGATTGATGATCTGGCAGCCCAACCAGCCGGGGCCGCTGCTGGCAGCGTTGTTCAGCACCACACTGGCCCCGATCAGCGGGCGTTTTGGCCCGCTCGTCGGGATCATCGCCGGCGTGCTGCACCTCACCTTGGTCATGCGCACTGCCTCCTGGCACGGCGGGCTGAACCTGTACAACAATGGCTTCGCCGGCGGCCTGACCGCAACCTTGCTGGTCGGCATCATCACCTGGTGGACGAACTGGAAAGAAGAACGGAAACGCTAACATGTTGAAACAAAGACAAAGAATTTCTCACTTGATGGATGAACTGCTCCATTATGTGCTGGAAAATGAACCCCAAAAGATAACTATCACCATCGATGATTTGACCGATCGGGTTCAAATGAGCATCGAGTATGCAGACACGGCATACAGCGAGCGAGAGTATCGCCGCGTCGAACAGCTGCTCAACACGCCCCAGCGAAGCGAACTGCGCGATTATTACGGCGGGTTAGTCGGTGAAGAAGACTGTGGCGCTTGCAACCTGCGTGTGGTTCGCATGCTCATTGACGGCGGGCACATCGAACCCACGGAGCAGGGCGCGCGGCTCACGGTATGGTGGAAGCAAGATTAACAACAACCCGCTCACACTCGCACAATTTCGAGGTGTCTATGTTTGAAATGAACGATCCTTTTCGTGAGGATTCTCCGCGAGAAGCCTGCGGCGTTTTTGGCATTTATGCCCCAGAGATGCAGGCCGCGCGGTTGACCTTTTTCGCCCTCTATGCGCTCCAGCATCGCGGGCAGGAAAGCGCCGGCATCGCTACTTCCGATGGGCGAATAGCACAAATTCACAAGGATGTCGGCCTGGTGGCTCAGGTGTTCAAGGAGGAAAACCTGCACCACCTGCGCGGCCACCTCGGCATCGGTCACACCCGCTACTCGACCACCGGCGCGCCGCTGCTGCGCAACGCGCAGCCTTATCTGATCGAGACGGCGTTGGGACCGCTGGGCATCGCTCACAACGGCAACCTGACCAACGCGCATTCGCTGCGCATGAGCCTGCTCAACCG
>JAFGEY010000062.1 GCA_016931365.1 Anaerolineae bacterium
GCAGCCGATCATTGTCCAAAAAGAGCCACCAAGAATGATAAGCAACAGCCATAGTTTTTTCTTCATCTTGTCCCCCGTGACGTTTAAGACCTGACAGGTTTGGAAAACCTGTCAGGTCTGCGACTCGATAATCTCGATCTCCTCTTCCGCCAACCCGTAGACCCGGTACACCAGCGCGTTCAATTCCTGCTCCCATTGGGCGACGTTGGGCCCTTGCCCCCGCGCATGGAGCAGCTTGCGCACCAGGGCTTCAATGGCGGCGCGTTGGGCATTGGTGGGGGTAGGAATAGGAATTTGCTCTACGTAAATGGTACGGAATTCCATGTACCCTTGCTGCACAGATGGGCATATTTGGCGCAAGAAGAACTCTACTATCTTTGAGTTCAAAACACCTAAAAGATAGTGAGATGCGTTCGGTATGATATAGGTTTTGTCATTGCTAAAAGCGCCAGTCTCGTCGTAGGAAAAGTTGGGTCGAGTATTGAAGTGAGGATAGATAATCTTAGGTCTGACAAAATCATCAACATATTGAGCAGCATAACGGCTCAGAGCATACCAGGGGAATCGTCCTTCTTGTACTTCGGGGCGATTGGCCAGCGTCTGTTCATACTGCTTCAAATGTTCATAAATTGCAGAGTAGTCTTTGATCTCAAGTTCCCAGGGTACATAAAGTAAATACCAGCCTTGGCGTTCAACTTGCCATCGTCTCAAGTCTCGGCCACGAATCCAAGGTTTGATGATTTCTATGCTGGCTGGATTTGTTGACAATAGCTGATCTCGAACAGTTTGGTCAACTACAAAAGCCTTATTAGAGCCTGTAACGATCCCTCGATAAAACCTGCCGTCTACTTGCTTCCCTAATGTGATCCCCCTTATCCGTAGCTTCTCTACCAAGCTCAGTGTGGTTGAACGCACCAATGTCCAGCCTTTGGAACGTAGACTATCTTGAGCTTGCAGCCATCCTTGTTCTGGTACGATCTCTGCCAGATGGTCGGCTGCTTCCAGGTCATCTACTGCCAGAGCTTTGAGTGCTTGCTCTTTGGCTGGCTTGTGGTTGCGCAGCACCACGATCATCGGATAGGCGGTGGCCGCAAAGATGGGCAAATCGCCAAAGTCGATCAACGTATGCAACGCGGTCTGCTCACCCAGCAGCGCGCGCAGTTTTTCGCCATAACCGGCGCGCATCCACTTGTTGGAGCTGATAAAGGCCAGCATGCCGCCCGGCTTGAGCAGTTGCAGGGCGCGGGCGTAAAAATAGACGTACAGGTCGGCGATGCCGCTGTACACCTCTGGGTAGAGCGACTTGAGGCGGGCTTTGTAGTCGCCGCCCAAGAGTTCCTGCCGCACGTAGGGGGGATTGGCCAATACGATGTCAAAGCCGCCCCCACCGGCGATGGGTACATCGCCTCCCTCCCCCGCGCGCGGGGGAGGGGCTGGGTGGGGGGCAAAGACCTCGGCAAAGTCGACCGCCCAGTCGAAACTACCCGCCCCCCCTGCTGTCCCCCCCGCAAGCGGGGGGGATTGAGGGGGGGAAGCCCAGGCGGCGATCTCGCCGCGCAGCGCGTCGATCTCTTGGCGCAGGGTCAGCTTGGGGCCGCCGTGCGCCTGGAGGTATTCGCCCTTGAGGCGGAAAAACTCGGCCACCTGCTGCTGGCGGAACATGTCGGGCTGCAGGCCGCCGGTGGGGTCGGGCGCGGTCAGGCTGTCGCCCACCTCGATCTTGAACTCCAGGTTGGGCAGCGGCGGGGGGGATGGGTGCTGCGCATCCGTCTCGAACTCGACGATCAGCGACAGCCACAGCCGCAGCCGGGCGATGTTGATCGCAAAGGGGTCGATGTCCACGCCGTAGAGGTTGTTCTGGATGATCTCCAGCTTGCGCTGGTAGGCGGTCAGCGGGTCGACGTGGCGCGCGCTAAAGAGCGCGGCACGCAGGTCGAACAGTTCGTGCAACATGCCCAGCAGGTACGCGCCGCTGCCACAGGCCGGATCGCAGATTTTGACCCGGCGCAGCGCACTCAACACGCGCTCGGGATCGCGCAGGTTGGCCGCGTCATGCTCGGCGCAAAACGCGGCAATCGTCTCGGGTGATTCATCCGGGCAGGCCATCTCCAGGTAGCCGCGCAGCGCTTCCTGGCCCATAAAGGCCACGATCGGCTTGGGGGTGTAATAGCTGCCGCTCTCGTGCCGCCCGGTGACCAGTTCCTCGAAAATCTTGCCCAGCATCTCGGGATCGACGGCCACTTCGATGTCGAGCGGCGTGCTCTCGGTGACGGTGAAATTGTAATGGTACAGCAGGTCGTCGAAAATCGGCTCCCACACCGCGTCGGGCACCCGTGCGGGGCCGCGATCCAGGTCGTCCTCTTCAAACAACCCACCGTTCAGATAGGGCACCTGCCCGATGCGTCCCTGCAAGAATCCGCCCCGGTTGATGCCGATCACGTCGACCTCGTGCGTGGTGTTCAGCCCGGCGAAAAAGAGCAGGTGCAGGCGGTCGCGCGCGAAATTGGCCTGCGGATCGCGCTTCTTTTCCGCCTGGTGCGCCGTCCACAGGGCGTGCAAGTAATCGGGGTCGCCGTCCAGGCTCAACCAGCCCTTGCGCTCCAGAAAGGCCAGAAAGAGCAGGCGGTTGAACAAGCGCTGCGTGAACAGCCGTCGCTCCGCGTCGCCGTCCAGCCCGGCCAGGCTCGCCTCGACCTGCTCGAAAACGCGGCGGTAAGTGGTGAAAAAGTGCCGGGTGACCGCCTCGACGTCGAATGCCTCGTCGTGTCGCTGCTGGATGGCCAGCGGCGAGATGCCGAATAATTCGGGATCGAGGTCGGCCACGTCGAGCATCGCCATGCGCTCGGCGGCCGTGCGCAGGCGCTCATACGGGCCGACCGAGATGCGCCGGAAAACAGAGCGGCGGGCCGGCGTACCATCGGCAGCGTCGCCGGCCGCCGTACCGGCATCGACCTTGACGTTGACCAGATGCCAGTGCCGCCCGTCCACATCGCTGAATACAAAGAGCGCGTAGGGATGGTTGGGGAGCAGTTGGTCGATCACCCGGCGTTCGGCGATCAGAGAAAGGTGATCTCGGCCGCGCTGATCGGCGGCGAGTCGGGCATAGATGATGTCAAAGCTGCCAAAAGACGAGGTGTGTTGGGCCAGGAGCAGCGGCGTGTCGTCGAGCCGTTGTCCTACCCGCTCCGGCCAACCACGGATGGAGAGCGGCTCGTTGGCGCGGTCATAGTTTAGCTCGGTCCAGAACAGTCGCTTGACGGCATTCAGGCCGTCGGTGGGCATTCTGCAAAGCAGGTCGTAGACGCGTTGCTGTATGTGGGTCGTCATCGAGCCTCCGGAGCAACCCCATCACCTTGAAACTTGCAGCAGGGAGCTGGTCGTTCGTGAGTGGTTCATTTCCAGGGCCAGCCGGCGCTTGCACATTGCGCTGCCCGGTCAGCATTTGGGCCAAAGTGGATGTAATCACCTATGTGCTGCAAAGCTTTTTCGTATTTTGTGATCACAAACATTATACCATTTGCTGTTGTTTCGGGCAAAAGAATGTTGCCGATTGGTGTGTACGATCAGCCTGCCCGACACGAAAAAAGCGCCTTGTCCCGGGTCTTTTCGGAGGCAAGGCGCTTGAACGTCTGAAATCTGCATCGAGAGCGGCGTTTATGCGACGAACAGACTCATCAACCACACCAGTTCTCCCAATGCCCACACCGGCCGTCCATGACCATCCCGGCGCAGCGATTCGAGCGCGGGTAGAATGGCCCGCAAATAGCCAGATCAAACAAAAAACGCGGAAAGGTCTTCCTTCTGTTCTGGCTGCCACGCATCGAGCTGCACATCCCGCGCCGCTACACCGACGAGGATGGCAAGGAACAGTACCGGAGTATTGGCTGGGCAAATAGCGGTTGAGTGAGGCGCTGCGCCAGGCCAGCGACATGGCTAAAAAGATTGTGGCGCAAAACGAGGCCGGTATGGACGGCCTATCGCCGGCCGGCCAAAAGCTGTGGGGCAGACTTGAAAAAGCCGGAACGCGGGGTGTGCCGTTGGGCGAAATTGAGATCGAGACACTGGCCGAGTTGCAGATCAAGAGGCCAGAGCAATACAAAATGTTACGTTACATATATTACGAATCTAGATGAATATCAAGGGTGCAGGTTAGGATCGTCGCAGCTCAACCCTTCAACTTGGGCCGCTGCCAACAAATCGCGGTCTGCAGCAACAAACGTCAGTGAAGAAAGCCCGGCGGTTGTAAAAGTCTGATTGACGACCAGCGCCGAAGCAAGCTGGACAGCATCATAACCGCGCAATTTGTGATCTTGCGTCAGCCTGACTGCCAGGTCAACGATCACCCGGCTGACGGCGACCAGTTCGTACTCGCTTTGGCAGTGACTCAGAAAAAGCGCCAAGGCGTCGTCTCGTTCTTGCCGGGTCATTCCGCCCGGCAGACGATGTTTGATGGCCAAAGCTGCCGCGACCTCGGCCAGAGTGATCTCGCTCAAAACCAGAGTATGCCCAAGTGATGGATCGATCAGCGAACGGATCCACGCGCTACCTCTCTCCAGGCTGTATCGTTTGACGATGGCGCTGGCATCCAGATAGAAATGACTCACCCTTTGGCCCCCCGCTGCTCCAACACGACTTCACTGAGAGACTTGCCGCCGGCTCGCCCCAAGGCTGCGCTCACGTCGTCCAGGCAGACCACCGCGTCGGCGCGCTCGCGCAGGTGAGGGCCAAGTTCGGTCAACAAACCAGCCTCGCGGAGCGCCTGGCGGGCCAATCCCCGCTCGCCTGCGGGCGCTGCCGCCGCCAGGCTCAACTTTTCAACCAGCCATTCAGACGCCACGTCCTGCGGCGATTTGCCCAGACGGATCGCTTCTTCGCGCAGCCGCCGGTATGCGTCGGATGAAAGTTGTACAGTCAGCACCGTCATTTTGCCTTCTCCAAAAAACGTGTGATCCTGACCCTATTATACCACAAATGAGCCTCTTTGCGACTGTGAAACCAGGATCATGAGCCATCGAACTGTTTATAAAGACGCACCAACCCTTCGGCTTTGTTTGGATTAAACAGGCTGTGCGCATACGGCTCATAGGGCGCGTATTGTTTCTTGAAATAGTCCAAAATTTCGTCAGATGTGGCCTGCACCTGCTGTTCACTGATAGCTCTGCAAACGGCCTGGTAAGGCAGCCAGTCTTTGAGGATAACCTTGAACAGCGCATCATCTGGGCCGCCTAGCACATAAGCCTTGCCAAGCGGCAACAGAGCATACCGCGCCCGGCGGCCATCGATCCACTTGCGCGCCAACCCCAATCGTTCCAGAAATTGCAACGAACTGCGCACGCCAGCTAGGCCGGTTTTCCAGCTCATCTTGTGCAACACGGCCTGCACATCATCAATCAGCCCATCGGTCATTTGCCCCAATGCCAGAGCCGTGGCGCGAATGGCCTTAAAAGTGCGATTGGCATACCCTGAAAGTGCGTCCTGGATCGCCCAGGCTTCCTGCAAACTGAGGTCGGTGAGCCGCTCAGAAATCAGCGTCACCTGTTCGGACGCCGCATCGTACCAAAAGCGGCCGGCGGCCAGTTGTTCGAGCTGCAAGGGGAAACAGGGCATGCGCCGCAACCACATCTCCAGGCTGTCGGGAACGGCCACAAACTCGGCAAATTGAGGCAAAAAGGGAGTGGCAGCCAGCGGATCAAAGTGCAGCCTGGCTGCGCCGGTCGGTGCGGCAGCCTGCGTCTCGGTCAGGTCGAACTCGTCCAGCAGCGCCGAAGCATAGCGCTTTACACCCGACAGCACATCGCCGCGCAGGTCGCTCCAGGTGAGAAACTGTGTATCCAGATTGCCGCGCGGCCCATCGAGCAGGTCGTCCGCAAAACCATTGAGCGAGATATAGCGAATTCCTGTGCAGTCCAGGTCTCGCGCCGCCGCCTGCCGCCGGCCGGGGTTGACATCGCGCACGGTGGCCGGGCGGTCGGCAAAGAACTTGGCCTCGATCAGATAACGCCCTTGATCGTCCTCAACAACCCCATCGCACTGCCACCAGCGTCCCGACCGGCCATGCATATAGCTCGACCATTCGCGCACCTGGCATTGGCCTGACTTGTGATAGTGTCTGAGAATGAGGTCTTCAAAGGCAAAGCCTTGTTCAGTGGCAGAGGAAGGGAAAACGATGTGTGTCATTGGTCTGTTACCCCTTGTATTTGCAAAGGACAATGTCTCCTGCCACCATGTACTGCAAGGTCGGTGTCTGTGGCACACCCTCGTTCGCCGCCCACGTCTTGACCCCATCCGTCACATAGCGGCTGGCGTCGGCGACGGTGACAAACCCCTTTTGATCAAAATCGACCTTGCCGGCCAGCGCTTCCAGCAGATACCAGGTGAACACGCTGCGGTTCTTGTCTTTCCACTCCCACGACTGCTGTCCCTGGGTGCATGAAGCCAGCCGGCCACACCCACGCGCAGCAGTCGCTTTCGTAAAGAGCTAAAACAAATTTGCGATCTGACCGGTGTCCTCTACAAACGCCCCCATGCCTTGCGGCATGGACACGCGCTCTATGCATTGGGACAGGCGACGAACTTTGCACAGGTTAAGGCCATCTCGATGAACCTGATGCACGAAAATACGCTGATCACAGACCAGGTCTATGGCGTCTTGAGCGCTCACGAATTTCAAACGCAAATCGAGGGTTTGGGTAAAACAAAAAACGCGGAACCAGACTTTTCCGCGTTTCAACAAGAGATCATTGCCACGATTCGCCAGGAATTAGCACGATAAGGATAGGACGAAAAACCGGAGCAAGTCAAGACTGGACGATCCACTTGCCATCATTGGATTGTTTGTCCACAAAACGCACCTTAAAAATTGAAGAAAAAGCGGGAGACGGGATTTGAACCCGCAACAGACAGCTTGGAAGGCTGTTGCGCTACCATTGCGCCACTCCCGCAAACGAGTGTTATTATACACACTCGGCCTTGCGCCGTCAAATCAACTTGTCCCCCTGTCACATCTTTTCTCTTGCGCGCCATGTACACTTGGACAAAACCGCGCGGAACGTGTATAATCAGCACTCGAAAACCCATTTGCACCCCGTTTTCAAGGAGGCGCCGTCAATGCCCCAGTTTCAACTCGTCTCGGACTTTCAACCGACCGGCGACCAGCCTCAGGCCATCGAGCAACTGGTCGACGGGCTCAACAAGGGATTCAAGCACCAAACGCTGCTCGGCGCAACCGGCACCGGCAAGACCTTTGCCATCGCCTCGGTGATCGAGCAGGTACAAAAGCCGACCCTGGTCCTGGCCCACAACAAGACGCTGGCCGCACAGCTCTATGCCGAGTTCAAAGACTTTTTTCCCAACAACGCCGTCGCCTATTTCGTCAGCTATTACGACTATTACCAGCCCGAAGCCTACGTGCCCAAGCACGACCTGTACATCGAAAAAGACGCCTCGATCAACGAAGAGATCGACCGGCTGCGC
>JAFGEY010000520.1 GCA_016931365.1 Anaerolineae bacterium
CCAGGCAAAATGTGTGAACATGGGACACATCTTATCTGGAAAATGCAGAATGCTCAAGTCAGATCACTTTTCGCGAAAGTCCAGCTCGAACCTGTTCTGGCCGAATGTGGTTCTATTCTCGATCGAGCCACCCGTGACCAGCGCCAGGTGAATGCCCAGCTCTTCGCTGGCCCACGCCTTGAGCGCGTCGTACAGATACACGGCCGTGTCAGCAAAGGCGGTGAAAACCAGCACCTTGCGGTTGGGCCGCCCGAGGTTGTTGGTTGTCGGCTGCTGCACCTTGGTAGCGATCAACCGTTTGAGTTCGGCCAGCTTGGCGTCGCGCTCCGGCGTGACCTGGCAGGCCGAGCTGTACAAGATGCTGAGCTGCTCTTTGTCTTGCTCCAAATCTTCCAGCCAGCGATCCACGTCCAGGTGGGCCATGTTGTAGACCAGGCTTTTGCCAACCTGGAGTGCCATCTGCAATTCTTCGTCGTCCACATCCTCGACCAGTAGATCATCAAAATCCAGCTCGGGGTTTTCATCGCGAAACTGCTTGAACCGCTTGATCCGGGCGATCAGCGCTTCGATCTTGTCGATGGTGCGATCCATCGTGATCGCAAACGAGTGGACCGAGCTTTCCAGGCGCTTGAGAAAGTTGACCTTCATCATACCGATCAGGTAATACTCACGGTCAAGCTGTGTAAAGGCTTTGATCTCGGTTTCGTCATAGCGGCTGCGGTATTCGGGCAAAACATATCTGGCGGGGATAAAGAGCGAAAGCTGGTACTTGGAAATCTCGTCGTTCAAGCGGTCATAAGACATGAAACGATTTTTGAGATCGATATCGGCAAAGATCGAAACCGGCCTGGCTCGTTCGGGGAACCCGCCCAATTCGGCAAGGGTGGCCTGATAGAATTTCTGGATGTGCTTTCGAGAGCGGGCAATCGTCAATTCGTCCAGCAGCTTGAAAAAGGCAGAACTCAATTTGTCCAGCAGGTCCCGGCTGTCGCGGGTCTGGCTCTGCTGCGTCCACTCGGTAAATGCACGCTGGGCGGCGGCCAGCGTGTCGCCAATGTGGGCAACGCCCATCGATTCGGCAAAGGCATCGTCGCGCCCTTCGGTCAGGAAATAAACCTGGTTGCGCAGGTCCTTGAGGTCGTTGTTCACCGGCGTGGCCGAGAGCAGCAGCACGCAGGTCTTGATCCCGCTCTGGATAATGTCTTCCATCAGCCGCTCGTAGCGGCTTTTGCGGATCACGCGGCCAGATTCATCGCGCCGGCCCTTGTTGTCGTTGCGAAAATTGTGCGACTCGTCCACGACCACCAGGTCGTAATTGCCCCAATTGATCGTCGACAGGTCAATGTCACCCGATCTGCCGCCGTCGCGGCTCAGGTCGGTGTGTGAAAGCACTGTGTAGGCAAAACGGTCGTTGACAAAAGGATTCAATTCGCTGTTATTCTGTGCCTGGTAGACCGTCCAGTTGTCGCGCAGCTTTTTGGGACACAAGACCAGCACTTTGCTGTTGCGCAGTTCGAAATACTTGATGATCGCCAGCGCCTCGAACGTCTTGCCCAACCCGACGCTGTCGGCAATGATGCAGCCGTTATACTTGAGAATTTTGTTGATCGCGCCACGCACGCCATCCCGTTGAAACTCGAACAAGGCTTTCCAGATGTCAGTGTCAACCAGTTGGCGCTGTTCGATCAGCAGATCGCGCTGGGCTTGCTCGTCGAGGAACTGCTCAAAAATGTGAAACAAGGTCTTGAAATAGATAAACTCGGGCGATTGATTCCGGTACAACTGCTCTAGATAAGCGATGACCTGTTCTTTGACATCCTGCACCAGGTCGGCATCCTCCCAGATCGTATCAAACCACATCTTGAGTGCCTTCAGGTCACGGCGGTCATTGGCTACCAGATTCAGCTCGATGTTATTGCGCTCGCCTTGGCCGAGGCCCAGGCCGTGAACGGTGAAATTGGAACTGCCAATGATCGCCTCATCGATGCCGCTGTGCGAGATGTGGTACATTTTGCCATGCAGCAGGCTGGCCTGTTTGACCGATTTGATCTGCACTTTGTCGGCTATCCATTGAGCGCATTCTTGTGCAACCCGTTTTTGCGCCAACTGGTGTGCAAGCTGCAATCCCTCATCTTGGATTTTGAATGCTTTGGTGTTTGTCTTGCCAGGATCGAGCGAGGTCACAAAACGAGGTTCGCCAAAGAGGAAACGCATACTGTCAATAGCTTCAAGTTGTTCCTTTAGTGCTTCAAATGCATAAATGGTAAAGTAGGCAGAAACGACCGAGAGAATCGAATCCTGTTGTATCTTTTCCCTCAAAAAACGACCAACAGAACCATAGAGATAGTTATCGCGGATACCAGAGTCTGGTTCTGGTGTTGAGGATGCAGATGACATCGTGCACTCCTGCCCGTATCAGTATAGGAATGGAGATGACTCAAAGCAACAAAAACCCGGCGGCCTAAAAAATAGCCCGTCCACCGAAGCTTGACGGCGGACGGGCCTGTATGCTATACTCTGGGCACCGTGGGCGTCGTCGCGCCTCGGTCAGTGCCTCGGGTTGATCGGAACCGCGAGGTTCTTGTTTTGACCACTCAGTTGTGTACAACTCCAATATTATACCATTTTCCCTTGTTTCAGGCAAAGGGACGTATTTTCACGCCGAATGCACAGCGTTCGGCCAGCAAAGAAGCAAGTCGCGCTCGATCCGATGCGACGCTACATCGCGCGGCGGATGAGCCGCACCCGGCGCAAGCCGGGCTTGCCGGAGCGCAGCGAGGGTGACGGCTCGATCCGCTGGCTAACCAGCGGACCAAGTCCGCCGCGCGTTAGCCTACTTTTCCTGCCTCTCAAGTGCTACCAACACTCGCTCGTAAAAGGCATCGGTCTCTTCCGGTGACAACGCGCGCCACGCCTCTCCGGCCTGCTCAAGCGCGTCCGGCGAACGCGGGCCGGACCAGGGCAGCGGGTGAGTCTCGATCTCGTCCAGCGTGGCGCGCCAATCCCAGCCCGGCTTCCAGATCAGGCGCAGTCCCTCGCCGTCGGGAAAGAGGTACAACAAGGCGGTGGAGTTCACCGCAAGCAGTTACGCAGCGAGTCCTCGGCTTCGTGCAAGCGAACCATCTTCATCCCCCGGCGCAGGTGCGTGCTGGCTTTGTCGAAGGGTGTGGGCAGGCCGTAGGCAAACGCCGCGACGATCGCCTCCGCCTCTTTTTCAGTTTTTGGCCCGCCCTTGTAGAGCAGGAACAGGTCGACGTCCTGGGGGTCCGGACGGTCGGTCAGCACGCTGCCGAACAGATACAGCTTGAGCGGGTGGACGTAGAACGTGTCCGGATCGAGCGGCATATATGCCGACTGATCCAGGCGTTCACAGAGGGTTCGCACCTTGCGCAAGGCGTCGCGTCGTTTCATACTGGGATACTCTTCGTGTGGTGTAGCGTGCGGTTATGATGTGTCCGAGTCAGCGCTGTCGCCGTCCGGCCGACGATTGACTCAATGCAGGCCGGGGCTGTAAACGATGGGAGATTTTCGCCCCTTCACCGCGCCGGCGACGCGGAATTCTCCTTCGTCCGCTCGACGATCCAGCGTTCCAGTTCGGCGCGCTCGATCTGCCACTCCCGCCCGACCTTGCGGGCCGGTAGCTCACCTCTTCGGATCAGGTTTCGCACCGTCAATGGGTGCAGGTGCAGGTACGCGGCGACCTCGGCGACGGTCAGCGTGACCGCTTCCCGCTCTTCACTCTTTTTGCCGTCACCGTAGAGGCTGAGCAGCCAATCGATCGCCGGCTGCGCGCCGCCAAAGGCGAGGCCAAACAGGTCGTTCCACAACGCGCGACCACTCTCGCTGTTCGCCATACAAACCATCCCTGCCTTTTGCCGGGGAAAGCCCATCGCGAAGGCCTGAAAGTCGCCATTGTCGCCCCAATGCCAGAACGCCCCGCCACCAGACGCGCGCTGCAATCCCCAGCCCAATCCCCAGGAGACCTGATCATCCGTCTGCACTTCAGAGACAGGGCGTTCCGCATCAAAGCCGGCATCGTTGACCGGGATGTGAGGGGTGAGCATCTGCGCCGCCTGCTGCGCGGTCAGGCCGGCGGGATCGGCGGGCGGCTGCAACAGCAAGACCATCCAGCGGGCGAACTCGGCGGGGGTGGTGTACAGGCTGTATGCCGCGTTCGGCTCCAGCATCTTGCCTGGCTGGTTGGGTTTGCCTTCCTTGTCATGTCCTACCGCGGCCTGCGTCTCGTAGGTGTCGAGCCAGACGTAGCTGCTGTGATGCAGACCCAACGGATCAAGGAGGCGGGATCGCATCCATACGTCGAGCGGCTGCCCGCTCAGGTGTTCGATCACCCGCTGCAAGTACACGTATCCCTCGCCCGAATAGGCAAAGCGCTCGCCGGCATCGAAATGGATGCGCAGGGGCCGATCCTTGGGCCGCCAGTTGGGGAAACCGGGCGTGTGGCTGAGCACGCGCCGTGCCGTGATCCGGTGCAGTCGGGCATCGTCCGCAATGTAGGGTTCGGGGAGATAGGTGCTTAACGG
>JAFGEY010000521.1 GCA_016931365.1 Anaerolineae bacterium
AGAACATCACCCTGAACGGAATCCCGGTGTTTTTCCGGGATGGAGTGAAGGGTCTCTGATTGTGCCACTTCTAAGCCGTTTGTCTATAAGCATCATCTTGGCTTACTTTTCTTCGATACGGATTGTTTTGATGAGGTCGCCCGGCGCGGTTGCCGTCTGAGGATCACGGATGGTGATCGACAGCAGCACATCCAACCCTTCGATGACTTTGCCGAAGACGGCGTGCCGGCCATCCAGCCACGATGTCTCCACAAAGGTGATGAAGAACTGGCTGCCGTTGGTATTGGCACCCGCGTTCGCCATCGAGAGCACGCCAGGGCCATCGTGCCGCAGTGTGGCATCGAACTCATCGGCAAAGCGGTAACCCGGCCCGCCGCGCCCGGTCCCGGTGGGATCGCCCGCCTGGGCCATGAAGTCGGCGATGACGCGGTGGAAGGTCGTGTTGTCGTAGAAGCCCTCGCGCGCGAGGAAGACGAAGTTGTTCACGGTGTTGGGGACTTTGTCGGCGTACAGCTCGGCGACAATGTCGCCTTTCTCCGTCTCGATCGTGGCGACGTACTGCTTCGCCGGATCAATGACCATCGCCGGTGGCGCGGTGTACATATTGTTACGATCTGCTGGATTTTTTGGCATAGCTATCGCTCCTTGTTCGGTGAATTCGGTGGGTGCCCCACCACTTAACGCTTCTTCAATAAGACGCCGGATTGAAGTCGGGTCGTTGCCCAGCACTTGCTGGCCGTTGACGAAGAACGTCGGCGTCGCGGTGACGCCTCTCTGATAGGCTACCATCGACGCATCGAGAGCCGCGTCGACGTAACGAGCGCCCGCTTTGCAGGCGGTAAACTGCTCGATATTCAAGTCAATTTCGTGAGCAGACGCAGCAAGATCGAACCTACCGGCGCCGATTCCGGCAAAGACGGCGTGCTCGTAGGCGAAATAGCGCCCCTGCTCGGCAGCGCACATCGCTGCCGCGAGGTATTCTTGCGATTCGGCGCGGTTGAAGGCCATCATGTGCCCGACGTAGCGCACTTTCCCGGTCGCCACGTACTCCTGGAGAATGCCTTCCAGATTGTCGGTGTTGAAGGCGCGGCAGTGCCCGCAGAAGATCTCGCTGAACTCCATCACCGTGACCGGCGCATCCTCCGCGCCCAGCGAGGGGAACCAGCGGGTTCCGGCAGGGCCGGGATAGCGCACGGTCGCCGCGCCGTCGTTGTATGGCGTCCCCGTCAGCCCCAGGAACGACTCGGAGTCTGCAAAAACGATCTCCGCCCCTTCGGCTTCATTCGGGGCAAGCTCAGCAACCGCGGCGACGGTGGGCGTCGGTTCGGGAGGCGTGGGTGTCGATGTCGGCGGAGGTTGGGTTGCGGTAGGCGCCACGACATTCGGGGTCGCCGTGCATCCCGCTACTAACACCACGAAAAGCACAATCATCAAGGCTCGTTGCCAGAGGCCAGTTACGTTCATCCGTCCTACCGCTCCTCGATACGAATCGTCTTGATGAGGTCGCCGGGCGTGGTCGACATCTGGGGATCGCGGATGCTGATCGAGAACAGCACGTCCAGTCCCTCGGTCACTTTGCCGAAGACGGTGTGCTTGCCATCCAGCCACGGCGTCGCCACATAAGTGATGAAGAATTGGCTGCCGTTGGTGTTCGTCCCGGAGTTCGCCATCGACAGCACGCCGGGTCCATCGTGCGTGAGGGTCGCATCGAATTCATCGGCGAACTGGTAGCCCGGCCCGCCCATTCCCGTGCCGGTGGGATCGCCCGCCTGGGCCATGAAGTCGACAATGACCCGGTGGAACGTGGTGTTGTCGTAGAAACCCTCGCGCGCGAGGAAGACAAAGTTGTTGACGGTGTTCGGGACTTTGTCGGCGTACAGCTCGGCGACGATGTTCCCCTTCTCCGTCTCGATGGTGGCGATGTACTTCCTGGTTGGATCGATCGTCATGGACGGCGCTGCCGCGTACATCCCGTTCCGCGAGACCGGATTTGTGGGCATATCGGGATTGGCGACCGGCGGGGACTCAGGGATCGGGGTCGCTACCGACTCCACATTCTTGCCCTGATTCAGAATCCACACCAGACCCACGATCAACAGGATCACAATCCCCGCGATGCCCACGATCCACCACCATTTTTGTGTCTTGGCGGGCGCGCCTTTTTTCCCGCCGGACGCTGCCGGCTTCTTGTTCACCGAGGATTTCTTCGTGGACGCCGGCGCACCGGGGCGCTTTTGCGCCGCGCCAGAGTTTCTCTGTGCCATACTCGAACGTTTCTTGGCGGCTGCTGCGCGTTTCTTAGACTTGGACATAGTTCCTCCACACTTGAGTTTGTCTGGATTTTAGCCCATTTCGGTGGAAACGCCAGAGGCGGGTTATGCCGACCACGAATGTAGAACGAATAAGCGAATGGGCTCCTGGTCTACGTTTGCGCCTCGCTCACTGCCCCCGTCCCTATGCCTCGCTCACTACCCCAGCCCCTATACCTCGCTCACTGCCCCCGTCCCGGGGGCAGGCAAGCCGATGAGGAGCGCCAACGGTCCCAAAAGCAAAAGCCACATCGTCGCTTGCAGGCCAAAGCGCCCGGCGATCACCCCCAGTCCCCACGGGATGAGCGCCCCGACGAAACCGAAGATGTTGTCCGCCGCCATCGTCGTGCCGCTCTGCCCTGGCATCGTCGAATAGAGCTGCGCCTTGAGGATCGAGTACCACCCGGCGTTGAACAAGCCCAACAATCCCAGCAGCGCCAACTTGACGCCGAACGCGGGGACGAGCAGAAACGCGGGGAACAACACCAGCTTGACGGCGGCGCTGAGCCGTAGATAGCGCAGCCCCGGCACACGCTCCAGCAGCGGGATGAGCAAGACGTCGCCGAGCAGCCCCACCCCGGTCCAGACGGCCACCGCCGTCGCCGCCTGCCCCGCCGTGACGCCGACCACATCCACGAAGTAGAGTGCCAGATAGCCCAGGAGCACGTCCAGCATCAGATCAGAGAACTGCAACAGCACCAGCCAGCGCAAGACCGCGCCGCGTTTCAGCGCACGCCACACGCCTGCGAAAGCGACTTTGAGGTCGACGGCTTCTTCTGTACATCCGTTAGCAAAGCGGAAGCGCGATGCGAGCAACAGCAAGAGCAGCGCCAGCGTCGCAAACCCGGCGAACAAGACGCGCCACCCCATCCCCAGGGCCACCGCCGCGCCCAACGCCAGCGGCCCCGCCACCACGCCCACCGACCCGGCGAGCGTCCAACGGGCCATATTTTGCTCGTGGCGGCCGGGATCGACGTCCATCAACGTGGCCTGCGAGAGGCTCACGAACGCGCCGGACGCCGGATAGAAAAGGATGAACGACAGCAGCAACAGCGCAAAGCTGTCGCTCACGCTCGTGAGGAGAAGGCTCAGGCAGAAGAGCACGCCGCCGCCCAGCACCAGCGCGCGCCGCTTCCACGCATCGCCCAGGACGCCCAAAAACGGCTCGACGACGCTGCTCACCATCGCGGGCACGCCGAGCAGCATCCCGATTTGCGCGTAGCTCAGTCCCAGGTCGGCGCGAAGCAACGGCCACGCGGCCTCCCGCGCACCGTAGACGAACTCATCGAGACATTCAATAAGCAGCAGCGTCAGGATGAACAGGCCCAGGCGAGAGGGACGGCGACGGTGGTGGGTCATCGATAAGCTCCCAATGATTGACTTATAGATTGGGGGAGTATATAATAATTTTATTGGAAAACAACCTCAAGGGACATCTTTTATGCGCGTGCGTTTGACCCTGAAGCCCGGACAACGAGGAACGAAACAGTTGGTCGAAGAATACGGCGACCGGCTGGTCTGCGTGCGTTATCGCTATGACAGCGAGCAGCGCAAACGTTACAAGACTGTGGAACTGATTGTGGACGAGGCCGAATGGCTAGATCAGCTAGCGCCGGTCGATGCGTTGATGGTGGGCGTGTTGGTAGCGCGCGAGGAAACTGAATTGCGCACGCAGGTCAAAGCGGAGGGCGGGCATTGGAATCCAGAGCGGCAAGTGTGGGAATTGCGCTATGATCGGGTAAAGCGGCTGGGGCTGGAAGGGCGTCTGGTCCGCGACACGCTGGGCGACTATGAGGTTTTTGCATACGATGTAGGAAATGAGGGATAGTCTATACATCTATAGGTAGATGCGCAGGTGCAGCATATAGCGATAGAGGCCTTGCGTATCCAGGGATAGATGCGCAAAGGCTATACGCCGCATATAGGTATAGATAGACCGGGCGGCGATTATACAGGAGTGTATGCGAGTGTATATAGTCCGGATAATTACATGTTGGGCGGCATAGTTGATTATCCCGAACCATATTAAAGGAGCAGAATAACATGGCTAAATTTATCTGCACGAATCCAAGTTGTGGGTTCATTGAAAACGTATCTGGATACAGTGACGCGAAATATTGTCCTAAGTGTAAAACCTTATCGATTGAGATAACAGGAAAATACCCTGCGTACAGGTGTGAATCCTGTGCTCAAATCACAATACTTGAGAACGTAGCTGATCCATCTAAACTACCAAAAACCAAGTGCGGTTTTTGCGGCAATGTTGCTATTCTAATTAAGGGCTCGTGGATTTGACCTTTAAGCGCACTAATAAAAAGCCTCGCAACCATCGGAATATCAACAGAGAATGCCATCACCTCTGCGGATGACAACTTCGTTTCTGGGCACCTGAGCATCAAGTGGTAGTGCGATGATCGGTTCCCCAAGCTAGGATTTGCTAATGTTATCATTAAGTGGAAGCCAGAAAACGCGCCTTGCGACACTACAGAAAAGTTCGTTTTACCACTTTTGTAAAATGCATGGATATGCACCAGCTGAGCACGAGGAGTTTTTATTGCAATTAGTGAAAAACGATTTGCAGCGAATCGCAACAGCGCAGGGGTATGATTCATATAATCAGTATCCCGATGATATGAAGTCTGTGATTGATTCTACAGACTACTGGACTGTTACGAGTAACGAACACAAAAGACGAGCTTCCCAAATAGCCGAGGACATCGTTAAAGTCCAAGACCTCTTGCCGATTAATTGGGACTATGTCAGGAATTTAGCCGACGAATTGGAAATTGGGTATGCAAATAAGGATGAGCTAATTCGAAATGTAATAACTGCCTTGCCACACATTCCTATGTTTGAAGTCGATTTCAATGCATTCGTCGGCAAGGAGTTGCTCCTCGATAACATCCCGTGTGTATGTGTCCATGAGTCATTGCCCACAGCAAGTAGAAGCTTGATTGATGTTCTTAGCAATGGAATGTTCCATTTTAACCCTGATCGGAATGGAGTCGAACTCAGAAATCCAGCTGAACTGATGGAAATCGGTAGAAAACAATGGTTCATGGAAGCGTGCAAGACCTGCATGGATATGGTTTTGGGCAGGTCGACCGGCGGATACCTGGAACGTGAAGCCTGTGCGAGCCTGTCGATACCTGAATTATTCCTGCCTATACGCACAATGACAGCAACAGCACACTACTTTACATGGTTTCACGAGTACGGTCACTTGCTTATGGGGCACCTGCAACGGGATCCGTGCCATGAAATTGAATATGAAGCGGATGCTTTCGCATTGCGCATCGTTGAGGCAACTGCATCTAACGACCTTCGAGGGCCATACGTGAGATTTGGAGCATTTTCCCTCCTGACTATTCTCCACCTTATCGAAACGGTGGAAAATGTTAAAGAGTCTATATCCCACCCCCCTGCGAAGAAAAGAATAAGTCGCCTGTTACGTATGGTAAAGGAAGAAGACGTTGATGCCGTACGCAGTGTTGTATCATCAATGATCACTTTGGTACAAGCTGTAGCCGAACATTATTACCTTGCCCCAAGTGAATTGGATGCTCTCAATGCGAACATAATTAAGTTGGATAAATTATTCGCGGAAAATCTTGACAAAATTGTTGGTGATATCAACGTCATAAATGCCACTTTCCCTCTTTGCGTGGAAATTGTCTCGCATCCCCTTCTTTCCTGTTTGCCAACGCAGGTTCAAATTTATGAGCTAAGACATTGCATAGGGACTTTTCTGCTTAGGTTTATTTCATTTGGAGAGATTGACGATTTACATTTTCTTTTAGGTTGTCTCGAATTCTTAGATTTGGCCGAAAATGGCCATTTGCGTTCAGGTTTTCGTCAAGCTACGTTGTCCGATCTCGAAGCTCAAATACTGGACAGCTATAGGAAGACCCAAAAAAGTTACTATCTTGATCGTGCAAACCAAGTGCGAAATGAAATTAAAAGAGTGGCGAGCCAAGAAGAAATAGAACAAAAAAAAGATAAAGTCATTCGGTTCGGAAACAGGTTCATAAAAATTGGCTTTATAATTTTTGTCTTGGGAATAATAATGATCATCTTCGTTATCGCAATAAACATTGGTGTAAGATAGTCTTAATAGGATGTACAAAAAATGGAAATGATCCACTCGCTACATGGTTATGTTCCTCCTCGCTTAGATTCTGAATCTCTGCGAACTTGGTGGCATCAAATTCTTGGTAATTATGGGAAATATAATTGCTACGGGATTATTTTAGGATTACCTTCTGATGTAGAAGCTATAAGTTATTTGAAAGACTTTGGAAAAGAACTGAACTTAATCTCTGGTGACAATTGCCTCATTATTTTTCTTACAAAAACAGGTTTTCAACGGTGTGGTTTTGATAATGAAATCTATTCGTTGGCGGTAAATGAGCATATATCAGATGGTTATAGTATCCAAATTGCTAAGTTATTTGACATATCGTTTGATGAATTTCCTTGCATGCTTTTCTTTAGCGATATTCGGTCTTCAAACCATGTTATAGCGAGTCTCAAGGATATGAGCGTAGATGATATTGCGCAATCAATGCGCTCAATTTTTTCTGTGATAGAAAAAGCTATAAATCAAAACCAAGATCCTGTTAAGTTGATTGAGTATCATAGAAATTCCCAAGAATTTCTCAAAAAAGGGAAATCATTCGTCAGCGAACTTCGAAGTATTGCCAATAAAACATTTGAAACAGCAATAGAGGCCTGGATAAAAGTTAATATCAAATAAGGTCAAAACGCGCCCAACACTGCGTGCACCGGACAAGTGCGGGGCTTTGCCCGCACTTTTGGGGATTCTGTCCCAACGGCGGATTCGGTGTCCTGTGGCTAGTCCCGCCAAGTCCCGCCCTTGTCGGTAACGCCCACCGTTGGGCGGCTCGAAGTAACATATGAAGAATATGATATTGTCGTTAGGAAACGGTAGAGTTGACAGAGAAATTCGACATTGTTGAGGCTACAGAGCAGCCTTTAGACGATTTTATCCTTCTCTTGGAGCAGGTTGGCGAATGGCTTTGGCAAAAAGGGATAAAACAGTGGGTGCCAGGGACATTTCAGAAGAATCGAGCCAGATTAGAGCATTTTATTGAAAACGGATGTCTGATTTTAGCCTATCAAACGAGGGAGTTAGCAGGCGGTTGTATTCTATCGGCGGTGAATCCTGGTTGGCCTAAGCCATCACATGAGGCGATGTACCTCAATTCATTAGTGGTGGCGCGGTTTGCCGCCGGGCAAGGGTTAGGGACAAAGATTATCAACGTATGTGCAGAAGTAACTCGTCAGAGAGGGAAAAACCTTATCAGGTTAGATTGTTGGGATGGGAACAGTTTTTTGAAATCGTATTATCAGGGGGAAGGTTTCAAGATGCTTGAAACTATTCCTGAGAATGATTATTTTGTCAGGCTTTTTGAGAAAGATGTAAGTATTTCCAGTTGATGGTAGAATTGATAGGAGCAGTTACAGAGTCACTTTAAATTCCAACATGCCGCCCAACAAGCGTTTGCACCCGACCGCCTACCGCTCGGTTTTTCAAAGGTTATGCGCCAGTGAAGGCACTTGTAGGTGAGGTTGGTCTTGCTGGCTCGGCGGCGGGTAAAACGCGGCGTTGGGCGGCTTCTCCAAAGTAGAAATGCATATGGATATTACACTCAAACCTCGATCAACGAACAAAAAGGGAACTAAATGAACACC
>JAFGEY010000522.1 GCA_016931365.1 Anaerolineae bacterium
ACAAACTGGACGTAATCCTCGCGCTTGCGGCCGGACAGGGCAAAGATTTCGTCAAACATAAACGGCGCAGTGATCACCGTCGGGCCGCCGTCGAATTTAAAGCCGTTGATTTCATAAACATAGCCGCGTCCGCCGGGCTTGTCGCGCTTTTCAAAGATTTCTACCTCATACCCCGGGTGTGAGGCGATCCGTGCCGCCGCGCCCAACGCGCCAAATCCGCTGCCGATGATGATGATTTTAGGCATTGTTTCTCTCCTTTCAAAAAAGAGTAGACAAGGAACAGGTAGACAAGAAATGGGTCAGGTGTAGGTTGGTGCCGGGCAAGACATATCTGGCACAAAGAGAATGCTCCGCCAGATCAACCAGACCACACCACCCATGATCAATGCGCCAAGCACACCGGGCGCAAACGCGCCGACGTTTTGCATCAGAAAACCGGCCATAACTGGTGAAACCACGCGGGTCAGGCTGCCCAGTGAAGCCGAGAGGCCCAGTGTGCCGCCAACCTGTTCCGGGTAGACCGATTTGGTCAGCGCGCTGTTCGAGACGACGTTCATCACTCCGCTGCTCAGGGCCAGCGGGATGAGGATGACGAACAAGATAATCAGGTTGGGCGTCAGTCCCCAGGCCAGCAAAGATATGGCGAGCAGGATGCCGGCCCCAAAAAGAAGCTGCTTGTCGGAAAAGCGTTTGGTGAGCTGTGCAATGCCGCCAGCCTGCACCAAAACCACCAGGATGCCCACATAGGTCAGCACATAGCTGGTGGCCTGGGCGTCGAGGTTTAGCCGTTTGGCCGCAAAGAGTGAAAAGATGGTTTCAAACATGGTAAAAGCCAGGCCGTACCACAGACGCACGTTGAGCAGCGGGCCGACGCAGGGCAGGCGCAGCGCTTCCCACAACTGGCGGAAGGAAAACGCGCTGCGCGGGCTGGCGGCAATCGCCTGCCTTTTTTCAGATGGCAGGGATTCCGGCAGCCACAGCAGCACGCCGATCAGGTTGAGCGCCGACAGCCCGGCGGCAATAAAGGCAGGCAGCGCGTAATTGCCGCCTGCACTCAACGTGCCACCCAGCGCCGGGCCAAAGATGAAGCCCAGCCCAAAGGACGCGCCGATGATGCCCAGCCCCTTGGCGCGATTTTTCTCGTCGGTCACGTCGGTGATATAGGCCTGGGCCAGCGAGATGTTGCCACCTAACAGCCCGTCGACGATGCGGCTGAAAAAGAGCATCCATAGCGCGCCCGCCAGCCCAAGCAGCAAAAATCCGACCACCGTACCGGCCAGCGAAACGATCAACAGCGGCTTGCGCCCGTAGCGGTCGGAGAGGCGGCCAATGGTCGGTGCGCCGACCATCTGCGTAACCGCATTGGCCGCCAGCAGCAAGCCGACGGCGGTCTCGGAGGCGTCAAATTTCTGAGCGTAAAAGGGCAGCAGCGGCAAGATCAGGCTGAACCCCAGAACGTCTATAAAAACGTATAAAAAAACCAGGAAAAGATTATTTTTACGCATTCTCTTTGCTCGATGTAGATGATGTTGATGTGAGTCGCGTCCGACGCGTCGTCACGGCTTTTTCGATGCGTACGGCGATCCAGACCAGCACGCCCAATCCGGCACATAGACCCAGGTCGGGCAGTGAAAGCGGCACGATCTGGAAAAAACGATCGAAAAATGGGACATAGATGGCTATCGCTTGCAGTGCGATCGTCAGCAGGGTGACGGCCAGCATCGCTGGATTGGCACGCAGCCCGGCCCAGACGGTCTTGCTTGATGCGCGCAGCCCCAGCGCGTGTCCGATCTGGGTGAAGGCAAGTGTGGTAAAGGCCATTGTTTGCCAGGTGGCGTCGCCAGGCTCATAATAGGCATAGCTGACGCCCAAAGTGAGTAAAGCGATGAAAAGTCCGACCCAGATCATGTGCCGTCCAGCCCCTTCGCCAAAGATGCTGGCCTGGGGCAAGCGCGGTGGACGTTGCATTGTGTCCTTTTCCGATGGCTCCAGGCCGAGACCGAGGCCCATCAGGCCGTCGGTGAGCAGGTTAAGCCACAGCAGTTGTAATGGCAGCAGGGCCACATTGATCCCCAGTAGCGGCGACAAGAGCATAACCAGTACTTTGGCCGCGTTGCCACCGATGGAAAATTTGACAAAGCGCAGCAGGTTGTCATAGATGATCCGCCCCTCTTCGACGGCAGCGACGATGGTGGCAAAATTGTCGTCGAGCAGCACCGCGTCGGCGGCTTCCTTGGCTACGTCGGTGCCGGTGATGCCCATCGACACGCCGATGTTGGCTTTGCGCAGGGCCGGAGAATCATTCACTCCGTCGCCGGTCATAGCGACGATCTGGCCGCGCGCTTGCAGCGCATCGACGATCTTGAGCTTGTCTTCCGGCGTCACTCTGGCGTACACCGAGACGGTTTCGACGATCGCTTGCAGTTCTTGCGATGACATCTGGCTGAGTTCCTGCCCGGTCAGGACCCGACCTTGCAGTTGAATGATACCCAGTTCGGCGGCGATGGCGGCAGCCGTCAGCGGATGATCGCCGGTGATCATGATCGGCCGGATGCCGGCCATTTTGCAGGTTTCTACGGCGTGTTTTGCTTCTGAGCGAGGCGGATCGATCATTCCAACCAGCCCGACAAAGGTCAGGTCCTGCTCTTGAATTTCGTCGGCGCTGGAAGGTTGGTCGTCCAGCCAGCGCAGGGCGACGCCCAATACACGCATTCCCTGTCCGGCCAGCTTGCTGTTTGCCGCCTGGATGCGTCCCTGCCAGACTTCGGTCATCGGTTCGACGCGCTCGTTGTTCCAGATGTGTGTCGAGATGTCCAGCAGCTTGTCGACCGCGCCTTTGGTCACGGCGACAAACTGGCCGTTACCATTTGCCAGTGGACGAAGGCTTTCAGGCAGCGATTGAGCGTCCGAGATGGCGTGGATGGTGGTCATCCGCTTGCGTTCCGAGTCGAAAGGCAGTTCGGCCACGCGCGGCATCCACGATTCCAGATCGTCTTTGACGAGGCCGGCCTGGGCGGCGGCGACGATCAGCGCGCCTTCGGTGGGATCGCCAACGGCGTGAAAACAGCCTTTTTGTGGATCGGGCTTGAGCACGGCGTCATTACACAACGCGCCGCCAGCGAGCACCATCTGAACCGGGATCGACGCATGGTCGAGAAGGCCCGGTGAGCACTCGTTCATATTGACCGAAGGCTGTCGACGGCGCATTGTCTCATTCAGTTCCAGCGTGTGCCCGGCCACGTCGATCAGCGTGACGGTCATGCGATTCTCGGTCAGCGTTCCGGTTTTGTCTGAGCAGATCACCGTCACCGAACCGAGTGTTTCGACGGCGGGCAGTTTGCGGATCAGCGCCTGCCGTTTGAGCATCCGCTGTGCGGCGAGCGAAAGGGTGATCGTGACCACTGCCGGGAGTCCCTCCGGGACAACGGCGACGGCGACGCTGACTGCCGTCACAAACATATCCAGCAGCGGCTCGCCGCTCAGCAGGCCGATGGCTGCCACCAGAACAGCGGCGATCAAACCGACAATGGCCAACATCTTGCCAACTTGATCGAGTTTGCGCTGCAAGGGCGTCTGTTCCTGCTCGATTTGCTGGATCAGTGTGGCGATTTTGCCCAATTCGGTGTCCATGCCGGTGGCGGTGACGACCGCCGCGCCGCGCCCGTAAGTGACAACCGTGCCCATGTAGGCCATATTGCGCCGGTCGCCCAGCGGCAGCGCCGTGCCGCCAGCCGCCGGCGGGTAGGCCTTTGTTTCCTTTTCAACGGCTTCGGATTCGCCGGTCAGCGCGGCCTCCTGGATGCGCATGTTAACGCTGTCGATCAGCCGCATATCGGCGGGGACGCGATTCCCCGTTTCGAGCAGGACAATGTCACCCGGCACCAAGTCGCGTGCTGAAACCTGGTTCAGTTCGCCGTCGCGATGGACACGCACGGAAGGTACGGCCAGCTTTTTCAAGGCGGCCATTGCCTTCTCAGCCCGGTATTCCTGGATGAATCCCAGCAGTGCAAACATCAGTACGATGACCAGGATGGCGATCGTTTCGGTTGCTTTGCCCAACAGCCCAGAGACAATGGCTGCCACGATCAGGATGACGACCATTGTTTCGGTAAACTGTTCGAACAGCATACGCCACGGGCTTTTGACGGCTTGCTCGGTCATTTCATTGGGACCCAGGAGGGCCAGCCGCCGTGCGGCCTCAGTCGTGCTCAGACCGTGGTCGGCGGCGACGTCGAGCTGTTCAAGGGTCTGCGCGGTTGTTTTTTGATACCAGTCCATCGCTGGATCGATCTGGTTAGGAAACGGAGACATCGGTTTGTCCTTTTAGGCGTTGGTTTCCATTTGGGCCGCGTCCATCAATTCCTGCCGCCGCTTGCGATATTCGGTGATCGGATGGTCGCCCTGGATCAGTTTTTCGCCGCTGCGCAGGGCTGAGGCTTTGGGGCGCTGCGTGTTGACCACCCGGCGATCCTGATGGGCGACCTTGAGGTTAAAGGGCATAGCCAGTTGGGCGATCCATTGGCCCAGGATGGGTACGGTCATAAATTTCTGGTAAAAGCGCAGGTAGAGCAGCGTGTGCTCGTCGTCGACGGGGACAAAGGCGGCCAGCACGCGCACATCCTTTGAAATGTAATTTTCCCACAGGTTGGGAAAGATGAATTCCAGCTTGAAATCGCGGTCGGTGGGGGGGATGGGTACTTGATCCGGCTTGCGCGGCGTAGAGCCATCATCCACCTTGTTGAACACGTAGACGTGAAATTTGTTGCGGTGAATCCACTCGACGCCCGGCCCTTCGATCAGCGTGCGGCAGCCGCGGCCGATGGTGTTATAATGGACAAAGGGGAGATGAACGGCGTCCAACTGGTTTTCGATCACCCGCGAATAGTGGGCATCCCAGGGATCGATGGCCTGGCCGTAGACCATCCCGTCCAGGTCGTCGAAAAATTCGGGCGGCTGGAGGTCAGCGGGCGGGTTTTCGCCCCACCAGATCCAGATGAAACCGTGCGCCTCGTGGGTGGGGTAGCTGTGCACCTTGAACCGCTCCGGCACCGGCGCGGTCTGGCCGTTGGCCGGGATTTTGGTCACCCGGCCGGCGGTGTCGTATTCAAAGCCGTGAAAAGGACATTGCAGGCGTCCGTTGCTGACCACGCGCCCTTTGCTCAACTCGACGCCGCGATGGACGCAGCGGTCGAACAGACAGCTCACTGCACCGCTCTTGTCGCGCCAGAAAACCAGCTTTTCGCCCATACGCGTCACACCGATCGGCCTGGCCTGGACCTGATTGGATGCAAGTACCACATACCATTGATTACGAATCATGATCCTTGCCTTTCTTTTTGTTGCGCCTGGCGATCTGGGCCAGACTGATAAGGCGCAAGATATAGTATACAACAATGATTGCCACAATGACAACTGCGGCCAATGTTTCCATACATTTCTCCGGTCAACTTTCCCGAAAGCTTTTAGCTTCCGGGAAGGTACAGCATTGTGATCAGGTTCGTCTTTCTTGCTCAATCTCGTCCAGCAGGGCCAAAATCTCGGCGTTGTCCGGAATGTCGCTCATCGAATGGCCATAATGGACATAGCGCGCCTTGCCTGCTTGGTCGATGATAACCTGGGCGGGCATGCGGCCCAGCTTGAACAGGTTGACCTCTTGTCCATACCGCTTGAGCACGGTGTGAGTGGGGTCGGGCAGGCCGACGAACGGAATGCCCTCGTCTTGCCAGTAACGGGCAAAGGCCGCGCCATCTTCCGGGCCGACGACTACGATCTCGGTGTCATGGTTCTGGAATTCGTCATATTGTTGGCGCAACTGCGCCATGTGCCGGCGGCAGAAGGGTCAAACAAAGCCCCGATTAAAGACCAGCAAGACATTTTTGCGGCCTCGATAATCGGATAGGCGCACAGTCTGACCATTCCAATCCGTCAGCTCGAACTCGGGCGCTGGGGTGTCAATGGCAACTCGGTTCCCCATGTGATTGGCTCCTTTCTGCTCTTTTTGGTTTTATCTCTCGCCGTTGTGAAGGACTCTATCCAGGAAGCTCATTGCGGCGTCAAGGAATGCCTGTGGGCACTCTTCGTGCGGCACGTGCCCGCAGTTGGGGATGACCACCAACTCGGCATTGGGCAGTTCGCCAGCAAGACGGATGCTTTGCTCTGTCGGGACGATGCGGTCGTCATCTCCCGTAATAACGAGGATGGGCAGGGTCAGCTCACCCAGTCGATCGGCCAGTCGGGGTGGTTTGCTGGCCGCGGTCAGCTCCCATAGAGCCCGGTCCCAATTTTCTACTTGCAATGGTTTCTGGTATCCCTTCCAAATCTCATCCGTGATCTTGGTCGGGTCGTGCCATGCAGAGCGGGCAAAAGCGATTCCCCAGGTTCGAATGCGCCGGGCGATCAGCGGGCCGAGGTGGCGCATTTGTGGTGTGCGCAGCAGGGGACGAACCAGGGCTGGCGAGCCGCCGCCAGCGTACACCGCCGGATCGACCAGGATCAAGGCTTTGACCCGCTCGGGATGTTCCAGGGCAGTCAGCATCGAAATGGCACCGCCGGCCGAGTTGCCGATCAGGACGGCCTGCTCTGCGCCCAGCATGTCGATCAGGGCGACGGTGAGATCGACTTGAAACTCGACCGAGTAGGGATTTTGGTCGCCCCACTCGGCGCGAAGCGGGCGCTCGGTCAGGCCAAATGCGGGTCGATCAAAGGCCAGCACTGTGCTCAACTCGCCCAGGGGAGCCATAACCTCTCGCCATGAAAAAAGACTGGATCCAAAGCCGTGCAGCAGAATGATTGCGGGTTGTCCTTGCCCGGCAGTCTTGTAATGGACTTGGAATTCTTCAACCTGGACGAAACGACTGTCGGTGTCGGCCAACTGCGCCGGGGGGACCGTATCTTTGAGGGGCGTAACCGGCACCAGGAACGGCCCAATCAGGAGTGCTATTAGCGGCGTCCCCAAGCCAATTACTGCGGTGTGCAAGACTTTTTTCTTCAATACCTTTTGCTTGTTGTTCATCAGCTCGTTGACCAATATAGCAGCCAGTTCTAAACCGGGGCCAGCGTGCCGGCCCAAATCTGCCAGGCCAGAGCCGTCTTGGCGACCAGGCTGAGCACGATGTAGACACGCTCGCCGAACAAATAGTCTTTCCACGGGCCGACCTTTTTGTATTGCAGCACCATGTTGACGGCAAAGATGTTGAAAAAGACAAAGATGGTCGGGATGATCGCATAGACAAAGGCGGGCGGCTCTGCGCCGGACGACGAGAGAGCGCCCAAGAAGTACATAACGATCACCACCCAGGGCAGGATGCCGGCGATGCAGCCATAGATGAAAGAGGTCCAGTTTGTTTTGGCCGTGGTCTGGTTGTGCAGCTCCATCATGATCCCAAACAGGTTCATCATCGCGTTCAAGCCGAAAGCCAGGATCATGGTGCCCAGGTCCCAGATGCCGACCAGCATGCCGATCAGCACGATCATCCACGACGAACTGAGTGCATACTCGTAAAAGCGGGCCGGGTTCATGCCGCGTTTCAGTTGGGCGACATACCATTTGTAGCCAAACGTGGACAGGATGCCGTGTGCGACCGCCGAGAGCAGCAAAAAGATGGCCACCGCCGGGCCGAATGGAAGCTCGTAGGCGAGCTTGGGATCGGGGGTCAGCGAAAAAGTCTGCCGGTCGAAGCGCAAATAATTGGTAAAGATGGGGTAGGCAGTGTCGTTGCTCAAAACAATCATCAGGATGCCTTGCACAAGGTGCAATACACCCATGACCGCATTAAAGCGGCGCAGTCCTCTAAACTTTCTTTCCAAAACAACGTCTGTAGTCATCGAATTATACTCCTTCTGTTTAATGTGCCATATGAACAGCCAACGCGGCTACTTTACTTGTTATTTACGCATCTTTGTTGATGGCGGCCTTGACAGGATTCAAGATTTGTTCCTCTCGGTCGATGCGCCCGTCGTGGAGGTGGATGATCCGCCGGGTATGCTGTGCAATGAGCGGGTCGTGCGTCACCAGCACGATGGTGATCCCTCGCTCGCGATTCAATCCCTGAAGCAAAGCCATAATCTCGGCGCCCGATCGGCTGTCGAGGTTGCCGGTCGGCTCGTCGGCAAGAAGGATGGACGGCTCGTTGACCAACGCACGGGCAATGGCCACCCGCTGCTGCTGTCCGCCGGAGAGTTCGTTGGGCGCGTGGCGCAGCCGATCGGCCAGGCCGACCGTCTCCAGAGCATGGCGCGCCCGTCTGCGCCGTTCTGATGCCTTGACGCCGGAATAGATCATCGGCAGGGTTACGTTTTGCAGGGCGGTGGTGCGCGCCAGCAGGTTGAAAGTCTGAAAGACAAAGCCGATCTTGTGACTGCGAATCTCGGCCAGCTGGTTGTCATCCAGCCGACCAACGTCCTGCCCTTCCAGCAGGTAGCGGCCCAAGGTGGGCTTGTCCAGGCAACCGATCACATTCATCAGCGTGGACTTGCCCGATCCGGACGCGCCCATGATCGCCATCATTTCGCCCTGCTCAATCTGCAAGGTGACGCCGCGCAGCGCGTGGACGGTCACCTGGCCCATTTGATAGGTCTTGGTCAATTCCTGGATTTCGATAGCCGGTCTGTTCACTGTCTTGAGTTTCCTTTTGCTGTTAACTGGGCCACCAAAGCGGAACGATCTGTGGATCGCCATACCACGGGCCGCCGAACCCGGCAAAGTGGGCTACGCCATCCAACACCAGGTGGTGTGCCCCTTGCAGCAGCGCCGCGTCGACCGGAATCAATCCGTCGCCCCAGGCCTGCCCGTCGCCGCCGATGCCTTTGTACTGGCGGTAAGCATACCGTTGACGCGCGCTGCCTTGCGCGTCGCCCTGGATCAGCTTGCCGGTGACGCAGGTATAGCCGACCCGCCCACTGGATGGTGTATCTGGAGAGCGTTGCTGCACCCAGTGCGACATCATGCCACCGTGTTGCCAGTGCTGGTTGTAGTGCGGGCTGCCCAGAGTGATCAGCGCCTTGATCCGATCCCGTTCATCGTATACCCGCCCCAACAGCGGCTGTGGGGTGAGCAGAAATCGCGCCAGCACTCCGCCCGCGCTGTGGCCGATCAGCGTCACCTGGGCAGTGGTCGAGGCACGCGCCGCTCGCTGCACTGTGCGCCGGAGCTTGCCCAGCAAGTACAGCCAACCGAGCGGCGCGACGCTGGGCAACCAGTCCAGACTTTGCGTGGGCACAATATACACGGATTGCCCGCTGATCTCGGCCAGGGCATCGCGCATCCCGGCATAAATCAGCGCCGGGCCGGCAAAGCCGCCCATGATGACGATGGGGCAGGCGGATGAATGTTTCTCAGTCATCAGTTTTGTTCTGTCTTTTCTTTCATCCAACCAACGCGGTTAGCCATCTTTTTAATCATACGGCCCATCGGCGTCATTTCCATCGCGCCGACAAAGTCGCCTTCAACGCCGCGCCGCTTGCGATCCAGGATGCCGCGGATTTCCGGGATCATGGCCAGGGCAAAAACAATGTTCACAAACAGCACATAGGCCAGATGGGCCGGATCACGGGTAGTAAACCACAGCCAGGGGATCATCAGCCACAGCCCGCCCAGGTAAGAGATCAAGACGTTCTTGAGCACCAGCAGGCCGACGATCATGCTCACGGTTGAAGTGATCAACGCGCCCAGCGGAGCAACAGCCAGAAATCCGCCATAGATCGGCGAGAGGCCGCGCCCGCCCTTGAAACGATAGTAGAGCGGCCAGTTGTGGCCGACCAACCCCATCGCCGCAACGATAAGGAAATAGGACGTGTCCGGCAGCGCAAAGCGAAAAACCAGTGTGGGGATCAGCGTTTTCAAAATGTCCAGGATGGCGGTGATGCCACCCCATTTGGCGCCCAACCGGGTTGAGACAGCCGTGCCGCTGACGGCCTCCACGCGCACCTTTTCTTCAGTGCCGGGGATGTCCAGCTCCATACCGGTGATCTCTTGACCTGGGGCCATCCATCTAAAGATAACTCGTGCAAACGAGATCGCGCCGAGCAAATAGCCCACTGCGGCAGCCAGTAACGCGAGCCAGATGTTCATCATCTCTCCGTTTTAGCGCATCTGCGCGTCTATTTTTTCCTTGATCGCCTGGATCACGATCGGGTCGTCATTCCAGGCGCCCAGGTTGATCAAAGGAAGCTCTTTTGGAACCCTGGCTTCGTTGACCATCTCTGGAATGTCATACTGGCTGTGGATCGAGTCCGCGCTGATCGCTGCGGCAAAGTATACCACTTTTTTCACGCCGTTGCGCACAAATTCATCCACTTTTTCGGCCGGGTGCGGCTTTTTGAATTCCATCCAGGCCAGCGACAGGTTTTCGGGGCGATAGCCGTCGGCCTCGAATAGCTTGAGCACCTCCTGCCGGAAACCGATCTCCTGGCCGGTCTCGGTCGGCCATTCGGCATCCCACTCGTCGGGCTGGCCGTGACCCACCAACAGCACGCCGACCTGAGATTTGTCGGTATCGCCAATGTGCGCGTTGGCTCGCTCGACGAACATGCTGCGCAGCGTCTGCGAGTCCCACAGCGGGCCGGTGAACTTGACCGGCACGCCCAGCGTTTCCTCGATGTTTAATGCCTCGATCAGCTCTTCACCTTCGGCAGTGTGATTGGAGACAGTCAAGAACACTTCGCTGACCACAATCCGGCTGGCCCCTTCGTTGAGCGCCTGGATGACGGCGGCGTCGGGCCGTGGGCTGTCGTCCAGAAAGGCCAGGTAAAAGCGGGTGGTGGTGTCTCCCGCGTCGCGGAATTGCTGCTCCAGGCTGTTGATCATGCGCTGGTGCATCTGGTGATGATCGCTTTTGCCCACCTCCAGGTAGGCCTTGCGCAGTTGGTACAAAAAGAAAGGCCGCGCCAAAAAGGGCACAAAGCTGATCTTTTGCTTGTCAAATTCCTTGAACTGGTTGATCCAGCCGATCGGATCGTAGGTTTGCGGCTCGCCGTGGGTAAAGTAGACAACTGCCGTATGGCCCAGTCCGGGATCGTCTTTGGCTCGGGTAAGCTGGGGCAGTGGGCGCGAGTCTTCCCTGGATAGGACAGCCTGGGCCACGATGGCGTAGCCGATGACGAAAAAAGCGATGGCCAGCGGGATGGCGGCAAGCAGGGGGCGCCCTTTGAAACCGACAGCCAGGGTAACCACCAGCGCACACAACAAGACGGTGGATCCAAACATAGTCCAACCCATCGCTAACGGGTGAGCGGTCAAAAAAGCGGCATACAGCGCTCCGCATAACAAGGCCAGGACAGCCGGCAAAACCCATTTCAGGTGACTCACTTGGCGCTCCTTTCCATCACAGGCAATTCACTTGCGTGCATCGCGCCTGGATGCACATCTGTGCCGTGGATCACAATTTGGCCCCGGTAGCCGTCCACGCTGACCAGGGTATCGTCGGCCATGCGGCATGCGCCAGGCACGGAAACGACGGCGGGAATGTTGTACTCGCGGGCCACGATGGCGCTGTGCGACAACATGCCCCCCGATTCGGCAACGACAGCCCCGGCCCGGCTAAACAGCGGCGTCCAACCCACGTCCGAGTAGGGGATGATCAGCACGTCGCCGTCGCACACGCGGCCAAAATCCTGGATGCCCTGCACTACCCTGGCCGGCCCGGTATAGTGCCCGCGCGAGACCGGCGTGCCTTTAAGCGTGTCCGAGGCATCCATCTCTAGCGGCGCAGCCTGATCGCCATAAATGGTGTCCGGCGGGACGACATTGGCGCAGCGGGCCATCTCTTGCTTGTGTCCAGCGATCAGAGCTTTTGGCTCGCTCATGTTGCTGCCGGTCGTGCCGCACTCGATCAGGCCATGTATATCCTCTAGATAGAGGTAAAAAACGTCTTCTGGCGACTCGATGATTTCGCGCTGCGTCAGGCGTGTGCCCAGGGCCAAAAAACAGGTGCGAAACAGGTTGTAGCTGCGTTTATACAGAGTGCCCACCGTTTCGCGGTACAGCCGGAAGCGTCGGGCCTGGCGATAGAGCGCCTTGAGCTTGCGCCGCCGCGAACCGTCGATCGGGATCGGCGATCTGTTCAACAGGTCATCAAAGTGGGGACTCGACCGTGCCGGCGGGCTGTAACGGACGGCCGTTGCCAGCACCAGATCGGGATCGGCACCCCAAGGCGCGCACGAGAGATCAATGTCGCGGTCGCGCAAATAATCAAACTGCTCTGTAAACCGCTTGATCCCCTCTTGTAGCGGCTTGGCCTCATCCAGCCTGCTCAACAGGCCATAGCCTTCGGCGGCAATTCGTATCTGCATGTCTTGATCTATCCGCCCGTATAACTCGTGCAACGCGACCAGGTGAACGTTGGGATCGAATTGTTCCAGCTCCTCGATCTCGCCGCCCATCTCCCAGTTTTGGGCAGTGTCGATTCCGATCGCGTTCAACCGTCGTTTGAGCATGCCATTGTACATTTGCATCGCAAATATGGACAAGATATCGTAATAGGCCACCCCTTGCACAAACGCGCCGATGCGCTCGATCTCGCCCAAGAGGGCTTTCTCGTCGAGTTGATCGACCGGCATGTGGCGAAACGCCTGGTACTGCGCCTGCGCCGCCGGCAAAAACGCCTCCAGTTTGCGGGCCAGACTCAGCTTGTCCAGCCCAAAGCGGATCAGGCGCGGCAGCAACGCCCATGTCTGAGCCGACGTGAACATGTGCCGCATCATGCCAGACATGGGATTTTCCTCCCGTCGCGCTTCGATGCCCATCATCTGTTCGAGCGACTCGCGCGGCAGGCCCATGCGCTCGAAAATGCGCCCGAACGTGCCCATGTTAAAATAGGAGCGGTAGTAGAACAGCCCGGTCAGGCTTTCCGGCCGGATGTCATTCGGGCCGAGTACCTGGTTGAGGATGCGCATCCAGGCATGGTTGACCTGGCGGCTGGCCGACCAGACCAGAGGCTTGAGCAGGCCGGGAGTCATCTCGCGCGAGATGCGGTTGGAATAGACGTCCACGTCCAGCGAGGTGATCTCGCGCATCTGCACCCAACCAATCTGCTGGCCGTCAAAGACCCACTCCAGGTCTATGGGGCGCCCCCAGGCTTGGGCAATGGCCCTGGTCTGATCCGTCACCTGCTGGATCAGGCTGAGGTCAATGTTGGTGGCTGGCGGTTGGGCCGTCCATTCACCCTGCCGGTTGACCCAACGGCCGGGCGTGACACCATGCTGCACCAGCGCTGCGCCACTGCCGCGTACTGCCTCGACGATCACCTCGTTCATGCCGGTGAGCGGATTTTTACTAAAGGCAACGCCGGAGACCTGCGCCGGCACCATCTCTTGGATCACGACCGCCATCTTGAGCGCGTCATGGGCGAGGCCGTGCCGTTCCAGGTAGGCGCGCACGCCCTCGGACTGCGCGGTGGCCCAGATCGACCAGATGGCATGCAAAATGTCCTCGACGCCTTGCGCATTGAGTACGCTCTTGAACTGGCCAGCAAAGGAAAAGTTGGGGCTATCCTCCAGGTTGGCCGATGAGCGGACGGCGTAACGGCGCACCGGATCGATCCGCGCGGCCAGTTCGGTTTTGAGCGTCTCGACAATTGCCAGATCGTCGTTCAGGTAGCGCGCATAGGCTTCCCAGGTGCATACATGCGTGGCCGGCACCTTAAGGCCACGCCGGGCCAGCTCGTACAGGTTTTGTGCCTTGCTGCCTACGGCCGGGTGCAGCCTGCGTGGCCGTGCGGGTGAATCGATCAGCAAAATCACATACTGCGTGCGGATAGGACACCCCCTCGTCTACTCGTATCGCAAAGCATCAATCGGATTCAAGCGCGCCGCGCGCATAGCCGGGTAGATGCCGAAAAACAGACCGATGGCAATCGAGAAACCGGTCGCCAGCAGGATCGTCGAAACCGAGATGTGCGGCTGGATGTCCTCAACCATCGCCGAGGTCATTGCCGTGCCAGACACGCCGATGCTGATGCCGATCAAGCCGCCGATCAGGCTGAGCACCACCGCCTCGATCAAAAACTGGATCAAGATGTGCCGTCGCTTGGCCCCCACTGATTTGCGGATGCCGATCTCGCGGGTGCGTTCTGTCACCGAGACGAGCATAATGTTCATGATGCCGATGCCGCCCACCAGCAGCGACACGGCGGCGATTAGGCCCAGGAACATGGTTAGCACAGCCGTCAGGCTGCCCAGCACGTCGGCGATGTCGGCCTGGGTGAGCACCGAAAAATCGTCCTTGTCGGTGCTGTAGATCAGCTCGTGACGCTGGCGCAGCACGCGCCGCATCTGCTCGCGCGCTGCCTCCAACCGCGATTCGTTGGCTGCCCGCGCATAGATCACCGACACAGTATAGTCGCCGCCGACCTGCCGTCCGCCAAAGAGCCGGGTTTGGGCGGTGGTCAGTGGGATGAGGATCACGTCGTCTTCGTCGCTAAAGGCCGAGCCGCCCTTTTTCTGCATCACTCCGATCACGCGAAAGGGCACGCGGTTGATCTTGATGATCTGATCGACCGGATTGACTCCCGCCGAAAACAGCTCCTCAACCACGGTCTGGCCGAGCACGGCCACGCGCGCTTCGGCGCGCAGGTCATTTTCCTGAACAAAGCGGCCCAGCATGGGGTAAAAGCTGCGCACGGCCATATAGTCTGGCGTCACGCCGCTGATGGTGGTGTTGGTGTTTTTGCTGCCATATACCGCCGTGCCGGTGCCGACAAATTCAGGCGCGACGGCGTCCAGATCGGGCGCGTTGGCCCGGTTGGCCAACGCCGCCACGTCGCCCAGGGTCAGGGTAGAGATGTTGGCACTGCGCAAAAAGTTGGTCTTCATACTGGCGTTGCTTTGCTCAAGCTGGCCGGGCATGACGAAAATAATGTTCGAGCCGATGCCTTGCATCTGCTCGGCAACCATCTGCTGCACGCCCTCGCCCACCGACACCAATACGATCACTGCGCTGATGCCGATGATGATGCCCAGCATAGTCAGACCAGAGCGCAGTTTATTGGCTGCCAGGGCGCGCAGCGCAATTTCCAGACTCGACAGCAGGTTCATTGCTCGCGGCTCACTTTCCGGTCATCGAACTGGTCACGACCTCGCGGAAGCGGTCGCGGATGGACAACGAGCGTACCACAACCTGATCGCCCTCATTAAGGCCGCTCAACACCTCGCTGAACTCATCATTGGTGATGCCCTGTTCGATGAATGCGGGCACAATTTCATCGTTGATCTGTTTTTCGACAAAAGGCTTTCCGCTGGCCGAGTCAATCCAGATGGCATTGTTGGGAACCAGCAATACGTCTTCGCTGCGCTGCTTGATAATCTGGCAGCTGACGGTCATACCGCTGCGCAGGGGCAGATCGTTGGCCGGGACGGCAATGATCACCCGATAAGAGACCACGCCCAAGTCTAGTACGCCTGAAGGCAGAATGGCCGTCACATGGCCGGAAAGGATTTGTTCAGGAAACGCATCCAGGGTGATTTCAGCTTCTTGTCCCACTTGCAGCCAGCCAATGTCAGCCTCGTCCACGTCAGCCTCGATGCTAACGCGTTGATCGTCCACCAGAGTGAGCACAGGCACTTGGGGCGCGGCATACTGTCCGGGCGATACGTTGACCATCGACACGGTGCCGTCAAAAGGCGCTTTGAGTGTGGCCCTGTCCAGGGCCAGCTTGGCACTATCGAGGGCCACCTGCGCCTGATCAACTTGAGCCTGAGCGACGGCGATGTCAGCTTCGGCTGCCCCAGCCACCAGCAGATCAAGTTGAGCCTGCGCGATGTCACGCTGAGCCTGGGCGGCGAGGATCGCCGCTTCGGCGGCGCGTTTGCGCGGCTCGAGCGTGTCCTGCGTCTGCTTGAGTTGGGCTTCAGTGGCGCGCTGCGAGGCCAACGCATCTTCGATCTGAGCAGCCAGCACGTCCAGACCGATCGTGAAAGCTTTTTGCGCCCTGGTGGCCCGATCGAGCTGCGCCTGGGCCTGCCGGTAGGTGAGCTGAGCCTGCTGAAGCTGCTTGGCCCAGCTATCGCGGATTTTTTGCTCTTCCCACGGGCGGTCAAGCGCTTTGTTGTATTCATCCTGAGTGTCATTCAAGGCAATCTGGGCGCGTTCGACTTCGATTTGCGCGATGGTGACATCCGGAGCCGGATCCTGAGCGCGCGTCTGGTTGAGCTGAAGCTGCATCTGCTTGACCCGCGTCTGCGCGGAGGCCAGTTGCGCCTGAGCGATGAGCACTTCGCTGTCGCCGCCGATCAGTTGATCGCGCTGGGCGATGGCCTGATCTATAGCTGCCTGCGCGGCATCGACCTGGCCCTGCGCGGCGCGCACCTCTTCGGGGCGCGGTCCGGTCTTGAGTTGCGCCAATCGGGCTTGCGCGGCCATCAACCCGGCCTGGGTAGTGCGCACCTGGAGTTCCAGGTCGGCTGTATCAAGCTGGATCAGCACATCATCTTGTCTGACCTGCCGTCCTTCCTCGACCAACACCTGGACGACGCGCCCGGCCGTCCCAAACGACAGGGCTACATCGGCCCATGCGCGCACACTGCCGATGGCGGTGATGGCGGTCGAGATGTCGCCGCGACGAACGGTCACGATCTCGGTCGCCTCATTTTCCTGGGCCGTTGCATTGGGGCGACACCCGCCAGTCACGCCAACAAACAGGCCTAAAACGATAAACAAGAGTAGCCAACGATATTTTTTGGCCATAGCTTTCGCTCCTGAAAAGATCGCTGCGCGCTAGGTTTTGCTCAACGCCTGGCGCACCATCGAGCGGATGTCGCTCACCTCAACCGGTTTGTCCAGACAGCCATAGATACCCAGCCGTTCAGCCTGCTCGCGTAGGGTGGCGCTGCCATAGGCCGTCATCCAGATCACCACGATGCGTGGATAAAGAGCACGCACCTGTTCGGTCAACGCGACGCCGTCCAGTCCAGGCATACGCAGGTCGGTCAGCAGCAGATCGATGGGCTGTTGCCGCGCCTGTTCGAGTGCGGTCCACCCATCAGCGACGGCGACCACCTCGCAGCAGTCACCCAGCCTGGCGAGCGCGCCATGCAGGATGAACAGCACGTGCTCTTCGTCATCGACGATGAGCACGCGCTTTTTGCCATCGGTGGTTGGGGGGGATACAGCGTGCTTGCTCACCTGGCTACTGGTCGGTTTCATATTAAAACTCGACTTGGCTGCGGCGAATGTGCTGGAAAAACTCTTCGCGGATGGCCTGATTCTCTTTAAATTCGCCCAGCACGGCGCTGGTGATCATGCGTGCATTGGCCTTTTTGACGCCGCGCATCGCCGAGCACATATGGACGCCCTCAACGACTACGGCAACGCCTCTGGGCCGCAAGGCCTGCTCTACAAAGCCGGCGATTTGCTGGGTCATGCGTTCCTGAAGCTGCAAGCGGCGGGCATACATCTCGACAATACGCGGGATTTTACTGAGGCCGATCACCTTGCCGTTGGGGATATAGGCCACGTGGGCACGCCCCAAAAAGGGCAGCATATGGTGTTCGCACATGCTATAGTAATCAATGTCGCGTACGATGACCATCTGATCGTAATCCACGTCAAAGATGGCGTTGTTGATCAACTGGACCGGATCGACGTGATAGCCGACGGTCAACTCTTCGTACATGCGGGCGACGCGCTTGGGCGTGTCGAGCAGGCCTTCGCGAGCCACGTCTTCGCCGATGGCCTCCAGGATGCTGCGCACCGAGCACTCGATGGCGTTGGTACATTCCTGTTCTGGCGTATCCAATTCGTCGCGGAAAATATCATAGACAGCGGGATTAACTTGCATAGGAGGCATTTGACTATTTCTTTCTTGATGTTGACTGCGAGAGATCAGTTCGTCGAATTCTGCGCTATGTGCGAGTTTACGCGGTTATCACCTCGACCATGCCCATACACCGCGATCATTGAGGTTCCAATATACCTCAGTTAACAAGCGGAGGTGACCTTGTTCCTCTTTGGCCAGCCGGTTAAACATTGCTTTGCCATCGGGGTCAGAAGTCTGATCAGCCAGATCGGTGTATTTCTTTTCGGTCTGTTTTTCAATGTCTTGAGCCAATGTGATGACTTGCATCATGCTCACCTTGTTGGTCTCAAGGACATGGGTTGTCCCTTCGGGAATCTTGATTTCGCTCTGTGCCGGGATGAGGGATGGATAGCCTCCATAGATGATGAATTTGCCTTTTTGCTGCAATGATGCGATCAGATCGGCCAGTTTGTCATAGTGATGTTGTTCAAAGTCGGCCAGCTTGATGAACAACGGTTTGGCCAACAGGTTCTCTGTCTGTTGTGCGGCGTCGCCGTACAAGACGACGGCTCGTTTCTCTGCTTCCATTGCGATCTGGATCGCATCGACCAGTGTTAAATTTTGTTCGTCCATCTGATTTTTCTCCCAAGTGCTTTTATGCGTCGTGCGGCCTGCTGCCGGCCATATGTCACCAAAGATCGAGGAGAGTGTGGATGAGATCCGAGCAGCAGAACCCGTTTTGTATTAATGTGATTTTAACGCAAAATAGCGATGCCAACAGATGAGATTAGTTGGCTTCGCTTGGAGTTTGGTGGCTCAGGTTGGCGTTGGGTTGGAGGATCTAGGTGTTCAGGCGATAGCCTGCACCGCGAACGGTGAGGATGTGGCGTGGGTGAGCCGGGTCGGGCTCGAGCTTGTTGCGCAGGCTGTGGATGTACCACTTGATGATCTCGCCTGCCTCTCGCACGTCTCGCGGGCGATAGCCGCGCACAGCCTGCACCAGTTCAACCGCGTCGACGGCGCGGCGCGCGTTTTGCGCCAGGTAAACCAGCAGGGTGAATTCTGCCGCGCTCAGATTGATAGTTTTCCCTTGATATGAGACAATGCGCCGTTCGACGTCGATGGTCAGCGGGCCGCATTCAAGCGGCGCCGGATTTTGTCCAGAGGCGTCAACCAGAGCCTGGCGTCTTTCCAACGCCTCTTGCATGGCCTGGCGCAGCTCGGCCGGTTCGACCGGCTTGAGCAGGTAGCCATCGATGCCTTCGCTGATCGCTGCCAACGCCGATTCGAGCGAGCCGTGGGCGGTGAGGATGATTACCATCGTCTGCGGCCAACGCCAGCGCACCGCCTCCAGCACGCGCAAGCCATCGACCCGCCCGCCGAGCATCAGGTCGAGCACGATCAGGTCAAAGCATGTATCGCGCAAAAGGTGCAGCGCTTCATCGCCGCTGGCGGCTGTGGTGACCGTGTGCCCATCGCGGCGCAGGGTTTCCTGGACAAAATAGCGGATGCCGGCTTCATCATCAACGACCAGGGCGTTTAGCGTGCTCATGCGCTCTCCTTGGTGATTCTGTCTTCCGCGGTTGCCGGCAGCCGAACCTCAAAGGTCGTACCTGCGCCGGGCTGGCTTTGCACATCAATTTGCCCTCCGTGTCGTCGAACGATCTCCCGGCTGACGAACAGCCCGATGCCCAGGCCGTTTGGTTTGTTGCTGCGGAACGGCTCGAAAAGGTGCGTTTTGACTTCAGGGGGAATGCCAACGCCGGTGTCTTGGAAAGCAATGCATACGCCGGGCGGCTGGTCGGTCGCCACTGTGGTGATGGTCAACGCGCCGCCGCCAGGCATGGCATCAATGGCGTTGAGGGTCAGGTTGAGAAAGACCTGGCGCATCATGTCGGCGTTCAATGCGACCAGTGGCAGGGCATCGGCCGCTTGATAGATTGTTTTGATGCCTCGTTCCCGGCAGGCTTTGCGGTTGAGGGTGAGCACCTGCTCGATCAGGGCGTGAACGTCCATCGGCGTGAATTGAGCGGATTCGGTCGGCCGGTTCAAGTCGCGTAACTGACCCACAATACGCGACACGCGGCGCAGTTCTTCTAGAGCGACTTCCAGGTATTGGCGTACCTCGCCTCCCTCAAACAGGGCTTCCTGCGCCAGCCCCAGGCAGCCGATCACCGATTGCAGCGGGTTACTGATCTCATGGGTGAGCGAGGCAGCCAGCCGCCCGGCGGTGCTCAGGCGCTCCGCATGGATCAGCGCTTCCTGAGCCTGTTTGCGCTCGGTGATGTCCTCGATCAGGCAGATAGTGAATAGCGGCGTGCCATTCTGATCGCGGATCGGTGAGGCGATCAGGTTGACCCATCCGGGGTGGCCGTTGGGGCGAGTGTGCCAGGCTTCAAGGCGGTGTTCATCACGCTGGCCGCTCATCAGCAGCCTATACATATCGGCAGCCTGGCTCTTGTCGCTTCGCGTGATAAATTCGGTAAAGAGCTTGCCTTGCAACGTTTGCGCCGGGTAACCCAGGATGCGCTGCAAAGCGGGGTTGGTTTCGATCAATCGTCCTTCGTCGTCAATCAGGGCAATGCCGGTCGTAACTTGTTCAAAGAGGGCACGAAAACGCGCTTCGCTGGCCTGCAGTGTGGCGGTGCGCTCGGCCACGCGCAGTTCCAGTTCGGCGGCTTGCTGTCTCACCTGGACGTATAGTCGTTCCAGATCTTGTTGAGCCTGTATTTGGGCAGTGATGTCTCGTGAATTGACTGCTGCGCCAATGATGCTGCCGTCAGGCCCAACCACCGGATAATAAGCCACATCCATATACTTGGCCGGCTCTTGGGGAACGTCAAACCAGGCTCGATAATGAATCTCTTCTCCGGCGAAACAGCGATCCAGATACGATTTAGCCCGCTGCTCAAAAGCCTCCTGTCCGATCATCTCGGCAACGGTCAGACCGACGATCTCGTTTTTAGATCGCTTGGCATAACGGGCATAGGTGTTGTTGACTGCACGATAAGTGTAGGTACGGTCAACAAAGGATATCGGGTCAGAGATAGTAGAAATGATCCTCTCGTACCAATCGTACATGGTGATATTGTCGGCGCTCAGAGCGTGCATAGCGCTATTTGTGCTCCTGGGTCGGGTGTAGGGAGCGGGCCTGGTCCCGACCGCATTCAATCGATGCTATTCAAATGCAAGTGTTTACTATCGGTGCTCCCTATCCGGACAGCCGGCTGCCCGATTCGAGTTCGATAGCGATCCTGGGAGCGTTTCTGGCATGATGCTGATTTGATCGCCGAGTAGATTATACCACAAGAGCCACTTACAGAATAGCCCTCGGGTTGTCAACGTTGTTTTTGAAAACCGCCCAATTTATCTATGTATCTCGGTGTTCTTTGTAGCAAATCGGAGTTTTTCGGCACATTCCTGGTCTGTATGGAATAGTCTTTTTTCGCGGTGGCAGAGCAGTTGGATCGCCTGCCGGCCCGAGCAGAGCACGGTGGGCACGCCGCCGCCCGGCTCAACCCATTGGCCGGCCATGAAAAATCCATCAAGGCCGGGCAAGGTCTTGGGAAAGGGGCGGTTCATTTGATCGGCGCTCATCAGCCAGCCCTCAAACGCGCCACGATGGTTGCACGTGTAGCGCCAAAAGGTGTGCGGCGTGGCGACGTCGGTCATCTCGACGCGGCTGTCGATGCCGGGCAGGTGATGCTCCAGTTGGGCCAGTACCTGATCGGCGGCGCGCGCTTTTTCCGCCTCGTAGCGAGGAACATCCTGGTGCAGCCCGTGCCAAAAGTCAAAGTCCGCATCGATCATCGCCTGGACGACCGTTTTCCCCGCTGGAGCCAGGGCCGGGTCGCGGAAGACGCGATACAAAAGCCCTTCGACGGTCATGCCGCCGATCTCCAGCGGTGATGTCAACCGCACCATGTTCTCTTGAACTTGGTTGGGAAAAACGCCATCCAGTCCGAAACTGATCATCAGGATGGGACTGAACAATCTCCAGGTGGCATACCGGTCTTCAATTTCCCGGCTCAGGTAGCGCCCGCCGAGCATGTCAAAGAGTGTGCTGCGGCCATCGGCTGCCGAGATGACTCTGCCGGCGCGGTGGATCGTGCCGTCGGCCAGCCGTACGCCGACTGCGCAATGGCTTTCAACGATGATCTCTTGGACTGGGATACCGTAGCTGATCTCGCCGCCCAGCGACGTGTAACGGTTGGCGATGTTGAGCGCAAATTGCAGCGAGCCGCCCTCAAAAAGGGCCAGTTCGCCGTCGGCAAGCTGGGCGAGCAGGATCAGCCCAAACAGGGCGGGCATATCGGACACAAAGAGGTGGGTGAGTGCCCAGCGCAAAAAGGGATGTTGGAAGCGCCGGGCAAACTCGGTCATTGACATGCAGTAGCGGCCCAGCAATCTCAGCCAGCGGCGATAGCGCCACATCTGCTTGAGCCTGTCCAGCGGCCCGAACAGATCGACCGGTTTGCCGGCGTCCATCGGAAAGCCGCGCAGGGCACGGACGTCTGCGATCAGCGCATCGACCACCGTTCCATCCTGCGGCGACAGCGTTTTCATCGCTTCGGCCATGCGGTCCAGGTCAGCGACCCAATCGATCTGCTGCCCGCTGGCTTTGTCGACTGCCCGGCTCAAGTGGTCGATGGGAATCAACCGGCCCCGCTCCAACGCACCGACCTCGCTGTAAAGCCGGTGGAACGGCTGTCCCGGTTTGGCTCCCATCAACCAGTGGATGCAGCCATCGATGGTGTAGCCCTTGCGCTTCCAGGCCGTGCAGACGCCGCCAGGGCGGGTGTGCTGTTCGAAAATGCGCGTCTGGTAGCCGTTGATCTGTCCATAAACGCCCGCCGCAAGGCCGGCCAGTCCCGCGCCGATGATGATGACCGGCGAGTTCATTTGCGATTCTCAAGCTGAATGCGCACGGCAACGCCGTCGTTCAACGTGTACGTACCTTCCAGCTCAAGCACCCAAGGCGAGAGCGATGTCAGCGTGGCTCGGGGCGCTTTGGTGTCAAGTTGCACGCGCGCGTCAGCCTGCCCGTCGCCGTCGAGATCGAGTTCTTCATCGATTTGGGCCGGGAGCACCCCGGCCGATATCCACGACACCTGGACAAAGCCTTCGCGCCGCTGACCGATCAAGGCGTCGAATACAGGGTGGTGGATGTCGGTGTGGTACGCGCCGTGCTCGACGGCGTAGGCTACCTCGCCGCCGGTGAACCAGGGCGAAACGGTGACGCCGGTCGCATCGACCAAAAGCTCGCTCCAAAAGGACATACCCATAAAGGTGGCGAGGACGATCGGCACGCTCAGTGAAGCCAACAGGTATCCTAAAATCGATTTTAATTTTGCCATTGCTGATTCTCCTAACGTAACTTTTGTGCAACCAGAGGCCAAAATGGTCAACTGGGCGCAAAAATGCAACTTTTGAACAGCGGCAGCGCCAGTTG
>JAFGEY010000523.1 GCA_016931365.1 Anaerolineae bacterium
ACCGGCGCGGCGCGCTTGATGCGCGGTTCGAGCGCGGCGCAGGCCACGGTTAGCCCGCCGCCCTGGCTGCCACCCGTCGCGCCGACGCGGGTTGGGTCCACGTCGGGCATCTCCATCACGATCTTGGCCAGTTGCGCCGTGTCGAGGAAAATTTGGCGAAAGAGCAGTTTGTTCGGACGGCCGTCGAGCGCGTCATCCAGGCCGCGAATGATGTGCCCGTGCAGGGTGTTGCCCAGCACGCCGCCGGCGTCTTCAGAGCGCCCGCCCTGTCCGCGGCAGTCCAGTGCGGCGACGGTGAACCCGGCGGCGACGTAGCCCAGCTTGTCCGCCCAATCGCCCGCATCGCCGCTGTAGCCGTGGAACATCAACACAGCCGGGTGCGGCGCCGGAGCGGCCGCGGGGCGCAGCAGTTTGGCATAGACGCGCGCGCCGCCGGCGCCGGTGAAATACATATCAAAGCATTCGGCAAAAGGGGCCTGGAAATCGGCAGGGATTAACTCGACCTGCGGATCGAGGGCGCGCATTTCGGCCAGGCCGGCATCCCAGAAACGGTCGAAATCGGCGGGCCTGGGGTTGATGCCCTGGTAGGTTTGCAGTTTGTCGAGTGAAAAATCAAAAGTTAGCGGCATTGTAGACCTTTCTATCTGGCAGAGATTACGCTTGACCGCAGACAGTAGACCGCCGACTGCTCTGTGACTGTGCGATGGTCCGCCGTCTGCGGTCGGCGGTCAATTTTTCACCCCAAGTGTTCGGCCACCCAGGCGATGTCCAGTTCGTGCAGCTTGGCGAGTGTGGGCACGCCAGTTTGTGGGTCCCAACCCATCATGCCGTAAAAGAGGGTGATATTTTCATCGAGCACCTCCGGATCGACCGGCTTTTCGGCCACTGATTGGGTGACAAAGGGCATGTTCATCCGGCCGGGCAGGCGGTCGTCCTCGCGGGTCAGGCCTTCGCGCAGGTTGAACGCGCGGGCCAGGGTCACGCCGCGCTCGCCGGCCTTGAGCAGCTCATAGAGGGTGGTCTGCCAGCCGGTGAGGCTGCGTACGAGATCGACCATCTGATCGCGCGACCAGGGGATAAACATGCAGTGTCCGAGTTGGTTGTGCACCCACTGCCAGTTGGCGGTCACTGTGTAGGCGCGCACTTTGTGGGCGTTGAGCTCGGTTTCGGGCACACTTTCGTAGACGCCGACGCTCTGCCAGCCTTCGCCGAGCGGACTGTTGGCCAGGCCGCCGTCCCACATGTTGTGCATGTGGTCGGCGCCGGTGGGAGAGACGGCGTAACCGAGCGCCTGGCCGTGGCGGGTGCGGCACTCGTGCATGGGGAAGGGCTGTCCCTTGACGTCGATCACGTAGGGCAGCGCTGCCGGGCCAATCTTTTGAGCGGCCAGGCGCGGCCCTTCGGCCAACAAGTCGCCGATCCCCTCGCGCTCGCAGATCATTCTGGTCAGTTCGACCATTGCTTTGCCGTTGCCAAAGTGCAGGTCAAGCCCGCCGGTGTCTTCCAGCGCGAGCAGGCCGTTCTCGAAACATTCCATCGCAAAGGCGACGGTCATCCCGCACGTGATGGTGTCGAGGCCGTAGGCGTTGCACAGTTCGTTGGCCTTGGCGATGGCGCGCAGGTCACTCACCCCGCAGGCCGAGCCGACCGCGCCGATCGTCTCGTATTCGGGGCCGCCGTAGGCCGGATCGACCTGGTACTCGTCGTCGTCGACCCTGGTCACGCGCTTACAGCGGATGGGGCAGGCAAAACAGCCACTGGTGTCAATGAGGATGTTGTCGCGCATCGCCTCGCCGCTGATCGACTCGGCGCCCTCAAACTGGCCGTCCTGGAAATTGCGCGTCGGCAGTTGGCCGGCCGCGTTGAGGCCGAGCAGCCCGCCGGCGGTGCCCAGTTCGTGCATGCCCAGGCTCATCTCCTTCCAGTTCTGAGCCATCCAGCGGGCGATCTCGCGCACCTTGTCGACGTCGGCCAGCTCGGGCTTGGCCTTGCCGCGCGCGACGATGGCCTTGAGCTTTTTCGACCCCATCACCGCGCCAAGTCCGGTGCGCCCGGCAGCGTGGGTCACGTCGTTGAGGATGCATGCAAAGCGGACCTGTTTCTCGCCGCCCGGCCCGATGATCGCCGTGCGTGCGCGTGGTTCGCGCAGTTCCTTGCGCAGGGCGTTTTCGCAGTCAAGCGTGGTCTCCCCCCACAGGTGATCGGCGGGCCGCAGTTCAGCTTCGCCGTCATGCACCCACAGGTAAACCGGAGTCTTGGCTTGCCCCTTGATGACGACCGCGTCGAATCCGGCCAATTTGAGTTCGGCCCCGAAAAAGCCGCCCGCATCGGCCTCGCCATAGCCGCCGGTCAACGGCGACTTGGCCCCGACGGCATTGCGTCCGGCCCCGGCGACAGCATTGCCGGTGAACGCGCCATCGGCAAAGATGAGCACGTTGTCCGGCCCCAACGGATCGGCACCCTTGGGGATTTCCTTGAGCAGGTAATAACCAACAAAGCCGCTGCCGCCCAGGTAGCGGCGATAAAACGATTCCGGCGGCTCTTCAATGGTGATCGAACCGTCGGTGAGATTGACATGCAAAATTTTTCCAGCGTATCCTTTAGCCATGCGTAATCCTCCTTTGGTGGGGAATCAAGTTGCTAGAGTCAGGCAGATGATGCCAGGATTGTACACAGTCTGAGAGGAAATGTCAAAACAAATTCAATACCACCCGTACTGCCTGGCCGCATCGTACATGGCGACAACATTCTCGGTGGGCGAGTTGTCTTGCAATTGGTGCGTGGGGGCGAGGGCGTAGCCGCCGCCGGGCATCATCGTCTCCAACGTCCGACGTACATCCTCAATCACCTCCGCCACCGTGCCGTAAGCGACCGGTCCTGCCGTCGAGATGCAGCCGTGAAAGGCCAACCGATCGCCAAAACGTGCTTTGAGGTAAGCCGGGGCCATGTTGGCGGCTTCGGGTTGTAAGGTGTCGACGATGCCGATGCCCAGATCGATGAAATCGTCATAGGCCCAACTGCTGGAGCCGCACGAGTGCATCATCACCGGAATGCCAAAGGAACGGGCCAGGTCGACAAAGGGTTTGTGACGAGGGTTGATGTGTTCGCGGTATAGTGCCGGGCTGATCATCGGGCCAAGCTGCGTGCCCAGGTCTTCGCCCATGTGTAGCACGTCGATGCCGCCCCGAGCTGCCTCCAGCGTGCGGCGGGTGATTTCAAGCAGGATGGCCAGCCGTCGGTCGATCAGGCGCAGGCAGGCCGGGTCGTCGGTGATCAGGTCGATCAACACCTGCTGCATGGTGCGGATCATCCCCGTGCTGTTGATGATGTCGCCCAGCCCGGCCCCGCCGCCGACGACGCAATAGTCCTTGTAGCGTTGGCACTGCTCGGCGATGCGGCTGTATTCGAAATCGTCGGGCGAGGGCATGGGCCACGTCTCGACAGAGTCGAGATCGGCGTTTTGCAGCGGAAAATCGCAGTAATCCCAATAGCCGCCGCTGGGGTGCTCGATCCAGCGGCGGTGAATGCCCCACATGTCGATGCTCAGTTCGGGATCGTCGGGCGTGGGGTGCAACGGCGGGCCGACATAAGGCACGCCAACGTGGCGGAAATCAACGCCGAGCACCTGGCGCAGCCCCTCATCATCGTTGACGGACAGACCGTAGTGGGCCTTGAGCCGTTCATCGATGCCGGGGTTGGAGAGATAGTTGATCGGCACGCGGTCGGGTTCCTGATGGGCAAAGGCTGTCAACGCACGTTCTTTGGAGTTCATTGCACCTCCTGGTTTCACTTTCCCGGAAGCTACAAACTTACGGGAAGGTTTTTTACGTCGTCTCGCCGAGTTTGATCGCCTCAAAGATGCGCAGCCGTCGCAAAAAGAAGAACAACGCTATCACAGCGGCGACAAACATCGCGCCGAAAACGGCATAGATGTAAGCGATCTCGGTCCACGCTACCTGCACCACAAAGGGCGGCGTCTGTGCATGTTCGCCGACTCCCACCTGTAAAAAGGGAATGAACAACCGGCTGACCAGCACGCCGGCGCCGGTGCCCACTGCCGCGCCGGCCAAAATCAGGGTGAGTTGCTCCAGCACCAGCGACAGCGCCATCTGCCCTGCCGACAGTCCCAACGCGCGCAGTATGCCTAGTTCGATCTGTCGTTGCCAGAACGAGAGGTAGGCATAGATCAGAAAACCCAGCACGGTAAGCAGCGCGGAGATGATAAAGCCCACCGAAAGCAGCCCAAAGACGCCCTGCCGGTCGGGCTGCTGAATTGCCCGTTCGACGTCGGCGCGGGCGTTGTAGACGGCGGTCACGTTAAAACCCAGGTTGCGCGCCTCGATCTGTACCCCTTCCGCGCCGAGCGTTTGGGAGGTCTTGAGCCACACGTCGTAAGGATAGATACCGCCGGCCAGGTTGAAAATGTGCTCCAGGTTGGCGACGAAAAAAGGCCCGTCCTCCGGGTAGAGGCGCGGAAACAGGTCGATCATGCCGACGATGGTAAACTGGGCGCGCGGGTTATTGCCGAGCGGCAGAACCATATCCACTTGGTCGCCCACGGCTACGCCATAATCGAGCACTTCGCGGCTGGCCAGGATGCCGTCGTTGCGCACGGCCAGCGCGTTCATCAACGCGCCGAGCGAGGCCGGAGCAAAATCGGAGCGGAAAAAAGCCACCCGGGGCAAGTCAGTGCGATCGATACCCATCAGCCGGGCGGTGAACTTTTTTGTGGGCAGGGTCACATCGGCAGTCTTGACCCACACACGCGCCGCCGACTCGACGCCGCCGATGTCGAGATGGGTTTCGACCGGCAAAAAGAGCCACTGCGCGCCTTCGACTTGTGTCTGGGCCGGCTGCGGGGCGAGCGCCGAGCCGGAAACACCTTCAGTTTGCGTGCTCTCGCCCGCTTCGACCAGGCGCAGGTCGGCGCCCACGTCGTAATAGGCTTTAGCCAGGGTGTAATCGTCGAGAGTGCGCGCCATCGACGCGGTAAACACGGCCAGGCTGAGGGTCAGGATCAGCAGCAGCAGCGGGCCGGTGTGCTGGCGGGATGTCCGCGAGAGGTGACGAAAGACGAGTACCGGCACTGCGCCGCGCCAAACGTTGGCCAGCCAGGCCAGCAGGCGCATCAACGCCGGGAAGATGCGGATGGCAAACAGGGCAATGCCAAAGACCAGGAACACGGGCACCCCAAAGGCCAGCGGATCGCTAAAAGAAGAGGCTGAAGCCGCCGCGCTTGAGGCCGTCAGTCCTTCCGGCGTGGCGGGGGCAACCGACCCGCGCCCGCGCAGCACCCACAGCCCATACAGCGCCGGGACGAGCAGCAGCAGGTCGATAAATGCCCGCTGCCAGAGCGAGGCCCGACGCGCGCGAGCCTGCTCTTGCTTGTAACTGACAATCGTCTCGCGCGCCGCCTCGATGGCCGGGCCGAGGCTAGCGGCAATCGAGGCCAGGACGGCGATCAGGCCAAACCGCAGTGTGTTCCACGAGAGTGTGGTCGGCAGCAGGGAGCGGCGATCAAGGATCAAAAAGGAGCGAGTCAGACCCATCACCTGGGCAAAACGCTCGCCCAGAAAGACTCCGGCGGCCATCGACAGTGCACCAACGATCAGCCCTTCGAGTAAAAAGAGGCCGGTAACTTGCAGCATAGCCATCCCCCGGCTGCGCAGCACAGCGATTTCGTTGCGCTGCCGTCGCACGATCATCGCGGCGATCAGGCTGATGAAATAGAACACGACGGCCAGAATGGGCACGCTGAACATATAGAGCAAGACGGTCAGCGATTGTGTGACGTGCAAGTGAGCGACCAACGCATCTTGAGGCGAGCGGATCAATTCGATCCCATTGAGAAAGGCGTTGGACTGATTTTGCAGTGAGACGATTTGCCTCACCAGGCCGGGCACCGTTTCCGAGCGCAACGCGCTGCCATCGCAGATCAACGACCATGACGCCAGCCCCACTTCGCCCTTCATCGCCTTGGACATCTGGGCGTAACTGGCTTCGGGGATCAGCAGCATCTCTTCAAAGGCCGATTGAGCGTAGAACCAATAGGGATCGGCGGGATCGATGGCTTGCCAGACCCCGGCGATGTGCACCTTGTGGCTGAATGTCTGCGTATCCCCACTCGAATAGACGATGTACTCTTCGTTGGCCTGAAAGCCGAACGATTCGACCAGCTTGAACGGCACCAGCACCTCGATCGGATCCGAGCTGTTGGTCACAGGCTGTGGAAAGCGTCCTTCGAGCAGGTCGATGTGCGACTCGACATCGCTGATAAAGCCTAATGCAACAAAGGTGATCGCTTTGCGGGTGTCCTGGTACTGCGCATCTGAGGCAGGGAAAAGCTGCATCTTGTCGGTCTTGAAATGGCGCACCATTTGTTTGGCCGGCAGGCCCAACAGCGACGCCGCGTCCTGGCTGATAAACTGGTCGACGGGCTGGCAGTCTTCCCATTCCAAAAAGCCTTTCCAACTGCCCACGTAGCGAAAGAGGAAGGAAAAAGGCGGCGCGCGGGTTTCGGCATCCTGAAAGAGCTGCGCGTTCAGGACACGGCGACTGATCGCGTCGGTGTAGATGGGGATACTCACCGTCAGCGAAACGGCAGCGATCGACCCCAGCAACAGGCAAAAGGCCAACCCTTTGTGCTGCCACAGCCGGCGCAGGGCAAGAATCAGCAAAGAGAAAAAGTAGAAAATACGTTTCATAGTTTCCCCAACATCCGCTCAAGTTCGGTCATCTGTGTTTCGGCGTACTCGCGGGCCAGGGCGCGCTTGTGCCGGTCTATCTGCGGCGTGTCCCGATCGTGGAGATGTGACAGTCCGTATTGCCCGGCCCAGGAGGCCGGAATCTCGTCCGGCAAAGGTTGATCGCTCATAGTGCCGTAGGCGTTGGCCCAGATGCGCGCCACCGTGCCCACGTTGTAGCCGCCGCCGCCAAGAGCCAGCCAGGGCAGGTTCAGATCGCGAAAGGCTTGGATCATCCGTGCGTAGCCAAGTGTGGTCAGTTGTAGATGGGCCAGCGGGTCTTGAAAGTGCGAATCTGCGCCGAGTTGCGTGGCCAGGATGTCGGGCTTGAAGCGGTCGATCAGCGGTAGCACGATCCGCTCAAAAGCCTCCAGGTAAAGGTCGTCCTCGGTGTAGGGGAACAGGGGCATGTTGACGCTGTAGCCGCGTCCCTGCCCTTTGCCCAACTCATCGACAAAGCCGCTGCCGGGGAACAAGAACTCGCCCGACTCGTGCAGCGAGATGGTCAGCACCCGGTCGGTGTCGTAAAAAGCGGCCTGCACGCCGTCGCCGTGATGGGCGTCAATGTCCACATAGACCACCCGTTTGCCCTGCGCCATCAGCCAGCGAAGGGCCACCGCTGCGTCGTTGAACACACAAAAGCCGGAGGCATGATTGGCCATCGCGTGGTGCAGCCCGCCGCTGAAACTAAAGGCTACGTCGACCTCACCCCGGACGAGCATCTCGGCTCCCAGCAGCGACGATCCTGCTTTGAGCGCCTCCGTCTCGTACATCTGCGGGAAGATGGGGTTGTCGCCGGAGCCAAGGCGGTAGGCCCACGGATTGACCGTTTTGTCGCCGGCGGCCAGGCGTTTGACCGCATCGACGTATCCGGGCGTGTGCCACAAGGCTAACTCGTCATCCGTCGCCGGGCGGGGCGCCACCACGCTAGAGTTGGCGCTGCTAAAAGCAGCATAGGCCTGGAGCAGCTCATACGTCATCTTGAGCCGTACCGGGCGCAGCGGGTGCGACCCGCCATGGCCGGTCGACCATAGATCGGGCGAGCAGATGAATGCTGCCTTGCGTATCACTCGAACGTAAGATGTTCGTTGGCTGAAATACATTCGCTGCTTTCTTCTCCATCGCCGAATTTTTGCACCGCGCGCCAGAGGTTGGTTCTGGCTTTGGGATAGCTGTCCTGAACCAGGCGCAGCACGTCGCGCATCAACGCGCGTTTGGATGTTTGGGCACTCTCACAGGCTGGCGGGAAGGGCGGAAAGTCGCACGCCTGGGCATAGCGCACGATCTCCTTTTCGGGTACATAGGCCAGCGGGCGGATGACGATCAGGTTGCCGCCAAACAGTGGGACACGCGGGTACATGGTGGTCAGTTTACTTTGATAAAAAAGGTTCATCAGCGTGGTCTGTGCCACATCGTCGGCGTTGTGGGCCAAAGCCAGCTTGTTGCAACCGAGGTCGCGGCACATGTTGAACAGCGCCTTGCGTCGACGCCAGGCGCAGTAAAAACAGGGGTGCTGGCCGGGGCGTTCGGGTTCGCCTTTGGGCTCCTCGGCCGCGACAATGTGATATTCGACTCCCAGGCCGTCGAGCCAGGCGCGCAGGGCCGGTACGTTGGCCGCCGCCCCGCAGTCCATATCCGATGCCGGGGTGATGTGGATGGGGATCACCGTATATCGCTCGATGCCTTTGCGCTGCACAAGGGCGTCGAGCAGGGTGCAGCTATCCTTGCCGCCGGACAGCGCCAGCGCGATACGGTCGCCATCCTGGAGCAACTGGTATTCGCGGTGGCACTTGTTGATCTTTTTCAGCAGGTAAAACAGCAAAACGCTGCGCGGATCGGGTTTAGGACGCATAGAACAGCCTGGTGTGGGGCTTAGAATCGATCCTCGTCGTAAAAGATGTCTTCGAGCAAATCGCCCAGCGAGCCGACTTCGGTGAGGATGGTGATCACCTCGCTGACGTCGGCGGTTTCCAGCATTTGCCCGGCGACGACGACGACATAGTCGTCGATGATCCCCGTGCGCGCATAGATCGTGCCCACGTTGAGTTCGAGCAGACTTTGCCAGTCGATGTCCTCGTTTATCGCCCCAACTGGCGTGTAAAACAGGATCATCTCGCCGCCCACGCCGCTGTCGCGAGTGGTCACGTTGACGACCTGGCTGCGCCCGCTGAGGGTGGGGATTTCCAGGCTGTACATCCCCTTATCGACCTGAAAAGTGACTTCCATCGCTTCGGCGAGGTCTTGCATAAAGTGTCCGAGTTCTGACATTGTCGTTTCCTTTCTTATCCCGAATAAATTGCGACTGAACAGGGCTTGGTCGCTCGGAAAGATTTTTTGCTCAGGCAATGGTTCCCATCGCAAGCAACGATCTTGGAGGATAGGCCCTGCACAAGAATGAATATATTTTACCATGTCCGAATAAAATCAGGCAAACAGATTTTGCACCGATGCGATCAGCGGCTCATAGACCAGATCGAGCCATTCGTCTTGCCCGGCAACCAGTCGGGGGCGCGGCACGAGCGGCGTCCAGAACAGCTTGTACACGTGCCCGCCGTCGGATGGCTGTTCCCAGGCTTCGGGCGTCGGCGCGGTGAGGGTCAGGTGGAAAAAGTGCCGCTCCAGCCGGTCGGTGAGCAGATCGGCTGGCAGCCAGCCGCTGAAACGGCAGGTCAATCGGGGTGGCTCAACGTTGAGGTCGTGCTCCTCGTACACCACCTCGGCAAATGTGCCTTCCTGGCCTACCTGGCGCACCCAACCGCCGCGCGTCAGCCAAAAGCCCAGATTCAGCGTCCCTTCGACGGGGCCGACCAACGGGTAGGTGTATTGGAGCACCAGCCGCCAGCCATCTTCCAGCTCGCGGCGATCTGCGCCGAGCAGGCCGACAAGCCGCACCTGGGTCAGGCCTGTTTCTTCTTCGATCTCGCGCAGCACGGCCCTTTCAACCGGCTCGTCCGCTTCGACCGTCCCGGCGGGCAGCTGGATGCCTGCCGTGGGGTGCTGAAAAACGAGCAGGTGTGGGCCGTTTTCGCCCTGGCGCGTGATCAGCGCCGTCACTTTGTGTAAAGCTGAGGGCATAGTGACTCCGTTGGCGTAAGGGCAGGGCATCCCCAGATGGAGCTTGCCCGGCCAATACGGCGATTCCTGCCAGGCGTCCTGGTCAATGAATGTTCGACAAGGGATGCCTTGCCCTTACTATACAAACATCTCTTGCATGCCGTGCGCGTCGATCAGATCGTCGCACAGGGCGCGAATTTGATCCAGCGTCAGCTCGGCGGCGGTGTGCGGATCGAGCATTGCCGCGTGGTAGATGGCATCGCGCTGGCCGGTGAGCGAGGCCTCGATGGTGAGCAGTTGCACGTTGATGTTGGTGCGGTTGAGCGCCGCCAACTGCTCCGGCAGTTCGCCCACATAGCAGCCCTGCACGCCGTTGCGGTCGACCATACAGGCCACTTCGACCACGGCTTTGGATGGCAAGTTGGCAATCAGCCCGCTGTTGAGCACGTTGCCGCCGATGCGCAAGGGCGCGTCGGTCTCCATCGCTTCCATAATGTACGAGCCATACTCGTGCGTGCGCTCGTGGGTCAGGCTGGGGTTTTCGGTCAATTCTTTGCTGCGTGTTTTCCAATGCTCGATCTGGTGCTCACAGCGGCGCGGGTACTCGTCGAGGGGGATGTTGAACTCCTCGATCAGTTCCGGGGACTGGCTCTTGATCCAATAGGGCAGGTATTCGGCGGCGTGCTCGGACGATTCGGTGATGTAATAGCCGAAATGGCGCATCATCTCCAGGCGCACCATATCGTGGTGCTTGGGGCCGCCCGGCTTTCGCGCAGCGGCATTGAGTTCGGCGGCGCGCTTTTTGATCTCTGGGTACAGGTCTTTGCCGCCATCGGTGATTTCCAGCAGCCAGGCCTGATGGTTGATCCCGGCAATCTTCCACTGCAAATGCTCCACGTCTAGCAGGCCGACGCGGTTGAGCAGACCTTGCGCGCAGACCTGCACCGAGTGGCACAGCCCCACTGTGCGGATGCTCGATCCGCGCAGCATCGCGCCGGTGATCATGGCCATCGGGTTGACATAGTTGAGGAACCAGGCCTTGGGGCAGACCGCTTCCATGTCGCGCGCAAAGTCGAGGCAGACGGGGATGGTGCGCAGGGCGCGGAAAATCCCGCCGATGCCCAGCGTGTCGGCGATGGTCTGCCGCAGGCCGTACTTTTTGGGGATTTCAAAGTCGATCACGGTGGCTGGCTTGTAGCCGCCAACCTGGATCGCGTTGACGACGTATTTGGCTCCCTGGAGCGCTGTGCGGCGGTTTTCAACACCCAGGTGCGCCGTGAGCGTCGCCCGCCCGTTGTTGACGTTGCGGTTGATTGCGTCGAGCATCAATTTGGATTCTTGCAGCCGCTCCCCATCAATGTCGTACAGCGCAATGTGCGCGTCGCGCAGCGGCTCGCTGAGCATGCAGTCGCCGAGCACGTTCTTGGCAAAGATGGTGCTGCCGGCGCCCATAAATGCGATTTTAACCATTGGTTTATCTCCTTTGATAAAATGTGTTCAGGGTTACGAGTTGCGTGCTTGTGCCAGTCCTGCTTGGACAAATGCCAACGCTTTTCGCACAAACACCTCGCCATCCGGGCAGGGATCGTGGAACATGCCGCGTTGGAAGGCAAAATCACCACGGCTTGGGCCGATGGCCGAGTTGTAGGTTTCAAATAACACGTGTCCGTCAAAGTCAATGTCGCGCAGCGCTGTGAAAATCGATGCCCAGGGCACCAACCCGCCGCCGGGCACGCCGCGGTCGCTTTCGCAGGCGTGGATGCCCCACAGGTGGTCGCCAACCTGGTGAATGGCCGCTGTGTAATCGCGGATTTCGGTGACCAGGTGGTAGGTGTCGAGCAGCACGCGCAGGTTAGGGTGGTTGGCCCGTTGAATCAACTGCGCGGCCTGCGCCGCCGTATTGATCAGGTGGGTGCGAAAGTGGCTCATCGGCTCGATCACTGTCTCGATGCCGCACTGCGCGCCGTATGCGGCCAGTTCGTGTAGCCCGTGCACCGTCCATTCTAGCTCGCCGGCGGGCGGACGGCGGCGCTTGACCGTGCCCGGATGGCCGTACAGCGCGCCAGTGTAGGCTATAGCGCCGAGTTCGGCTCCCAGATCGATCTGCCGTTTGTGCCACGCCAGCCCGCGCGCGCGGTCGGCGGGATCGTCGGCCGAGAGGTCACAATCTACGGGCCACGCGCCGCCGGGGCTGATCGTGAGCGTCAGGCCCAATGTTTCAGCTCGCCTTTTCGTCAGGTGCGGGGCAAAAAAGACATCGTCGCCGACGGCGATCTCCCACACGTCCAACCCCAACGCTTTGGCCGCGTCCAGCAGGTGTATCTGGTCGTCGGCCCAGCGATCGGTGAATAGATAGCAGTGCGCGCCGTATCTGACCAACATTATCGCTCCACTTGAGATTGCCAAGTGTACCACTGCTGCCCGTTTTTGCCAAGTTTGCGAAATTCGACGAGTTCGGATCGTTTCATTTGCGCTTTTGCGCTTTTCGACTACAATCCGTTTGACGAAGGGCTGTTTTACGCGCCATCTATCACCACCGGTGTTAGAATCGCGCGATCTGTCACGAGAGAATTCGGGGAGGAAGAAAGATGAGACGCGCCGATGACTCGATCGCCAAGCGCATCCAGACGATGGTCGATCGAGAGACACAGCTCAAGGAAAATGACTGGTATTATTATTTGATGGCCAGTGATGCGCTGCATGGCAGCAAAGTTACGGTCAACGGGCGCGAGATGCTGATGTTTGCCTCTTACAGCTATCTCGACCTGATCGGCCACCCGCGCATCAACGCGGCGGCCAAAGCGGCCATCGACACATTCAGCACGGGCACGCACGGCGTGCGCCTGTTGGCCGGCACCACCAGGCTGCACCTCGAACTGGAAGAGACCATCGCCCGTTTCAAAAAGACGCAGGCGGCCATTACCTATTCCAGCGGCTTTGTGACCAACCTGGCCGCCATCGCTGCCTTGACCGGCCGGCACGATGTGGTCTTTTCCGACCGGCTCAATCACGCCAGCATCGTCGATGGTTGCTGTCTAGGCCTGGCCAAGTTTGAACGTTTCAAGCACAACGATATGGACGATCTGGCGCGCAAGCTGGCTGCCGCAGACCCCGGCGCGGGCAAATTAGTCATCACTGACGCCGTGTTCAGCATGGACGGCGACATCATCGACCTGCCCGCGATGTATGACCTGTGCCAGCGATACGGGGCCTGGCTGATGGTCGACGAGGCGCACAGCCTGGGCGTGCTGGGCGAAACCGGACACGGCATCGAAGAGCATTTCGGGATGGAAGGCTGCATCGACATCAAGATGGGCACGCTGTCCAAGACCATCCCCAGCGTGGGCGGC
>JAFGEY010000524.1 GCA_016931365.1 Anaerolineae bacterium
CCGGCGACGCCGTTGCCCAGGGCCAGCGTCAATGCCGATTTGCCACGACGGAACGCACGCGATTCCAGCACCTGCCGCAGTGGGACGACCGCAAGCTGATCGTTGGGCACCTCGATGCCAATGATCGAACGGCCTGGCACCGGCGCTTCGATACGAATGGGCGAGGCGGCCAGGGCCAGCGCCAGGTCGTTGCTCAACGAGGCGATCTTGGAAACGCGGATTTTGCGCTCGGTTTCTTCGCCGCTTTGATCGCGCCGCGTCACATATCCCGGCTCGATGCCAAACTGGGTCACACGCGGCCCCCAGTTTTTTTCGACTACCTGGGCCGGGACGCCAAATTGTGCGAGCGTTTCTTCGATGATCTTGGCCTTGCGCTCGGCGTCGGCTTGGTTAAATTCAGCAGGCACCGGCTCACTCAGCAGGGTCAATGGCGGTAGTTCGATCTTGAATCGCCTGGAGCGCGGAGGGGCAGGCGACATCTGCGTCCCGGACGTTGTCTGTGATATGGGCTGGGCTTGAGGTACTGCGCTTGCCTCGACCGCTGCGGGTTCGTTGATTTCTGCCTTGTCTTTTGTCGGCCTGCCAAAGAGGCTGACTATCATCACGCCGATTTTCTCCCTTGCGATCAGCGCCCAATCTTCGAGCAGTTCCAGCAATTCCTGGGCCGTCAATCCGGCCATAAAGACGCCGGTGCCGAGCAGTGCCAGGCTCAGGATCGCACCGGTCAACCACGGGCCCACCCACTCGCTGAGGATGGCGCTAAAGACCGCGCCCACCAGCCCGCCACCCGATCCGGCCTGAGCAGCTTGCCAGGGATCAGCGTCAAAGAAAATCAGATGAACCAACCCCAGCACGAGGACAAAGACCATCTCTGTGCCGACGATCACCTGCCAGGGCAGCGCCTCGCGGTTGGGCAGCCGATTCAAGATCGCCAACAAGCCCAAGATGATAACCACCAGCACCACCCCATAGCCTCCCCAGCCGAACGTCTTGAGCAGCAGGTTGCTCCAGAGATCGATCAAGGTGCCGCTGGTGCGGTTAAACAGTCCAATCAAGGTGACGGCCGACAGCGCCAGCAGCAGTATTCCCCAGATACCGCGCTCGCGCAGTTTGTGCAGCCAAGTTGGGATCACGACGACCTGTTGAGTTTTGGGATTTCGCTTTTTCAGTTTAGCCATCTGCGCCATTTATATCCAGGCCATTCGATTGCCTTTGGCATTGATTATACTGCAAAAGCGGCTTTCTGTCTAAAAAATTGGGGCCTTTTTATCCGCTCTTGTTGGGCAGGTGCTCCGGCTCGACGGCCAGGCGCAGCAGCACGCGCGCGGCGGCGGCCACGGCCTCGCGCAGCGGGCGCAGTTCGAGCTTGTCCAGCGTGTCGGCCTGGGTGTGCGCCCAGCCCCGCCCTTCGCCCGGCGACGATGTGACTGCCATCAGCGCCGGCACGTCGCCCGCCTGTACGAACGGGTAATGGTCGGAATAGTGGACGAGCTGGGGGCCGCTCACCTGGATGTCCAGCGCATTTCGGGGGAGGGCGTTGAGACTGTCGGCCAACGGCTGGCTGTTTTGTACCATCAGCACCAGCGGCGCAGCCAGCCCGACAATGTCGGCGTTAAAGACCAGGCGGATGCCGGACAGTTCGTCGGTGTGGGCCTGGACGTAATGCTTGGAACCGTACAAGCCCATCTCTTCGCCGGAAAAGAGGATAAAGCGAAAACTGGCCTTGAGCCAATCGCACAGCGGGCGGAGCAGCCGCGCCGTTTCGAGCACCAGGGCCGTGCCGGTGGCGTTGTCCTGCGCACCCTGGGCGATGTCGTGCCCGTCATAGTGCCCGCAAACGACGATCCAGCCGGCGTCCCGGTCCGTTCCGGGCAGGTCGGCGACGATGTTGCGCGCCTGCACGGTCTCGTTCTCGCCCTTGGCGCGCAGGCGAGCGCGGACGGGGCCGCGCTCGAGTTGCCGCTGCAACAGGGCCGCCCCCTCCAGGGCGATGCCGATGCCCGGCAGCGGGGCCGGGCCATCGTTAAAGTTGATGCTGCCGGCCGGGATCAACTGGCCGGGGCGGTTGTTGGCAAAAATGAACCCCACCGCGCCGTATTCGCAGGCGCGGGCGTATCTTTCCAGCCGGTGCGGGCCGGCCGCGCCGGTGAGGACGATTTTGCCCCGGATCGATGCGCCCAGCCGCCCAAATGCCTCCGGCGTGCCGGGGCCGAGGTCGATGATCTCGGCTTCGACCTCGCCGTCCGGCGAGCCGGCCAGGGTCATGCAGGGCAGTTCCGGCCCGGTCGTGCCGTCGAGCAAGGTCAACTGCGCCGGGCCGCGTATCCAGCCGGGCATGTCGAACGGCTCGGCGCGGACGTTGTGCAGTCCCCATTCGGCGAACCGGCGCAGCATGAATTCACCGGCGCGGCGTTCGTCATCCGTGCCGGCAAAGCGACCGTGGCCGTCGTCGCACAGGGCGGTGAGGGTGTCCCACAGCCAGGTCGAAGTCCATACGTCGCCGAGAATGGTTTGTTCAAGTTGAGATAGATTCATATTTCATTCCTTTACAGAGCCCATTTCAGGGCATCAGGTTGGGCACGATAAAGAGAAATGGGCAAGCCGCGCAGAGGGCGATCAGCGGCAAATAGACCGCGCCCAGCAGCCACGGTTCGACCCAATCGGGCAGCAGCCAGCGCACGCCCCAGGCGGCGGCCCCGGCGCCGGTGAACAATACGCGCCACTTGTCGCCACACACATTGCCGATCCAGCGCACGATGCCGATCCCCGTCACCACGGCCAGCACGATGCCGATCAGCGCGGCGTTGCGGCGGCGCAGTGTTTCGGCCAGACCGAGCGTCCAGGCGACGCCGAGCGGGATCAACGCCGGAAAGAGGTAGCGCCCCTGGGCCTGGTAAAAGCTCAGATTGTACCACAGCATCGATCCGGCGGTGAGCAGGCCGGAGCAGGCCAGAAAAATCGTCGCCGGGGAGATGGGGGTGCGCTCAAAGAGCTGATCGATCAGCCACAGGCAAAACCCAAGCGCGGCGATGACGCAGAGCAGCCCCAGCGCGGTATAGATGCGCCCGTCGACCGGCACCGCCATCCACCCGAACTGGCCCCAAAAGCTATGAAAGGTGGTTGTAAGCCAGTTGCGCAGGGTCACATTCCAGCCATCCTGGGCGATAAAATCCGCAGTGCGCGGCTGGTCGACGACAACCTGCTCGTGGCGGCCCAGACCCAACAAATCGAGGCCGCCATAGGTGGCAACGTTGCGCGCCCACCAGGGCAGTCCGAGGAGCAGCGCGGGGAGCAGCAGGGCCAGCAGCGCCATCGAAAGTGGCTTCCAGGCCGTTGCCGTCGCTGCTCGCACCTGCGGCCAGAATTTGATCCCGGCGGCAACGACGATCAAGGGCAGCGTGATGTAGGCCGAGGTCTTGGTCAGTAACCCCAGGCCGCTCAACAGGCCAATGAAAACGAGACTGCGCGTGCTCGATGTTCGATCCGCTTCCAGCCAGCGGATCAGGCCCAGCAGCACCAATCCGATCAGCAGTTCGGCCAGGCCGTCGTTTTGCACGGCGGCGGCCATCGCGATATGCTGCGGGTTAAAGGCGACGAATGCAGCAGCACTCAACGCCAGCCAGGGACGGGACGGAAAGACGGCCCGCCCCACGCCGTAGGCGGCGGCGACGGCCCCCGCGCCGATGAGCACGCCCAGCAGTCGCAGCGGCAAGAGCGCGCCGCCAGTCAGGGCATAGACCGGCGCGGCGAGCAGATAGTACAGCGGCGGCTGGTGAAATTCGTAGCGGATTGAATCGATGACATAATCGGGGTGAAATTTGGCCGTGGTGATGGCGTGTAAATAAGCCTGATCGTAATCGCCCATCTGCAGAACGGGAAAGCGCTTTTGCTCGACCAGGTAACGGACATAGTTGTAATGCGCGGGCTCGTCGGGAGCCTGCCAGGGCGGGGTGAGCACAGCATAGAGCGTGCTCAGGGTTGCGTAAACGACGAGGATCAAGAGCAGCGCCCGGGTGGGCCAGGTTTTCCACCAGCTAGACATCGATTTCCTCCGATCATTCAGTCCCGATTTATTCGGGTTAGGATGACCCTTATTCTAGTCATCTGGCCCGATAAGTCAATCGGGTAGAGAGACGAGAAGCCGAAAGTATGTATCGATTGGATCGATATTATGATGAAAATTGCCACTTTTGACAAGTGAATTGTTTGTGGTATAATTATCCTCATCTTTTGTTACCTCGCGCCTGTGGCATTATGACCGCGTTTTGTATTTGCGGCGGCTCAAACACTCGGAAAAGACATTTCTATGGAGCGATTTTCATCTCGAACCCTAATCTCTTATATCGCCATTGCCCAGGTGATACCTTTTCTTCTCTTCCCGTGGACATTTTCCATCCAAAGCATTATCTTTGCGCTGTTTCTACTGGCGTTGTCAGCGGTCTTGGGGTGGGCGCTCTGGGCGCACAAACCGTGGGGGCGCACGCTGACCATTTTCACCCAGGGTTTTAACATTATTATTCGTCTGATCACGTTTTTTGGTAACGTGTATCAGTCTGAGCAGGGCTTTAATTGGGCCTTGATGATCACTTATCTGCTGTCGATTGCCCTATCCTGGTTGATTCTATCCTACGTTGACCGGCCTGAAGTTCAGTTGATCTTTGAATCTTGACCCCGTCTCAATGGTGAGACCCATCAAGCACTCGGATATATCCGCGATGAAAGGAGGTGAGCGATCCCTCGATCTTGTGATATGCTCGGGTTGGGTTCCCAATTGTGTTGTATCGTTGTTGTTCGATTCGGTTTTTAATCTTAAAAGGAGGAGCTTTACCATGAAGAACCTGTTCAAGTACGCTGCTGTTGTGTTGACCCTTGCGGCGATGCTCGTCACGGGCTGCACGGCTGGCAAGAAAGATGTGGTCAAGGTTGCATTGTTGTTCCCGATGACTGGCCCGGTCCCCACCTTTGGCCAGTCGAGCAAGGAAGGCGCCGAGATGGCGATCAAGGAATGGAACGACAAGGGTGGTTTGTTGGGCAACCCGATTGAGTGGGTTGTGGGCGACAGTGGCTGCGATGGCGGAATGGCGACCGACGCGGCCAACAAGGCTATCGATCAGGATGGTGTCAAGTTCATCATTGGCGCGGTCTGCTCCAGCGCCTCGATTCCCATCTCGGAAGTCGCCAACCCCAAAAAGGTCTTGCAAATCAGCCCCACCTCGACCAACCCCAAGGTGACCATCGGCAAGCCGTTCACCTTCCGCGCCTGCTTCCTCGACCCGTTCCAGGGCGACGTGATGGCGACGTTGGCCTTCAAAGACCTGGGCGCGACCACCGCGGCCGTGATGTACGACAAGGGCAACGACTATGTGTTGGGCCTGGCCGAGTATTTCAAGCAGTACTTTGAGGAAAAGGGTGGCAAGGTGCTGGTTTATGAGGCCTACACTGCTGAAGACACCGACTTTTCGGCCATCCTGTCCAAGGTTGCCGATGCCAATCCCGCCGTGCTGTTCCTGCCCGACTATTACAACAAGGTCAACCTGATCGGCAAGCAGGCCAAGGAAAAGGGCATCACCGCTACGCTTTTGGGCGGCGATGGCTGGGATTCGGCCGACCTGGACGTGACCGCGGTGGAAGGCGGTTACTATTCGAACCACTACGCCGAAGTCGATCCGCGCCCGGTGGTGCAGGACTTCCTGGCCAAGTACGAGGCAGCCTATGGCAAGGCCCCGGATGCGTTGGCCGTTCTTGCTTACGACGCGGCCAACATCCTCTTTGAGTCGATCAAGAAGGCCAATACCACCGACACTGACAAGGTGCGCGAGACGATGTCCGGCATCGAGGTCGAAGGCGTGTCCGGCAAGGTCACGTTTAACGATGAAGGCGACCCAATCAAGACCGCAGCGATCATCCAGATCACGGGCGGGGAAAAAGTCTTTTACAAGTTCTTTGCTCCGTAGGTCTGACAGTTGAAACACCGTTGGAGAGGGCGTGCCCGCGATGGCTGCGTCGCCCTCTCCTTCTTTTGTAAAAGGGCCAGAGTATGAATAATAACGGGACAAATCGTGTCAATACGGTGATCAATTGGGTTCTGGCCTTTGGCGCCGGACTGCTGGGCGTGTATCTTGGCGTGCTTGTTTTTAACAGTTCACTGGCCAAGACCTTGTTGGCGATCTCGGAAGGCGAACTCAGAACCGGTTTGAGCGGCGCCGGGCTGGCTGCCGTGCAGACGCTCCGCTCGGCGATCCTCTACGCGGCGATCGCCTGGCTGGTGGTCATTGTGCTGGCTCTGGTGCGGCGGAAAACGCCGCAGCAAGCCGTGTCGCGCGGCTGGGTGACAGCGCTGGCGGTTGGTGTGACGGCCAAGCTGGTGGGCGAGCTGGCCTTTAACCCCAACCTGTTTGCCGAGATCGTCGTCGGCGGGTTGCAAAAGGGCTTTATCTATGCCCTGATTGCCCTGGGCTATACGATGGTGTATGGCGTGGTCAAGTTGATCAACTTTGCCCACGGCGACTTTTTTATGGTCGGCGCGTTTGTCAGCTTTTACACCACCAGCAAAATGAATCTGCACAATCTGCCCGGCGCGCTCTATATGGGCCTCACCGGCACAGACGCAGCGCCCGGCTGGACGTTGGCCATCGGCGTGTTTTTGATCATCCTCGTTTCCACGCTGGCGAGTGCGATACTGGCCGTCGTCGTCGAGCGGGTGGCCTACAAGCCGCTGCGCAATGCGCCGCGCATTGCCGCGCTGATCACCGCCATCGGCGTATCGTTCTTTTTGGAGTACTTTTCCGCGCTGGATTTCAGTTTTGGCCCCGACTTTATCACCTACGAGCGTCCCTTTGACCTGGTGCGCTGGGACACGGCCAACCCCAACATGCCACTGTTGGTCTTGTTCCTGGCACTGTTGCTCGTATCGGCGGCGGCACAAATCGCCTTCTGGGCGCTGCGCCGGGCGAATCGGAATGGCGCCGTCCCGGCGCTGGTCGAAAACCCCTATCTCAACCTGTTGGTGCGCTTTGGTCTGCTCGCCGGTGGGGCGGGAAGCCTGTATATGGGCCTGACCGCGGTCGGTGTCGGCGTGACCAACATCCAGATCATTGTCATGGTCGCCTCGGTAGTGCTGCTGATCGTCTTGCAGTACATCGTCGGCCAGACCAAGATCGGCAAGGCAATGCGCGCTTCGGCGTGGGACAAGCCCACCGCGCGGCTGATGGGGATCAATGTCGATCAGGTGATCTCGTTCACCTTTGCCACTGGCGCGGCGCTGGCCGGGGCGGCGAGTGTGCTCTATGCCGTGGCTTACCCGCAGATCGTGTGGAATATGGGCATTATGCCCGGCCTGCGCGCGTTCGTCTCGGCGGTGCTGGGCGGCATCGGCAGCATCCCCGGCGCGTTCGTCGGCGCGTTGATTATGGGCCAGGCCGAAGAGTTGAGCGCGGCCTTTATCTCGACGCCGATGCGCGACGCGATTGCTTTCACCGTGCTGATTATCGTCCTCATCGTCAAGCCCACGGGCATCTTTGGCGAGCCTGAAGGCGAAAAGGTGTAGGGGAGAAGACTATGACGGGCATATTCAAACGCTTTTTCGGACATTGGAAATGGATCGCTGGGGCGGTGGTGGTCTTTGCGGTGGTGCAGGTGATGATCAGCACCGGGCTGCTGACCACCTATTGGGCAACTATATTGCAGCGTGCCTGCATTATGGCCATTGTTTCGCTCGGCCTGAACCTGATTTACGGCTTTAACGGCCAGTTTTCGCTCGGCCAGTGGGGTTTTTACGCGGTGGGCGCTTATGCCGCTGCTGACATCACCTATCGCTGGAAAGAAAACGATATGTCGGGGTTGGCGGTGGTGCTGGCGACCTTTTTGCTGGGCCTGATTTTGGTCGCCTGGCGGCAGCGGGGTGTGATCCAGTACGTCAGTCTGGGTGTGTTGGGTGCGACCGTCGTCGGCTGGGTGGTATATCTGGTGTTCAACGGCGACGCAAACCCGTGGACCTATCTCAAAACGATTTCTGGCGCGTTGACCGCGCTGCCCGATGGCCTGGAAGGGCAGATCGCGCTGCTGCTGGCACTCTTTTTCGGCGGCACGCTGGCGGCGATCGTCAGTTATATCTTTGGACTGCCGGTGCTCAAGATGGGCGGCGATTATTTTGGCATCGCCACACTGGGCTTTACGATGGTGGTCAAGGTGTTGGCCGACAACGCCGACAGCGTCTTTCCCGAGATGAAGGGCGCGCGCGGGATGGTCGGCACGCCGCAGTTGGCTTCCTGGTTCTGGTGCTTTTCGTTCCTGGCGCTCACGGTGATCGTGCTGCGCAACCTGCTCGACTCGACCACCGGGCGGGCGATCGTTTCGGTGCGCGAGGACGAGATCGCGGCCAAGGCGATGGGCATCGACACGGTGCGCTACAAAACACTGGCCTTTGTGATCGGCAGTTTTTTCGCCGGGCTGGCCGGGGCGCTTTACGCACATCGCTATCCGACGCTGCACCCGACGGCGTTTCACTTTGTCAAGTCGTTCGACCCGCTGATCATCGTTGTCTTTGGCGGCCTGGGCAGTGTGTCCGGCACGGTGATCGCCGCTTTCGCCTGGGCGATCAGCCTGGAGGGATTGCGCCTGCTGCCGACGGGGATGGAGTTGTGGCGGTATGTGATTTATCCGGTCATTTTGCTGCTGGTGATGCTGCTCCGGCCGCGGGGATTGCTTGGCGGCGTCGAGATCGGATTTATCAAGTCAAAGATTTGGCCGAGGAGAGAGCAAAATGTCCGTGTTGAGCATTAACTCACTTGCCAAATTCTTTGGCGGCCTGCGCGCAGTGTACGATTTCAGCATCGACGTGCCTGAAGGTGCGCTGTACGGGCTGATCGGCCCCAACGGCGCGGGTAAAACGACCGTGTTCAACGTAGTGACCGGATTGTACAAGCCGAGCGAGGGCACGATCAAGTTTATGGATCGCGAGATCACCGGCCTGGAACCGCACCGGATCACCCAGCTGGGCATCGCGCGCACCTTTCAGAACATCCGCATCTTTCCCAGGTTGACGGTGCTCGACAATGTACGCATCGCCTATCACCCGCACGCCGGGTACAGCATGGCCGATGCCATCTTGCGTACCGACCACTTTGAGGAACGAGAAAAGGCGCTGACCGAGGAAGCGCAGGATTTTTTGGCCGTGTTCAACCTGCAAGACCTGCAAGGTGAGGTTGCGTCGAGCTTGCCTTACGGACAGCAGCGGCGGCTGGAAATCGCCCGTGCGCTGGCGGCCGAACCGCGCCTGCTTTTGCTCGACGAGCCGGCGGCGGGGATGAACCCGCAGGAGACGGTCGAACTGATGGACTTGATCCACTTTATCCGTGACCGCTTCAAGCTGACCATTTTGTTGATCGAACACCAGATGCGGGTGGTCATGGGCATCTGTGAGCACATCACGGTGATGGACTTTGGCGAGGTGATCGCCCGTGGTCAGCCGCGCGAGATTCAGGCCAACCCATTGGTGATCGAGGCCTATTTGGGCAAGGGCAAAATAGTTGGCGCGAGGATGGAGGAATAAAATGGCCGACATTCTGCGTGTGAACAACCTCGCCGTCAATTACGGCGCAATCCAGGCTTTGCAGGGTATTTCCTTTTACGTCCAAGAGGGCGAGATCGTGACCCTGATCGGCGCAAATGGCGCGGGCAAGAGCACCACCCTGAAAACAATTTCCGGGCTGTTGCTGCCCGTGGCGGGCGAGATCCTTTACCAGGGCGAAAATATCATCGGCCATCCTGCCGATTTTATCGTCAAAAAAGGGATTGTCCAGGTGCCGGAAGGGCGCAAAATTTTTGCCCCGCTCACCGTGCGCGAAAACCTGGAAATGGGCGCCTATACGCGCAAGGACAAGGCCGAGATTCAAAAGGCGATGGAGGCGGTCTTTGCCCGCTTTCCGCGCCTTCAGGAGCGGTTGAGCCAGTTAGGCGGCACCCTTTCCGGCGGCGAGCAGCAAATGCTGGCGATGGGCCGTGGCCTGATGGCCGAGCCGAAGCTCCTTTTGCTCGATGAGCCGTCGATGGGCCTGGCCCCAATTCTGGTCGAAGAGATTTTCGATATCATTGAAGTGATTAACAAGCAGGGGGTGAGCATTTTGCTGGTCGAGCAGAATGCCGCAATGGCCTTGTCCGTTGCCAACCGCGCCTACGTGCTGGAGACGGGCCGCGTGGTCCTCGAAGGCCCGGCGCGGGAGGTGCTCGCCAACCCGGAGGTGCGTCACGCCTACCTGGGAGAATAAGTTTTTCTACGCTGGAATCAAAACAGGCCGTCGATGATTCGACGGCCTGTTTTTGTTAGTCCGTGATATTTAATAGTCTGTTTTGAGCTGACGCTCTTCCTTTTTCAAGATGCGCCAGATGTTGGTGCGCAGAGCATGGACGGTCATTGCCGCGCCGATAAAGCCAAAGAGCACATAGGCCCACGGCGTGATCCCCAACACGGCAAAGGTGAGCAGCACAAAGCCTTGCGCAATGGCGATGGTCAGCGATCCGATCGAGGCCGTGCGCGAGATGAGCAGGGCGCTGAGGGCGACGACGACCAGGGCCACCGTGGCCCAGGGGTTTATCGTGCCGAGCACGCCGATGGTAACCACCGTGCCTGCGCCGCCCCGAAATTTCAGGAACAACGACCAGTTGTGCCCGGCCACGACGGCGATGCCCGCCAGCGTTTCGATCCACGGCGCCCATTGACAGGCCGTTTCGCCGATCAGGAGGGCGGTCAGCACACGCGCGATCCACAGCGCCATGATCCCTTTCAGCGCGTCGCCGAGCACGGTCAGAATGGCCCCCACTTTGCCTGTGGCGCGATAGACGTTGGTTGCGCCGGTCTTGCCGCTGCCGATCTCGCGCACCTCGACGCCGCTGACGAGCCTGGCCACCAGCACGCCGACGGGGAACGATCCCAGCACATAGGCCAGGGCCACGGGAATGATCAAAAGAGCGATTTTCATCATACCTCCACGGTAAAGGATTGTCTCATATACAACACATACCCCGCATACAAGTTGCTGGTTTCAAGCCAGCCGGGCGGCCCGCTCCCGGTCGATCGACCACTGGAGCGGCTCGCCGTTCAGGTAGCGCCGCAGTTCGTTGACCATCTCGCGGCCCATACGGCGGCATTCGCGGTTCATCGCCCCGGCGATGTGCGGGGTGAGCATCACGTTGGGCAGCGTGTACAGCGGCGACCCGGACAGCGGCGGTTCGGGATGAGTCACGTCGAGCAGCGCAAACAGGTCGGGTCGCGCTTGCAGTGTTTCGATCATCTCCGGCTCGTTGACCACGGCCCCGCGCGCAGTGTTGATGAATGTCGCGCCCTCTTTCATCAGCCGAAAATGGTCGCCGGTGATCATCCCTTCCGTCTCCTTGAGCCAGGGCGTGTGCAGCGAAACGACGTCGCCTTGCCGGAAGGCCTCTTCCAGCGAGCAGAGGGTCACGCCAAGCGCGGCGGCATCCTCCGGCTTGACAAAGGGATCGTAGGCGATCACGCGCAGGTCGAACGGCTTGAGCAGTTCGGCCACGCGGCGGCCGATCATGCCCAGCGAGATCAGCGCGATGGTGCTCCCGTACGCGCCGGGCACCGGCCATTTGCGCGGGTAATGCCCTTCCTGCTTGACGGTCAGCGCATAGCGCCAGCCGTGCTTGAGGCTGAACAGGATTTGCGACAGGGCGTACTCGGCCACCGGCACGGCGTTCATCCCCCACGCGCTGCAAATGACGACGCCGCGATCCCAGAACGCTTCGGTGACCAGGCTGCGGATCGACCCTGCGCCATAGAACACGGCTTCCAGGCGAGGGGCGGCGTCCAGAAACGCCGCGTCAAAGGTCGGCGCGCCCCAGCCGGAGAGGATGATCTGCACCTCGCGCAGCAGATCCGGCTGCGCCAGCACCGATTGCGGCGTCTGCGGCGGAGCATAAACGTCGACCAGCCGGGCGATGTCGGTCTGCTCCTCGGGGCCATAGATCAGATCAAGTGAATATTCGGCGAGAATATAGAGAGCTTTTTTCATAGGTTTCTCCATCAACAATGATAATTCGCGTCTGCTCAATTCGGACCGCTGACCACTGACCGCCGACAGTATATCGCCGATCTGTCGTCGGCCGTCTGTCATCGGCGGTCGATTTACTCAAACAACTCGCGCAGGTTTTCGACGATCAGGTAGCCGCCGGCCAGGAGCACGGCGAGGATCATAATCGTCCAAAAGTGTTCGTACAGGATGATCAGCGCACTGACCACGGCCAGGATGACCCCAACGCGGGTGATAAAACGGCGCAGTTGGCGGCGGAACAGCGCTTCGACGGCGAGCATTGTCATCAGCATGGCGCCCAGTCCGATAGCCAGATAGTGCCGCGCAAAGAGGGCCAGGACGACGAAACTGACCAGCATCAGGCCAACGCTGATCGCGGCCCAGCCTTCGGCCAGCCGCCCGATCTGCATCTCTTCGTCCGATGTGGGATAGTGCGGATGACGCAGATGCGCATGGGGCGGCGGGCGTTCTCCGGCCTCGATCCGGGCCGCCTGCCGGTCGAGCGCTTCAAGCCGCACCTGATCGGCCGCGGCCCGGGCGCGCAGTTCGGCGACCTCTTCGGACAGAGCATAGACGTCCGTCCGGGTGTCGGCGTGCAGGCGTTTGAGGTGCGACTGTCCGCCAAGCGCTTCGGCTTCGATCCCCAGGTGCAGCAACTGCCGGCTCTTTTGTTCGATCTCGTCATACGTGTGGGCGTAACGCGCTTGAACTTGGGCGCGGCGCGCGCGCAAGGTCTCCAACTCGATCTGCGGCGGCGGTACCTTGTCCAGCCCGGCCCAGCCGACCGGGTCGTACCACGCGCGGCGCACCGAGCCATCGCGATTGTACATCGGTCCGGCGGGGGCGTTTTCACCCGAGATCGGATCGTGCACAAAGACGCCCCACAGGCCGCGATAGTGCTGCACCCAGCCGGGCAGCGGATCGAGCAGGCGGGCTTCGCTCCACGCCTTTTCCTGCCCCGGCCCGATGCTCAAGCCGTCGCCGCGCGCGTAATCGACAAAGGGCACGCGAAAGATGCTCAGTTCGTCCTCGTCGCTGTACGAGGGGCGCTGACCGACGAGCCGGGCGGCGAGCCGCTTGACCTGGTCGGAAGTTTTGCGCATGCGGGCCAGGAGGGGGATTTCCACTTCGGCCAGGTATTCGCCGGGCAGGTAATAGCTGGCGTGCGACCCGGCTCCAGCATAGATCACCGGGTGCTGTTCGCCGGTCTCGCCCGGCATGTCGACTTTGCACAGATTGGGATCGTCCCAGCGGCGGCGCAGATCGTCCCCGCTAAAGTCGTGCGCGGCATAGGCCACCCATTCGGGCGTCATTTCGCCACTGCTGGCTTGGTATAGGTAGACGCAAACCATTTCCCAGTCGGCTTCGTGGTCGTTGACGCCGAAAAAACCGGAGCGCCAACAGTTAAACGGGTAAAAGAACCAGTATTGCAGCGTCGTCCAATGGCCTTCGCGCAGCACGCGCCCGTAATAGATGTAGCGCTCCCACTGCCCGATCATTTTTTCATAGGCGATCGCCGAGGCGACGGCAGTGTCGCCGGAGACGCGGCCGCGAGCGAGCAGGGTCAACGAAAAGAGGGCATCGACGAGGCGCGGAATATAGCCGACGCGGGCCAGGCGGCCCCGCCCGGCCCGAAACCGTTCTTCGAGCGCACGTACATCGGCCAACTGGGCGCGGAGCTTTTCCAGTTGATAGGCGGCCAGATCGATGATGTTCATCGGTTCGATGAATTTGAGAAAATAGACGGCGCTGTCGCCCTCGGCGCGCGGTTCGGCCAGTTTGTCGAGGGTCAATTCGCCTTCGGGCACCAGGCAGACGGCCTCCTGGCCGGGATGCTGTGTCCACAGGCTCGATTCGCGCACATAGCCATCGACTTCTATCGGGAAGAACTTTTCGCCCCTGGTGTAGCGGATGGCCGGCTCAAAGCGGCGCAGCAGATCGAGGTCGGCGGCGTGCCCGGCGTTCATCATACCTGATTCTCCAAAGGGGTGCGCCGCGGGCCAAAGGCATTGGCGACCTCGGAATAGTTCAAATACACAACCATCAAGACGCCATACAGCATCAGCAGGCTCACATAGGCTGGTTTGGACGTAAAGTAGAGGATCAAGGCGCACAACAATTGAATGCTCTGCACGGTCATCGCCGCCGTCCAGCCAAAGAGACGCCGTCGGCAAAAGCCGAGGGCAGTAAGAAAGGCCAGCAGTCCCAGCGGCACAAAGAGGATGGTCAGGCGCGCACTGGTTTTGCCAATTTCCAGCAGGCGCGCCCAGACACCGGTTAAATCGACGGGCGCGGCGGCAAGCCATTGACCGACCTGCTCGGCATTGAGCCAGGGCAGGGCATAGCTGGCCACGGTGTGCACCAGGCCGAGGCCGAGCAGCCCGGCGGCCTGGATCACCAGCAGCAGGGCGACGATCCTGACCGCGCGCGGGCAGGCAGGTTGTCGTTGGCCGGTTCGGTCGTTCTCGCGCTTTTGACGCATCAGTGCGTTATCCGTTCTGCAAAGTCTGTGCCACGTGGTGGGCGGCCTGCTCTTCTCCCCTGGGGACAGGCACGCGCACCACCTCGGTCTGGCGGCCGGTGCGGGTGGGGAAGGAATAGCCGATCGCCAGGAGCGGCGGGTCGCCTTCCCGCACTTGGACCCCTTCCAGCCGCGCGCCCAGGGTGTTCCAGGTGTGCAAGACGCCGCCCAGGTATACGGCCGAACGTCCGATGAAGGCCTGGCCAACTGCGCGCTGGTTGCGCGCATAGTTGATCCGGGGCACGCCAAAGGCAACCACGCCGATCAGCAGGATCAGGCCCAGGAGGGTCAGCAAAACGGCCAGCCCGCCATCCGGCAGGAGCAGGAAAAAGATCAGCCCGATCAGCAGGGCAATGCCGGCGATGAGGAAAAAGAGGCCGCGTTTTTCGCTCGTTTCCAGGCCCAGTTCAACCTCGCTATAGCGCGACCATTCTTCAGGCGCGTACTGCCAGTGGACGATCAGCTCGTCGCCGCGCAGCAGTCGATCCAGCGTGGCCGCGCGCTTGAAATAGATCAGCGCGACAATCGCGCCGGTGATGGCAATGAGCAGGTTGATGAGGCCGAGGCCATAGCCAAAGCGCATCATGTCCATCCCGAGGAGCGACGGCATAAAGATGCCCGCAAGGGCCAGCCCGGCGATGATCAGCCAGACCACGGCGACCGTTTTCTGTGAATTGTGGGTTTCGGGCATAGATATCTTTCTAGCGCCAGACTCCATCTTATAGACAAATCAGACCAATGTTGGACAATGACTGAATGAGTATCTATCCG
>JAFGEY010000525.1 GCA_016931365.1 Anaerolineae bacterium
AGCAGACTTGAAAAAGCGTCTTGATGCGCTCAAGGACTTCGTCCCGGCTTAGCTTTACCCTAAAAACTTATGAGACGGAGGTCTAGTCCGGCAACCCTTCGGACATAAGGAATGTTTCCACCGACAAGTTCTTGGTAGATATCCCGCAGACCGTCTCTCAATTCTTCTATCGTTTCGCCCTGGGTCCAATAGTCAGGATATTCTTCCAGATATCCGATCCACATATTCTCATCTTGCCAATAGACGTACTTTATCTTCATAAGTGACAGTTCTTTTCCCGATTTTTCAGTGACTTAACCTATTATTCTCCTGCCTTCAAGCACTTGCTCGTCAAACGTCTCGATATGAAAAGCAATGACCGAAACGAGTCAATCTATCCCGCCTCCTCATCCTTTTTACCAGGTGAAGAGCTTTCCCTCGGCGGCGAAAGCCGGTCAACGACGTTAGCAATCAGGTCGAGCACAAACCGCTGGCGGAATCCGCCCAAAAAGGCCAGCAGCGCCGGCAACCACTGCATCGTGACCTCTGTGCCCTCGACGTTAACGGCCAGGAAACCGGCGTTCATGATCAGGTGAATCGCCCCGCCGAGCAGCAGTCCGATGATGGGTTGAGCGACGTACCACATCGTATATTGCTTGTCGAAATCCTGAAGCTCGGAAGCATGGCGATACAGGCCGTAAAACCCGCCGACGACGCCGCCGATGCCGCCCCACAACAGCGTGTTCCACAAAGCCTCAATGCCTGTTTTGGCAAATTTGGGGTTGACAAAAAACACCAAAAGAAATAAAACGATGATCCACAGAATATCATAGCCAAAGACCCACCAGGCATTTGTACGAGTGGAAGTGATCACCGCATTTCGCCGTTGAAGCAGCGTTTTGACCTGATTAACCTTGTACTTGGCCTCGTCAAACTGGCGCGGCTTTTCCATCAAGATGTCCTGCGCCTCACGCAGCAGGGTCAAGGCCGGTTTCTGATCTTTGTGCGTCGCAAGCTCTTGCGCCACGCGCTCATACAGCGTGTTGATCTCGTGCCAAAGCTCAATGCGCTCTTTGGGTGGGATCGCTTCGATAACCTCAGCCTCTTCTCGAATGCGAGAAGGCTGCTGGTCGGCATCCGCATCCTGGAGTTTATCCGGCAGCAACTCACCCATCCCAACACCCACTTCCTGTTCTAACTGCTCCGCCGTTACACGCGGCGCAGTGACATACAATGGCTGAACGGTCTTGGCCTGCGGCGTCGACACCCATGCTTCCACCTTGTCTCTTGGCGTCGGCAGCGGCGCAGTCGCTGGCTCGGCCGTGACAGGCTGCACGGGCGGTGTATAGCTCGACACAGGCGACGTATAACCCACCGCCGGTTGAGTGTAGGGCTGATCGATTGCCGGCTGCACGGGCTGCGGCCGGATATAAGGTTGAGCGGCTGCCGGCTGTGCGGGCGTCGCAGCTGCAACCCCACCTGCACCTGCTGGCGTTGTCGCCAGATCGGGCAGCGGTTGTTCAACCGGCATCGCACCGGCCAGCGGCTCGACAACCGGTGTTGTTGCCAGCGCCATCATTGCTTCTTCCGGTTCAGGCGCGGCAGGACGGTCTTCATCCTGGAGGTTCGGCAACGGCCAATCAGGCCGGCCCTGGTCGGCAGTCGGCGCGCCAACACCGGACAGATTCTCACTCCCCGGTTGCACTTCGACGGCCGCCGCTTCGGCTTCCAGGTTGGCCACCCACGCAGGATCGAGGGGTTCCACAGCTTCGTCGAGCAGTACTGGCTCGCCCTCTTGGATCTCAACCACCGAACCGGCTTCGGCTGATTCTCCTACCAAAGTCTCTTCCTCATCCGACTTTTTGCCATACAAAATCTCTACGCCTTTTCCAGCCAGACTGCCATTCTTTTTCACCATTGTGCATCACCTCCGCAATCAAGGATGCATCCCCCCGCACGTCAATGGGGCCTATCCTCCAAGATCGTTGTCTGCAATGGGAACCATTGCCTGTACAAAGAGTTTCTTCCGAGCGAATAGGCCCTATTCAGTAATGGATTGTCCGGGATAGGAGAAACAGGATGCTCACATTAATAAAAAAGTTCGTATTGAATAAATTATACCATAGATGAGATCAAAAGTCATTCGCTTGTACGTCAATGATATTGTAACACCTATTGACCATTTTGACAAGCCTTAACACTATGTCAAGTATGGTGCGCCGGGTGATCGGTCACCGGGGTGTGAGGGTGATAATAGCCCTGCCGGTGCATCCGGTTGTGCAGGCTGCGATGCGCCGATTCGAGGATCAGGCGCATCCGCTTGTAGGTGCGATCGTCCTTGCGCGTGCCGACCGTATCGAGATAGGCCATCGTCCCTTCGATCTGCTCCAGGATCGTCACCGCGTCGGCGGCGGCCAGCATGGGCGAACCTTCCACCAGCACCATCGCCGGCGACGAGTGCGCGGCGACGATCTCGGGCTTGTCGGCATAGCCGCCGCGCACCAGCAGGGCCAGCCAACTGCTCCTGTCCACTCTGACCGACCACTGCCCGCTGGCGTCCCATCGATCCACGCTCACACTCTCGCGGATTTCGCCGTTGATCACCAACTCGACACGCGACATCGGCACGGTGACACTCGACGCCTGCCACACCACGTCGACTGTGCCGCCGCTGGCTGACATTTCAATCCTGGAACCCATCGGCCGCCCGTCGACGGTGAATTCGAGCAGCGGGCCATAGGTGACAAAGGTTTCAGCGCGTTGCACGGCCTTCATCCAGGCGTCATAGGTGAACAGTTCTGCGGGCGCGAGGCGGGCATAGGTGCGCACCGTACCTACCGCCGTGCTGGCCGACATCTTGTCGGTGCCGCCGACCGCGGCCACCAGATAGCCGCAGTTCAAATAGCGGTACCAATCGGACAGCGAATAGGGGTTGATCCCGCCGTACAGATCGCCCCAGGAGGTCATTTCCACCGCATCGATGCTGCCATCGACGATGCTGGCCGCGTTTTCCATACGTGGGTTGGGAAAGTGCGGCAGCACAACCACGCCGCCCTGTTGGCGACACCGCCGCGCCCACTCGGTGAGCAGGTTCTCAATCGGGTCGCCCAGCGCGGCCTCGTCCGGGCCGCCGGTAGTCATCGGCGCGATGATGTTACCGCTGTAACCCAGCAGCGAAATGTGCCCCAGCACGTGCTGGCGGTTTTCCGTGCCCACGCGAACCAGGTACTCGCCGTCGCCGCCGGTTTCTTTGCTCCCCCAGGTATTGCGCCCGTCAAAATCGCCGACGTTGGTCATCAATTCGCCCCACTGGCTGGCCAGCAGATTGACCACATTGACCCCCTCCGCCGCACCCTCCAGCAACGCCGACATTGGCGTCAAAAAGTGAACGTGCGTGTCTGCCGTGACCCAACCGCGCTCGCGCCAGGGCAACACCTTTTCCACCTCGACAGCAATCTCTTCCGTCGCCGGCGTCACCTCCACCGCAAGGCGAATGGGTTTGATCTCGAACCCCTTGGACACCTCGACGTAAACCGTGCCCAACGGCAGGTCGATCGTCGTCTCGCCGGGGATGTAGGTGCAGGCATGCACGCCGCGATGGCTGAAATCGACGCTGTAATCTTCAAACCAGGCCGGGTTGATGATCCGATGCCGGTCGACGGGAGCAAGATACTCGCTCCACGCGCCGTGGACGTGTAGCTTGACCGCTACCAGCCGGCCCGACGCTTTATCGACCGCCTTGAGTCTCACCCGCTGCGCCGTCGGGTTGATCGGCTGGATTGCCTGCCCTGCGCCCACAGCGACGACGGGAATCACACGCCCATCGGCCAGGTGAAATGCGGCATCCGGGTGCGCAGTGTACTCGATCACGATCTCGGTCGCGGAGCATTCGGGCAGTTGATTGTTATAGCTGCCGGCCCAGGCATCATTCGAATAGACAAGGCGGCTCTGCGCCGAGATGATCGTGCCCATGTCGAGTTGAATCTGGGCCAGGTTGCCCTGTTCGTCCAGGTCGGGCGCAAAGATCTCGCCCTCCGGCAAAGTAAACACGGCCTTGCGCCGCCTTTGCCAGCGCAGCGGCAGATCGCTCGCCTCCCCGGCCGAGACAGCCGAAACGATCACCATCCCCGAGATCGGCTCGAAACGCACGCCGATGATTGCCTTGTCCGGGCGCCCATTCTGCCACGCCCACAGCCAGTTGACCCACGGGCCGCCGTCCGCCGTGTCGACGCGGGTTTGTGAGTGCCCCCAACCCGGCCGTAACTGCTCGTGCGACGCGCGCACCGGGCGCGGCTTGCGATGCGCCACCGCCTCGGCGCAGTTTTCGCCCCATTGCCGTTGAAATGCGCCGATCTGTTGCCGGCGGCGGATGGCGACCCGCTCTTCCGTGCCGTCCGCGTAGACAATCACGTAATCGGCGGCGTGCTCGCCCAACCGGCCAGCGCCGCGCATCGGCGAATAAAAGCCATCCTGGTTGGCCTCCAGCGGGCGCAAATCAGAGGTGTGCATAAACACCAGCCACCCGGCCCGCAGTGGCTTCCATTCGACCGACACCGGGCCGCCGGCGACAACGACCGGATCGCTGACGCGAAAAGGCAGCCCCCAGCACACGCAGTCGCCGACGGGCGCGTGCGCTAACGCGGCGGCCATTTCTGCCGAGGTGTTGAATGAGGCCGGATCTTGAAAAGAGGCTGTACCTTGAAATACAAGCGGCTGAAAGCACTGTGTGCAAGGACCATCCTGAACCATGTCGAACTCCTTTGTCCAAACCAGGCAGAAACCATCTACACGGGGAAAAAGCAGGGCAATATCGCCCTCACCTGGCTGCATTATCGCACAGGAGAGCAGAATTTTCAACTCGATTGTGACAAAAATCGCTTGACTTGGAGCTGCAAATGTGATACATTTACTGATAATGTGGTTTGCTGGTCAGACCACCTTATCAGTTTTGCAGAAGGAAGACTATGAATATCCTACTCTATGGCGACCACCTTGATAACGTCACCGATGCACAACGTGCAGAAATCCAGCACCTTGCGCCCAATCTGCGCCTGCTGGTCAGCGAAGATAAAGCAGAGATCGAAAAGGCAATTGACCAGATCGAGGTCGCCACACGGCGTTTTCCGCACGACCTGTTGCCCAGGGCCACTCAATTGTGCTGGTATCAACAATGGGGCGCTGGCGCCGACTGGCTGGCGCGCTACCCGCAGGCCGTCGAGTTGCCGTTTACCCTCACCAATGCTTCCGGCGTCCACCCGATCCAGATCACTGAGCACATTTTCGCTTTACTGCTGGCCTTTGCCCGCGGCCTGCCGCGTGCGGTGCAGGCCCAGGCACAGAGCGAATGGGATCGCGCCGAAGGCGGCAATATTTTCGAACTGTATGGCAAAACAATGCTCCTGGTCGGCGTGGGCGCGATCGGCGAGCGCACCGCCGAGGTCGCTGCCGCGTTGGGCATGCGCGTGCTTGGCATCCGTCGCAACGCTGACCAATCCGCGCCGCATGTCGAAGCCATGTATGGGCCGGACAAACTGCTCGACCTGCTGCCCCAGGTCGATTTTGTCGTGCTGACCATTCCTTTCACGCCGGAAACGAAAGGGCTGTTTGGCCGGCGCGAATTTGAAGCCATGAAACCGGCGGCCTACATCGTCAACATTGGCCGTGGCGGGACGATTGACGAGGCGGCGTTGGTCGAGGCAATCAACCGGGGCTGGATCGCCGGCGCAGGGCTGGACGTCTTTGAGCAAGAGCCGCTGCCCGCCGACTCACCGCTGTGGGCGACGCCCAACATGATCGTCACCGCGCACTATGCCGGGCGAACGCCGCACTATGAAGAACGCGCGATAGAGATATTTTTGGATAACCTACGACGTTACACGGCGGGACAACCGCTGCGCAACGTGGTCGATAAAAAACTGGGTTATCAATGTCATTAAGTTAAGGTTGATTGTGTGGGGAAAATGACTAAAGTATGCCTTCTGAATTCACACCCAGGAGGCCCTGATGTCC
>JAFGEY010000526.1 GCA_016931365.1 Anaerolineae bacterium
CCAGGCTCAAGTGCAGCAGATGCACCTCGGCGCCGGCTGCGGCCTCCTTGAGCAGCACTCCGCCGCAGGCAATCTCCATGTCGCCGGCGTGCGCGCCAACGGCCAGAATCGTCTTTTTATCCATCTTTACACCTCCTTGTGCAAAATAGCGAATTTGCGGCTCTCCCGAAAGCCAAAGCGCGCGTACAGGCGCGCCGCGTCGCCGCCCGTCCACAGCACCCACGCGCTGTGCTGGCCGTCCTGGGCCATCGATTGCAGGGCGCGCGCCAGCAGCAGCGTGCCGATCCCCTGCCCCTGGAATCCTTCGGCGACGCCGAACGGCCCGAAATGCGCGCCCTCGTACTGGCAATAGCCGATCACCCACTCGCCGGAGACGGCCAACAAAAACTGGCCCGGCCTAAACGCCCCGTCGTGGATGCGGGCCAGGTTGCGCAGAGCCAGCCACTCCCAATCCCAGGGCAAAGCGTCGCGCAGGAAGTGGCAAAAGGGGATCAACCAACGGGAACTGTAGGCCAGAATCGCAACGCCCTGTTGGGCCAACCGGCGCTCGCGCTCGTCCAGATCGGGCGGAAAGCACGGCGGCCACAAGGATGCGTCCATGGCGATGGCGTGCGAGGTCACCTGATAGCCTTGAGATTGGAAAAAGGCCAGCCCGCCGGGGTAAGCCGCCTCGTCGACGCCGGGGACGAGGTAGGCGGTGGGATAGGTGGCGATCCACAGGTCGCGCTTTCCCGCCTGACCCAATCGCGCCTCCAACGCTTCGAGCAGCGCCGCGCCGACGCCCTGTCGCCGGAACGGCGTATCGACGGCCAGGGCCAGAATCCAGGCGCGCGCGCCTTCCGGCCGGGAAGGAAAGTGAAATCCCTCACCGGCCATGCCCAGCGCCAAGCCGGCCATCTGCCCAGCGATCCGGGCGACCAGGAAGAATTCGGCGCGAAAATTGGGGTCGAGCAGCACCTGGGCCTCCAGGCGTGCAGGGGAAATCAGGTCGGCGGTGAGGCAGCGATTCCACACCCGAACGAGTTCGGGCAAATCCGGGCTGTTCATTTGTTCCAGGTCCGTTTTGCGGGTCATCGTTTGCTCCTGTGCATACCATAGGTAGGGGCGAAGCATCCCCTGTACATCGTTCGTTGACCAGGATGCTCGGACAGCAGGGCCAGGTTCAACCGGCAGGCTCCGTCTTGGGATGATTCGCTGTGCATATTATGGGTAGGGGCGAAGCATCCCCTGTACATGGTCCGTTGACCAGGATGCTCGGGCAGCAGAGCCAGGTTCAACCAGCAGATTCCGTCTGGGGATGCTTCGCTGTGCATAGCATGGGTAGGGGCGAAGCATCCCCTGTACATGGTCCGTTGACCAGGATGCTCGGACAACAGAGCCAGGTTCAACCAGCAGGTTCCGTCTGGGGATGCTTCGCCCTTACAGTGGCCGGCGCCCGCCTCAGCCCGGCCACAAGGGCCGGACAGGAGGCGGGCCTGGCCTATTCGCCTCGCGAGTTCGCGCTTGGGCAAACTCGCAAGCCAGGGACAGGCTGCGCCAGCTTCAAGTCCTCGGCCGGGAAGGGCCCATTCCCCGCCCGGCATTTCCGGAAACCGCCAGGCTGTGAGAAACCATCACAATCCGAAACCCGATGTTGTTGTTCCTGTTGTTGGGATTGTTCCTGTTGCGCGCCGAGCACCGCACGTTATTGTTGTTATTGTTGAACGCCCCACCACGCAACACGCGGTCTCTTTCCAGCCTGCCCCCACAACATACCACGCCCCGATCAGGTCGTTCTGACTTGAGAGGTTGCGGCGGGTTGTCTTTTGATTTGCCCCACAGCCTCGGCCGTGTTCTGTTTCCACGTCCCCAACAGCCGGCCGACCTCGGCCACCAGGCGCGCGCCGTGGCCGTACTGGCCTTCATCGATCCACTGCCAGCGGAAGGCCAGGCGCAGGTAGAGCCGCACCTTGTCCAGTTCGGCGTCGGCCAGATCGAGCCTGGCCAGGCGGGCCTTGCCGCGCTCGCTGTTGGCCTCGACCAGCCGTTCTTGAAAGTCGAGGGCGGCATCGAGTAGCCGTTTGGTGACGATGAAGCGCTGGCTACGCGGAAAGTGATTGGTGACCGCCAGCAGCCAGTTGGTCAGATCGAACGTCTTGGTGAACAAAGGCGTGGTCAAGGATGGCCTCCTCTTGGTAACAGACGCACGCTGCCGAACATCGCCCGGCGCAGGCTCAGCGTGTCGCCGTAGCGGGCGTGATTGGCCCAGCCGCGCGCCGAAGCGGTGACCTGCTCCAGCGTCACCTGACCCTGGGCATATTGCCGGGCCAGCCCGCGCAGCTTGCGCCCGTAGGCCACGCCCTTGCGCCGCTTGAGCCGCCGTTTGTGCGGATAGATCACAAAGCCCAGGAACGGGATGCCTTCGGTGCAGGGACGCACCTGGGCGCTTTGTTCATGAATGGTCAGCCGCAGGCGGGCCATCCGCTCGATGACCGCTTGCCGCCAGGCCCACAACTGCGCCTTGTCGTCGCCAAAGAGCAGCAGGTCGTCCACATAGCGCAGGTAGCCGGCGCAGCGCAGCTCGCGCTTGACAAAATGGTCGAATGCGTTGAGATAGCAGTTGGCCCAGAACTGGCTGGTCAGGTTGCCGATGGGCAGCCCGCGCGGGCGGCTGGCGGCCCAAAGCCCCTGCCCTGAGCGCGAACCGGAGGTTCGAGTCGAAGGGTCGTCCTGGGGAAAATAGACCATCTCGTATTCCTCGCTCAGCACGCCCACCCCGCTCTCCAGGATGCGGTCGATCAGCCACAGCGTAGCGGCGTCGCTGACCTTGCGGGCCAGCGCGCAGCGCAAGAGTGCGTGATCGATGGAAGGAAAAAATTGCCGCACGTCGCAGGGCAGCACATAGCGGTAGCGGCGGGCGAAATACTGCGCCCGCGCCAGCGCGCGGTGGGTGCCCTTACCCACCCGGTTGGCATAGCTATCATAGATGAATGACCGTTCCAAGATCGGTTCGATGATGTTGCACAGCGCGTGGTGCACCACCCGATCGCGGAACGGCGCGGCCGAGATCAGCCGGCGCTTGGGTTCGTGAATATAAAAGCTGTTGTAATGGCCTGGTTGGTAAGTCTTGGCCGCCAGCTCCTCTTGCAGCGCGATCAGGTTGTCTTCCAGGCGGTATTCAAAGCGCGCCGCCGGCTCTTTGTTTCTTTTTCCTTTGCTCGCTTTGCGATGCGCCAGCAGCAGGTTGGACCAGTCGTACACCTGCTCGTAGAGGGTCACTCTATACCTCCCTCACAGTTTTCACGTCGCCGCCCCCGCGGACGGGGGCTTGAGCAAACGAAGGATTTCAATCGTGGGAGAGGGGCTTCGCCCCTCTCCCACACCCTCACCCCCAGAGTCCCAGAGAGCCAGAGTCCAGAGAAATCAGAGGCCAGAGCGGAAGCTGGGAGAAACCATCACAATCCGAAACCCGATGTAGCTGTTCCTGACGTCGGGATTGCTCCTGTAGCGCGCCGAGCACCGCACGCTACTGCGGTTATCGCCGAACGCCCCACCACGCAACACGCGGAGCACCTTGTCGCCGGCCGACTCGTCCTCGCGCCCGTCGCCCGGATCGTAAGGGTACTTGAAATCCGGTTTCTCCCAATCTTTGCCCCACAAACTGCGCGTCCACTCCCACACGTTGCCGCTCAAGTCGAGCACGCCGTAGGGACTGGCTCCATCCGGGAACACGCCCACCGGCGTGGTGTCGCCCAGGCCCAGAGCAGCACAGTTGCAGCGGGTGGCCTCGAACGCATCGCCCCAGGGATACGCGCGCCTGTCTTGCCCTGAGCCTGTCGAAGGGCCCCGCGCTGCCTTTTCCCACTGCGCTTCGCTGGGCAGCGCAATTGACTTGCCGGTCACTTCTGAGAGCCAGCGGCAGTAGGCCAGCGCGTCGTGCCAGGTCACATAAACCACCGGGTGACTCAGCTCGCCTTTCGGTGGACGGCCATTTTCCCAACCGTTCGGCGGCAGGTGGCCGGCCGCCTCAACAAAGAGGCGATACTGGGCGTTGGTGATCGGCACGCGCGAGATATGAAAAGTAGGCAAGGAAACCTGATGTAAGGGCTTTTCATCGCTGCTGCCGGTCTCGCTGCCCATCCAGAACGGGCCGGCCGGGACTTCCACCCACTCCGGCTCGCCATAGGGCAGCGTCCAGTATTGGGTTCCACCGATACGCGACAATGCTTCAGCAGCAGCAATGCGGCGGCGGGTTAGCTCTTGTACCGTCATACCTCGTTGAAGGCGCACCTGGATCGAGGCCAACCATCCCTTGGGCGGCGGCGTCTCCAGTTCCTCGCGCAGCCGCCGCTGCACCTCGGCCTCCAGGTCGCCCGCCACGCGGCTGCTGCCCACGTCGCGCAGGCACTCGGCGGCCAGCACCAGGTTGTGATATGGCTCGGCCTCCTGCTTGCAGTCAGCAATCGCCCGGATCAGCCGGGTGGCCCGCTCGCGGCTTTGCATGCTCAAATGGCCGGCTTGCAGCAGGATGGCCTCGCGCCACCAGGCGTCGGCGCAGTGCCCCAACGTGTATTCCATGTAATCGTCGCGCGCGGCCACGGCCAACGCGGCCAGATATTCCTGAAAGGTCAGGTGCGAAAAGGCATAGACCCCTTCGCCGCGCCCCACCAGCAGCCCGGTGCGCTCTTCTACCACCTGCAAAAAGCGATCCACCGCCCTCCCGACCGCCCGCCAGTCTTTCAACTGCTCGTACAGCCGTTCGCCCACCAGCCGGCGCAGCACATCCAGCGAGATGTCCTTTTGCTGCCCTTCGTGCATCGTCAGCGCTATCTTCTGCAACAGCAGCCGCTTGTCGCCGGCGTCAAAGGGGCGATCGTCCAGAATGGCCACTTCTTGCACTCCGCGCGCTTCATCCCACTTGCCCAGCAACACGTCCACCGCCTCGGCGTACAGTTCAGCGCGCCGGTCGGGCAGCTTGACCCGATCGCGGTGCACCAGAGCGATCACCGTCAGCAGCAACGGGTTGATGGCCAGCTCGCGCACCCGCTCGTTGGCGGCGATGGATGCCAGGAGATGCTGTGTCTGGCGCTCGGCATAGACGACGGCGCCCTCGCCCGGCCCCACCTGCCCCACGGCCACGGCCAGATGCCAGTTGCGCAAAAATTGACCTATGTCCTCGTCGCTGAAATCGCGCACCGTAGTGGTGACATACTCTTCGCTCAGCCGCGCCGCACCGGCATAGCCGACGATACGGCTGCTGACCACATAACGACACTGGGGATAGGCGCGGGTAAATGCCTCAACCAGGCGGGCCACCCGCCGCCGCAAGTCGGGGTCAGCCACCTCGTCCAGGCCGTCCAGCAAAATCACCGCCTGGCCGGAGTGGAGATAAGAGTCGAAAAAGTCGGGCGGGAGAACGATCCGCTCCCCCTTGAGCATCTCGCGATAGTGCTCCAGCAGCAGCGTATGTCCCTCGGTGCCGTCGTCGGCGGGACGGCGCGACTTGAGAAATGCGCCCAACCGCCGCAAGGGGATAAGCATCGGCAGCCAGCCGCGCTCCGGCAAGCCCAGCCGCTCCTTGACCAACGCTGTCCCTTCGGCCAGATCGCGCGCATACAGCAAGGCCAGGTAGCGCAGCAGGGTCGTCTTGCCGCTGCCGGGGTCGCCCAACACAACCAGGCGGGGATGGGCCTCCAGCGCCTCGTTGACGCTGACGGTGACGGTTTCGGTTTGCACGCGCGGCGACAGATCGTCGGCCTTGTAGCCCCGCTGCAGGTGCGCCTCGCCGGGCGCCAGGCCAGCCTCGGCGGACAGCCAGGCTTCTTCGGCCTGCACGGTGCGCTGGCGGGTGGCGCGCAGGGTGACATAGATTTGCTCCAACTCGATGCTGACCAGTTTGCCGCCGGAACGAATGCCTTGCAGTTGCAGGTAGCGGTTTTGGCCGATCAGGTGACGCAGATAATGAGCCAGAGGCGATTCGCCGTTCACTGCCGGGGTCTCCACCGGCGGTTCGCCGACAATGACGGTGGCTCCTTGCCCGGCAATGATCACGTGGCCGCCCACGTTGCCCGCCACCGCCACACCAGGGCCGGTGTTGACCGCGCTGCCATCCTGCGCGATGATGCCGCTGCCCCACAATTGGGCGTGCAGCGTTTGGCGTTTGTCTTTCAGCGGTGACAGCATGGCCTCAAACTGCTCGCTTGAAAATGCGTTCCGCAGCGGTTCCTGCGCCTCGATGGCCTGCTCCACCTGGCCCAGCTCCTCCAGCGCGGCAAAGCGGGCGGCGAGCTGGGCGATCTCGTCCGGCAGGCGATCCTGCACCAGCGGGCGATACTCGGCCAGGTAGCCCTGTACCAGCGCCCACTGCTCGCCAACGATCCGTCGGGCG
>JAFGEY010000527.1 GCA_016931365.1 Anaerolineae bacterium
AAGCACTGGAGCGAGCGCTGAACGGCAATCCTTTCTATCCGTCTTTTCTTCAGCCACTTGCTGTGCCGTCAGGCTGAGCAGTTACTTGTGCGTTATGCTCATGCCCGTTTTGATCAGGTTGCTCTGGTGACCTATTCAACCGATGCCGCCATTGTCCGAGAGCTAAACTGCGTGCAGGATCGAGGGGCGCCTCCTATCGAATATGGAGCGGGTGTCTGGGATCCCAACCCGGCGCCAGACAATGCCTGGATATGGTGCTATGATCATCGCACGGGCAATGGGGGGTATACCGGGACGTATGACATCAGTCCGACCAGCGGTAGTCTCATGTATGCGATTGAGGATATGCAGGTCGTTGGGGAAAGAAATATTGCGGCGGCAATCAAGCAGGCGCTTGCTGCCCTGAGTGCACAAAATGGACACATGGGCAGGTCGAATACAACAGGGGTCATTGTTTTGCTGACCGACGGCAGAGCCGACCAATATCCGGATGACGGCTGTCAGAACGAGGATTTATGGCCCAGTGGGGGAGCGGCCGAAGACTGTGCAATATATTATGCCAATCTTGCTCGAGAAAACAACATCATCATTCACACGATCGGCCATGGCAGACAAATAGATTCTCAATTGTTGCGCAAAATTGCTGACTCGACCGGTGGCTCATTCTTTTATGTGTCGGAGTATGACTATGAGCTTCTTGACCGAGTCTATTCTATGATCTGGCTTAATCCCAGCTGTCCTTATCCTGGTCGTCCAACCTTTTTCTCGGGTTTGAATTTGTTATCGGATTCCTGTCAAACTTTGAGTATTAGCCAGGCGGTGACACCGAGCACAGGGACCGGCCCCATGACGTTTACGATCTCGGTTAGCAGCACTGGCGAGTACAGTGCCACCGGAGTGACTGTCCAGAGTGTGATTCCTTACAACACGGTTTTTATCACTGCCAGTGGCAATTTTACGCCTGCCAATCCTGCGCCAGGGGAAATGATTACTTGGGATGTGGGCCCATACAATTCATATTTCTACGAACTGGAACCAGATGGAACTCCAGTCAGCGTGACGTTGATGCTCTCTCCGATGCTACCTCTACGCACATTTACCAACACAGCCCAAGTTCACATTATGGGGCCGCGCTCTATGGATGCTTGGGCGGCTGTCGTTGTCACTCAGTCGGAACCGCTGTTGAGCGTTGTCAAAACGGTCGTACCGACAATTGTCAGCGGTAACCAACCGTTTACTTATACTATTGCGGTTCGCAACACCGGTGCTGCGGATGCGTTGTCCGTGCATATTTCCGACGCCTTGCCGATAGGCACATCGTTTGTAAGTGCCACTGGTTCTTTTTCACCATCCCATCCGGCAGGCGGAGAGACGATAGTCTGGGAGTTTGACAAACTGCCCAACAATGGCATATCGCTCACTGTGAGCATAGTCTTAACCACTGCGACGCCTCAAGAGACATCGTTGTTGGCCAATACGGCTACCGTGACCTGCACGCACGGTGTAGCGGCATCCGGCAGTGTGACACTAAACGTGATCCCGCGTTGGCGGTATCTCTATTTGCCTGTTATCCTAAAGACAAGGATGCCCTAGTTCTAAGATACTTTAAGGAGAAAAACGTGACATTATATTCTTGGATTACTTCATCTCTGGTGCGCCATTTTCCGCGCACGCCCGTGCAGCCTTCTGTTCCGCTGCACATCGACGCGGCGCTGAACGAACGGCTCAGCTTTCAGGTGGTCCTGCGCCTGGAAGGCGAAGAGCGGCAGACCGTGCAGGTGCGCGCCGCCGGCCCCGCCGGCTGGTCGGTTCGCGTGCGGCGCGTCGGTTACGTGCCGGCGCCTCATTTCAACACCCCGCTCGAGCCCGACCCGCTGGATCGTGACGGCATTGGCTACATTCCCGGTTACGTGCCCGACCCGCTGTTCGATGAAGACATGCTGCTCTTGCCGCAGGAAGAGACACACGCCTTTTGGATCAGCGTCGTCCCGGCCCCGGACGCACAGCCCGGCTCATACGAAATTGCTGTAACCGTGCACCCGGAAATGGGCGATCCGCTCACGCACACGGTGGCGATGACATTGCACAATGTACGGCTTGCCAGGCGGCGCGATTTTCACATCACTCACTGGTTTTACGTCGACGCCTTGATCGACTGGTACCGCACCGATCTGTTCGACGAACGCTTTTGGGCCGTTTTGCCCCGCTACCTGCGCGACGTGGTCGAGCACGGGCAGGACACGCTCTATGTGCCGGTTTTTACCCCGCCGCTCGACGGCGTCAAGCGGCCCAGTCAGCTCTTGCACGTCACCCGGCTCGCTCCCGACGAGTACGCCTTTGACTGGCGCGACGTGAAACGCTACGTCAATTTGGCGCGAGACTGCGGGATCGACTATTTCGAGTGGTCGCACCTGTTTACCCAGTGGGGCGTGCGCCACGCACTGCGCATCTATGAAGGACAGGGGCGCGACGAGTCGCTGCTCTGGGAGCCGGAGACCGGGGCCACGTCGGAGACCTACCGCGCCTTTTTGAACCAGTTTCTGCCCGAGTTGTACGCCTTTTTGGAACAGGAAAACCTGCTCGATCGCTCCTACTTTCACCTTTCCGACGAACCGCACGGCGAAGAGCACCTGGAAAATTACCGGCAGGCGCGCGTGCTGCTCCGTGAGTTGGCTCCGTGGATGACCGTAATGGACGCGCTGACCGAGATCGAGTTTGCACGACAAAAGGTAACGAATATGCCCATCCCCAGCATCCGCACCGCGCTCGACTTTGCGCGCGAGGGCATCCCGAGCTGGTGCTATTACTGCTGCGGCCCGCGCGGGCGCTACCTCAATCGGTTGCTCGACACGCCCCTGCCCAAGATCGCCATGCACGGGCTGCTCTTTTATCGCTGGCCTTTCGGGGGATTTTTGCACTGGGGCTACAACTATTGGTACGAGTCGCAGACGCGCAACATGATCGACCCCTTTACAGTGACCGATGGGCTGGCCTGGGGGCGCGGCTGGGCTTACGGCGACACCTTTGAGGTCTATCCGGGGCCGGACGGGCCGATCGATTCGATCCGCTGGGAGGTGTTTGGCGAAAGCCTGCAAGACTACCAACTCTTGCAAGCGCTCGGCGTCGCCCGCGACGATCCGCGGCTGGCCGAAATAGCGAGTTTCACCGATTTTCCGAAAACCGAGGTCTGGCGACAAAATTTGCGCGCCCGGCTTTTTGAATGTTGCACGAGATAAGGGGAAAATTCAGGATGGTTTACGACACGGAATCGTATCGCACCAAGATTCTGCCCCTCCGCCGACGCGCCGATGTGATTAACGGCTGGTTGAAGGAACGGTTGGATACGGTGTTGCCCGAGGTGATGCGCCGCGAGGGGGTTGACATGTGGATTGTCGCCGCGCGTGAGTACAATGAAGACCCGGTGATTATGTCGCTGCTGCCCGCTCCAGCGATGTCGGCACGGCGGCGGACGATCCTGGTCTTCACTCTCCAGCCCGATAGCGCGGTCGAGCGATTGACGCTGGATCGTTACGGACACGGCGAGTTTTATGCCCGCGCCTGGGATCCCGACCAGGAAGACCAGTTCGACTGTCTGTCGCGGATTGTGCGCGAGCGCGATCCGGCGACGATCGGCCTCAACGTCTGCCCGGATTCGGCCTTTGGCGATGGCCTGACCCACAGCGAGCACGAACGGATCGTCGCCGCGTTAGGCGAATACGCTTCCCGCGTGCGCGGCGCGGGGCGTCTGTGCGTCGGCTGGCTGGAGCGCCGCATCGATGCCCAATTGACCGCCTACGGCGGCATCGTCGAGATCGGTCACGCACTCATCGCCGAAGCCTTTTCGAGCCGAGTGATCCATCCCGGCATGACCACCACCGACGACGTGGTGTGGTGGATGCGCCAGAGAATGCTCGACCTCGGCGTGCAGGCCTGGTTCCAGCCCGACGTCGAGATCCAGGCTGTGGGCCAAACCGATGATGTGCAAGGTGGCCGAACGCTGATCCAACCCGGCGACCTGCTGCACTGCGATGTCGGGTTTTATTACCTCGGCCTGGCGACCGATCAGCAGCAGAACGCTTATGTGCTTAAACCCTCCGAACTCGACGCGCCGGCCGGCCTCAAAGCCGCGCTGGCGCAGGGCAACCGCCTGCAAGATATTTTGTGCCAGGAAATGCAAGCCGGGCGGACGGGCAACCAAGTGCTTAAATCGGCGCTGGATCGCGCGCGCGGCGAGGGGCTGACCCCGGCGATCTATACCCATCCGCTCGGCACGCACGGCCACGCCGCCGGCCCCACGATCGGTCTATGGGATCGGCAAGAGGGCGTGCCCGGCGCAGGCGATTACGAGTTGTTCGACCACACCTGCTACGCGATCGAGTTGAACGTCAAAGCGCCGGTACCCGAGTGGGGCGGCCAGGTGGTCAAGATGGCCCTTGAGGAAGATGCGGCGCTGGTCGATGGGCAGGCGCGTTGGCTTTCCGGGCGGCAGACCAAGCTTCACCTCATCGTGTAACGTTTCTGTAATGATTTCGTAATCACGCGTCGAGACAACGTGTGATATGATGTGAGCACAATTCAATTTCACAGGCGATTCGTTTTGTTGTACCCCGTCGTGTGATAAAAACGCTTAAGGGGGGGAATCCAGGGATTCTCCCCCTTTTTTTATTCAAGGATGGACTCGGTTGGACAAGCGCCAAAAACTGGGGAAACACTATTTAGGTTGGTTCGTGTGCATCGGGGTGATTGTATTTTTTCTGTTGACCGCCCAAACCCGACCCTCTCAGGCCGATGCTTTGACGTCCACCCCGACCGCCACATTGACGATGACCCCATCTCCCTCTGTGGCAGTGACGGCAACGGTCACAGCGACGATTTCACCTGCCCGTGAGGGCAAAGCTTCGTTGAAGGTTGGTGACGCCGTGCTGCCCGTTCAGGGCACAAAACGCGTTCAGATCTTTGTGGCTTTGCGAAATGTACAGCCTGGGATTTGCGGTTTGGTTCTGCACCTGACCTTTGATCCTGCCGTCGTCCAGATTGTCGACGCTGATGGCAATGCCGAGAACGGCGTCCAGATCGAAACCGATGTGGCATGGTTTGGGGGGCAGGTCGAGTCTAATCAGATCGACAATGAGACCGGCAGCATTCAACTGACGGTGAGCCAAACCGATTGTATGCCTCTGATCGATACAGGTGGCTGGCGCAAAGTCGCAGCTATCGATTGGCAAGGGTTGGTTGAGGGCGAGTTTGCGCTTGGCGCAGGGACGGCGACCGAATTCATCTTGAGCGATGGCACACGAACGTCGCCCAATGAGGTCGGTGCGGGCACCGTGTCCGTTCGCTCCCAGGGGCAGATTCAAGGCGGCGTTTTTTTGCAGGGACAGACTGTTCATCAAGGAGCGGAGATTGTGGCGACCTTGTCTTCTGGGCCTGGCGATCGGGCGATCACAGCCAACGACGGCACTTTTTTGCTCCCGGCCTCACAAGGGGAGGGATTTTACACCCTCGTTGCCTCTCATCCGGGGTATCTTGCCGCCCAAAGTTCGACCCCCGTGCAGGTCACGTTGGGGCGCAGTGTGACCGTCGCGCCAGTGACGCTTCTCGGCGGCGATGTCAACGGTGATGGGCGCATCGATGTGCGCGATCTGGCCTTTGTCGCCTGGCATTTCGAGCAATACGATGCCGCGGCCGATATCAACAGCGACGGGCAGGTCGATATTTTGGATTTGACGATCACGGCAGGCAATTACGGACAGCAAGGGCCAACGCTGTGGGTTATTTCGGATAGCCGTTAAGATTTTACTTTTTCCAGGAGGTGTCAAGTGAAGGGATTCAAACTGGTTTATGCACTTTTGGTGATGGTCTTGTCGATCTCTGTGCTGTCCTGGCCGGCGGTAGCACAGGGGCCGGCGACGGTTGGCCTGCAAGTGCTACATACTCCGGTGCAAGTGGGTGACACGATCAATGTCGACATTCGCATCGGCAATGTCAGCGATCTATATGCCGCCGAGGTTCATTTGACCTTTGATACGGCGCTGCTCCAGGTGCTCGACGACGATGACGCGCAGGCCGGCGTGCAGATTTTGCCCGGCAGTCTGTTCCCATCGACGCGTCCCAGTTATGTGGCGCAAAACCGGGCCGATCAGACTGCCGGCACGGCCGATTTTGCGATGACGATGCTCGATCCGGCGACGCCAGTCAGCGGCGCCGGTACGCTGGCGACGGTTCGTTTTTCGGCCAAGCAGGCTGGGACGGCAATCCTGCAATGGACGATGGTCAAACTCGCCAACCAGGCGGGAATGAGCATCGCTCACACCGCTCAAGACTGCCAAATCTTGATCTCGCCGCCGTCGACGGTCGCACCCAAGCCGTCGCCCGCCAATTGCACCGATCTGATCGACAACGGTGGGTTTGAGCAGACGCGCACGTGGAGAATGCCGGTTACGCCGCACAAGGCCGATTATTCGACCGCTGACCGGTATGCCGGGGCGCGTTCGGTCCGGCTGGGCATCGAGCCAGGTGCGCCCGATGTGTACAGCCACTCATCGGCCTATCAGCACATTCACGTGCCGGCCAATGCGACCAGCGTCACGCTCACTTTTTGGGCCAGGCGTTTTACGCAGGAAACGGTCAAGGCTCAGGCCGACGCAGTCGATGTGTACGATCCCGCGCAGGTGATACAAGAGACGATGGACTGGACGCTCAAGAGCGACCGCGCGCAGGAAGACTGGCAAGAAGTGCTGATCTTGCAGGATGGATGCTATAACTGGTTGGCGACGTTGTTGCGCGGGCGCAGCAATGATGGCGCCTGGGTGCAGTACAGCTATGATGTTTCGGCCTTTGCCGGGCAAAACATTGTGGTCTATTTTAACGTGATCAACAATGGCGTCGGCGAGCGGCGGACATGGATGTACGTGGACGAGGTTCGCGTCGATGCGTGCTATGGAACGACACCCTGTGCCGAGCAGGTCAAGAACAAGAGTTTCGAGTGGACCGGCGCGTGGACGCTCGCCAACACCCCGCGCCCGGCCAACTATACCACCGATGCCGCCTATGACGGCGTGCGCGCGATGCGCCTGGGCGTTACCCCATCGACATGGGATGCCTACAGCCATTCTTCAGCGTACCAGCGCATCTCGATCCCGGCTGGCGCGACCAGCCCGACGCTCTCTTTTTGGTACAAAGCATATACAGAGGATACGGTTCGTACGACGTGGAAGGCCGAAGATGGCCTGGGCTATGAGCCTGCCGAGGTCATCTCGGGAAAAGAGATGGAACGCAAATGCTGCGGCGAGGTGGACTGGCAGGAAATGCTGCTGCTCGACACCAGCTATCGTCTCTTGAGTGGCGGTGTGGTTTTACGTCAAAATCGCAATGACGGCGCTTGGACGCGCGTGACCTATGACCTCTCGCCTTACAAGGGGACGGACATTGTGCTCTATTTCAATGTCATCAACGATGGCAACGGCAAGCGCACCTGGATGTACGTCGATGATGTTTCGGTCAACCTGTGCGGCCAGCAGGTACGTTTTGATCCGCCAGCGACGACGACAACCGTCGGCAATACCTTTGTGGTTAACGTGCGCGCCGAGCAGGTCGGCAACTTGTACGGCATAGATGCGACGGTGCGCTTTGACCCGGCGTTGCTGGAAGTGACTTCGGTCGCGGCAGGCAACTGGTGGTCGTCGTTGAATCCCTATATAGTAGCCACGAACATCGAGAATGTCAGTGGCGGAGTGCGCTATGCCGCTTCGCTCACCAGCCCCACACCGGCGCTGAACGGCAGCGGCAACCTGATCGCGATCACCTTCAAGGCCAAAACGCAAGGCAGCACACCGCTCTGGTTCTCGGCGCTCAAACTGGTCGATGCCGGGGCGCAGGTCATCCCGGCGGGACACGCCGACGGTCAGGTAACGGTCAGCAGTGCTCAAACCGCGGCCACGCTGACCGGCCTAGTTCAACTCGAAGGGCGTACCAGCTATAGCGGTGTCGTCGTCCAGATCGACGGCGGCGCGACAGTGACCACCACTGCGGACGGCAGGTACACGTTTGCTACGGCAGCGGGCCAGCACACATTGACCTTTGCCCGCCCGTCTTACCTCGGCAGGTCGATGACCGCTCAAGGTACGGCGGGCAGCACGGTGACGCTGCCCACCGTGACCCTGCTCGGCGGCAATGTCAATGGCGATAACTGCATCGACATTCTCGACCTGGCGGCGGTGGCTTCGCAGTTCAATTCCACAACTCCCACGCCGGCCACAACCGACATCAACGGCGATGGGTTGGTGGACATTGTCGATGTGGTGCTGGTGGCCAAGAATTTCGGCACGTGTAAGTAATTCGGCGCTCAAGAATCTGGATCAGCCACAGAGCACACAGAGAACACTGAGCAATAAATTATCACAAGAATCGTCAAATATCTGGAAAAGCACAAAAGCTCTGATCTCTCGGTGCCCTCTGGCTACAAATGGGCTCAAGTAGCTTTGTAGAAAGATATTGGGGCGGGAAAGGAGGGTGTCACAGACGCGATTTCTCGTAACCCAACTCAAGTTTGAATGATTTCGTATTTTATCATCAACATATAGGGTCTATTCCGCAAGATCGTTGCTTGTGCAATGGAAACCATTGTCTGTGCAAGAATCTTTCCGAGCGGTCAAGCCCTGTTCAATTCCGATTGATTCGGGATAGGAGGTTTCCGTGAAAAGAAAAACAGTTTTGAGCATAATCGCACTGATCGCTTTGTTGGCGATGACCTTGTTCAGTAGCACCGGGGTGGGGGCGCAACCTTTGCCGACCGTCTATTTTATGCCTGGTGACCAGACCATTCACATTGGCGATACAGCAGTCGTAGAAGTGTGGGTGGACAATGTTTTGGATTTCTACGGCGTTGAGTTCGAGGTCTCGTTTGATGAGATCATTGTCCAGGGGATCGATGTGGTGCCGGGCGCGGCCTTTGATCCCTATCCAGGTGAGCATGAGGTGCTGGAAAGCAGCATCTCTGGGGGTGTTGCCTACTTTGCGGCGACTTTGCTGCGCGTAGCCAAGGCTCCGCCGCTCAGCGGCAATCTGCACCTGGCAACGATCACCTTTACGGGCGTCAACTATGGCACCAGCCCGCTGGCCTGGCCCGAGATCAAGCTTGCCGATAGCTACGGCGATGCGATCCTGTATGAGTATTTTGATGGCAGCATCACTGTTGAGGCGGAGCGGGGCAGCATGACCGGGCGCGCGTTCCTTGAAGGTCGCGACGAGCACGGAGGCATCGCCGTCGAAATGAGCAACAGCGAATTCTATGCGACCACGACCGATGTCGATGGCTGGTACGAGTTTGTCGACGTCATCGCCGAAACCTACAATGTGTATTTTAGCCATGAATTGTACTTGACTACAGTGGTCGAAGGATGCACGGTCAATCCCGGCGAAACGGCCTGGATGCCCGATATAACCCTGCTCGGTGGCGATCTCAACGGTGATGGGGTGATCGATATCAGCGATCTGGTCATTGGTGCGGCTAATTTCAACACTGGCGATCCGATGTCGGACATCAACGGTGATGGCCTGGTCGATATTTTCGACATCGTGCTCATCGGCAAAAACTTTGGCCTCACCGGACCGATCATTGAAATGTGCGTCCCCTAGTACACGCTAATCGCGATGTGACAGACCTGCCAGTAGGCCTACTCGGGAGTACGACCCGGGGGGCCTCTGGCGGTTTTGATAGTTGATCGAAAGGAGTTGTCTATCGACGTATTTGTTGATTGGTTGTATTCGTTTTGTTTCTTGGGGGACAGCAAGGAAGGGAGAACCTATGTACAGAACGAAACGGTTTTTAGGATTCCTGTGCATTGCAGTCCTACTTGTCAGCAGCTTTTCTACGTTTGTCCTCGCCCAAACCACAACAACATCTCTGCTACCCACACTGCAAACAGTAAGTGTCGGCGGGCAGGTCACAGTGACGCTCCATGTTGACGATGTGACCAATCTCTACGGCTACCAGGCCAACCTCCAATTCGACCCGGCGCTACTTCAGGTGGTCGACGCCGATGCGGTGATGCCGGATGTGCAGGTGGAAGTGCTGAACACCTTTTTGCAGCCGGACATGCTCATGACCAATGTGGTCAACAATGCGGCTGGCACGATCATGTGCACGGTGATGCAAATGGCGCCAACACCGTCGGCCAACGGGAGCGGCGATCTGTTGGCGATCACCTTTGAGGGGCTGGCCGAGGGACTCAGCGATATCAGCTTTGTCGATCTGAACTTGTTCGATGACCTCGGCGCACCGATTGCCACCACGCTCGTTCCTGCTCAAATTGAGGTCGGAGCATCTATGCCCACACCCACGCCCACAGTCCCGGGACCGACGCCGACTGTGACGCCGACCCCAACTTTAGCGCCGTCGACAATGGGCAACCTGCTCAAGGGCATCGCCTGCGACCCGCTCCGCGGCCTGGTTTATGTGGCCGTGCAGAGCGATGATACGGTCGCCATCGTCGATGAACTGGGTTCACTGATCGACAAGGTTTCTGCGGGTGGATTGGCCCCCAGCGGCCTGGCGCTCAACTCGGATGGCAGCCGGCTCTTTGTGGTCAACAGCGGCAGCAATCAGGTCGCCGTGCTGGATGCGAATGCTGGATATGCCGTGGAGACGGCGATCGATGTGGGACAAAAACCATTCGGCATCGCCATCGGCGGCAATGTAGCCTATGTGACCAACTTTGACGACGGCACGGTCACGCTTTTTGACGTGAACACGCTGGGTGTCATCGAGACCTTTTGGGTCGGGCACCATCCCACGATCCCCGCAGCTACGGACAATCGGGCTTTTGTGCCGGTCCACAGTGCATTTTCGCGTTTTTCTGCCAAAGACCCGCAGGCTGAACTGGAGTATGTCCGTCGCAACAAAGGCACCGATACCGGCGTCGTCATTCTCTACGGCGATGGGCGCGCCGATCCGGTGAGCCGCGTCCTGGAGAACTATGTCGGCTTTTTCGCCGCGGCCATCGACGAGGTGAACGGCCGCGTGTACGTCACCAAGCGAGATGGCACAGCCGAAGGACTGTACGTGCTCGATCTGGCCGATCACAGCCTGATCCAGTTTGTGCCCATGCTGCGCCCATATGCCGTGGCTGTCAATCCGGTCACGCAGCATGTCTTTGTCGTCCAGGCCGATATGGATGAGGTGTACGTGCTCGATGCAACGCAAGGGTACCGGATGATCGGTGCGTTCAACACCGACCCGAACAACGGTGATATCCCGGGCATGCATGGCGGGCAAGGTGTGGCTATGAGTAGCATAGATGCCGTCGTGTCCAACTATGAGGCAGGCACGCTGACTTTTATCAACGACGGCCAACCGGGCATCTGGCCCGTGCCAATCGATGTGGAGTACATTCGCGGCTGGCAGGAAGGCGGCGGCAACCACGGCCCGTTGGGTGTGCCGACCGAACCTTCGGCGAGCTACTGGTACTCGGAGCAGCAGTACGAGCGCGGCAGCACGCACTGGCGGTTGTTCACCGGCGGGCGCAAGATCGTCGTTTTCGACAACCAATCGCTGATGACTGGCGGCACCGATTGGATGGGGCGCGACAGCGGCGTCTGGGCGGTGTACGATGACTTGTGGACGCCCGGTATGTCACTCTTCCCGGCGGCTTGCCTGGAGGCCTGGTGGCCTTACGGCCCGATGTTCGGCTTTGGCGTGGCCTGGTGCAGCAACCCCGACACGGTCAAGGCCAGGATCGGCTATCCGATCGGCTGGGAGTACGGCACTGTCGGCGGACACCAGACTTTTGTCAACGGAATGGTTTGGTGGAACCCGGCCAGCGATGCTTACTATGTGCTGCGCAACGACAATCTCGCCTGGCGCTATTTCCGCGCGCATCGTCGTTACGAGGCCGAGATAGAACCGAATGTCGTCGGGCAGGTGCAACTGCAAGGGCGCACGGATCATCGCGGCATTCAACTCACCAGCATCTCCGGTCCACACACGGCCACAAACGAGCAAGGACAGTTTGGTCTGCACCTGCTCGGCCAGGTCGATCTGAATTTACACTATTCCGGCTACCTTGACATGGTGGTCACAGTCAAAGGTGACGGCAATGCACTCTTTGATGCTGGCGCGATTCAGATGGTTGGCGGCGATGTGAACGGCGATAACCGGATCGACATCCTCGATCTCTCGTTTATCGGGTATAACTTTGGCAGTCAAACACTTGGCGCCGACGTGAACGGGGATGGCCGGGTTGACATCCTCGATTTGAGTCTGGTTGGCGCAAACTTTGGCCGTGCAGGCCCGATCCGTTGGGCGCGGTAGCCTCTGCTTTGCAGGCGGCCCGTTACCTTGCCGGAAGCTGGCAACTCTGCGCGTTACAGAAGCTTCCGGGAAGGTATGCAATCTATCTATCAAGTGCAACGCATCGTGCGTTGCACTTGTTTAAGGTGACAAAACCGTAATCCAGGCGTAATTCATAGTAGTCTGTTTTGTGATACAATGAGAGCATCGATGACCAAGGAGTTGTTCGATGCCTGACCGGGAAATTTTATTGAAACTGCTCGACGAATACAATACTGCGCTCGACCGGCTGCGCCAGCAAGCCCAGGAGATCGAGGCCAGCGGCGCGCAGGCTAGGTTTGGCAGGCGGGCCATTGTCAATCAATTGTCGTATCTGGAATATCGCGTTTTGCAGCTAGAGACGCAGTTGAGCATCCTCGATCTGAACGTGCGGCGGCCTTCGCGCGGGCGATTTGCCGCTGAAGGGCCGGGCAATTTGCTGGCTCAACTCAATCCCTGGCACACCGATTTTCGCATCTGGGCCTATGTGACAGCCCTGGCGGTGATGATGCTCTCGGTGATCATCTGGAATATCGTCTCGGCTTATTCGCTTTTATGACCTCACAAACCATCCTTGCGGAGGTTTCTTGACCTGCGCAAAAGTGGATTGATCGTTTTTGCTGACAAGCAGGGGGTTCGCCTCCTGTTTTTTTGTTTGGGGGTTGTGATGTTGCGGCGATTTATTTGCACCTTGGTTTTGATTTCGATACTGTGCGCAGCGGGGCCGTCGATGGCGCTGGCCCAATCGCTGGCCGAGTGGACGGTGTTGATCTATCTCGACGGCGACAATAACCTCGAACGAGAGGCGATCGACGATTTTTTGGAAATGGCCGCCGTCGGCTCGTCTGCAACAGTCAATGTTCTCGTCCAGTTCGATCGCCTGCCTGGCTATGATGCGCGTTACGGCGACTGGTCGGGCACGTTGCGTTTTCGCGTGGCTCAAGGGATGACACCCGAGCCGCATAACGCGCTGGTCGATCTCGGCGAGGCGAATATGGGCGATCCGCAGACCCTGGCCGATTTTGTGTCCTGGGGAATGGCTGCCTTTCCCGCGCGGCGCACGGCGTTGATACTGTGGAACCACGGAGACGGCTGGCGCGCGTCGAGCCTGGCCAAAGCCGGGCGCAAGGCGATCTGCTGGGATGACACCAGCGGGCGCGATGCGCTCGATGCTGCCGAGTTGCGCGATGTGCTGTCGATGGTTACGAGTGATGGAGCTGCGCCGCTGGACATGCTCGCCTTTGACGCCTGCCTGATGGCCATGATCGAGATCGACACCCAGATCGCCCCGTACGTGCGGGTTCGCGTTGGCTCGCAAGATACCGAACCGGGCACCGGCTATCCTTACGATGCGATCCTGCGTGACCTGATCCATCACGCCGACTGGAATGGTGCTGCCTTGGGCACGATGATCGTCGAGCGATATTACCAGGCTTATGGGGGCGAAACGCAGTCGGCAGTGCGGCTGGATGCAGATTATGCTGCGTTGATTGACGCGGTTGATCAATTGGCTCTGGCGCTGCTCGATCATCAAGCCGCCGAGACGGAGGTTATCCGTGCCGCGCGCCGGCAGGTGCGTTCCTTCGAGGTCAGCTATGTCGATCTGAGCGATTTGGCTCGCTTGATCGCTGCCTCGACGACGGTCGCTTTGCTTCGCAGCGCGGCGCAAGCGGTGATCGATGCTGCGGATCGAGTCACGCTGGCCAATCGATATGGGGCATCTTTGGTCGGGGCGAACGGGATCAGCATCTATTTTCCGGCTCAACCCGCCCAGTGGGACGATCTGTATGCGGGCGACAGTGGTTATCTGGCTTTTACAGTGCAGACGCATTGGGACGAGTTCTTGCAAGCCTACCTGGCGGCTGTCTGGAGCTGCGCGCCGGATGCTTACGAGCCGGACGATGCCTGGGATGCTGTCTCGCCGGCGGTCATCGATGGGCAGCCGCAACGCCGAAATTTTTGCCCTGCCAGCGACCTGGCCGATTGGATTGCTTTTGAGGTCGATGCCGGGCGTACAGTCGAGATTACGACCTCTGAGTTGGGCTTTAACTGCGATACGGCGCTGCGGCTCTACGACGCAGATGGTACGGCATTGCTGGTCGAGGATGACGATGGGGGCGCGGGCCGCGCCTCGCGCCTCGTTTGGACCAGTTCGACTACAACCACATTGCACCTCCAGGTGATCGAGTATTATCGTCGCACCGGGCCGGACACCGATTACACACTGAACATCGCTCTGACCGATGCGACCGTCACTGTAGTAGGCCAGGTGGGTCTCCAGGGACGCACTTCGTCTGAAGGCGTTCAAATCCAGGCGCAGCCGGGCGATCAAAAAACGGCCAGCGCTGCGAACGGCGCTTTCGGACTTGACGTTTCCCTGCCCTGCACGATCACCGCTTCGTTCGATGGTTATCTGCCTGTGCGTTGGGTGCTCACCGAGGTGGTTGCGTCGATACTGGTTCTCGATCCGGTAACCTTGTGGGGTGGCGATCTCAATGCCGACGGGCAGATCGACATCCTGGACATTGCTTTTGTCGGCGCGCGGTTCGGCAGCACGGATTCCCTGGCCGACTTGACGGCTGACGGTGTGGTCGATATCCGCGATCTGGTGCTCCCGGCAGGCAATTTTGGCCGGGCGGCCTATTCGGACGTCGAATCGCCAGCGGAGTAACTCCAGGGCGCGGCAATTGAGTGACAAAACAGTTATTCTTGATGCGCTTTATGCGGCCTGTAATCTTTTTGTAACTGAAACGTAACCGCACTACTCGGTAAAGAATGATACAATGTGGTCACGAATTTCGAAGAAAGGAAGTGGGCGATGAAAAGATGGTGTGTCGGGATGCTCATTACAGCTTTGTTGTGGGCGTCGACCGGTTTTATTGCACAAGGTCTGTCCGCACAATCCGGCGCGATGCTCAAGGTTGCGCCGCAGGCGCTCAAGCTCAATGTTGGGGACACAGCTACGTTCGATCTGGCAATTGAGCAGATCAAAGGGCTGTATGGGATTGAAGTCCATCTCACATTCGATCCCCAGGTGCTTCAAGTGGTCGACGCTGATCCTGGCAAAGAGGGCGTGCAGCTAGAGGCCGGTACGTTGCCCGCGCCGGACTTTGTAGTCCTGAACACGGCGAACAATGTCGCCGGGACGGCTGACTATGCGGTAACGCAGTTGCCGCCCAACCAGCCGGCCGACGGCGACGGCATCATCGCCCGAATCACTATGCGCGCCGTCAAGTCATCGACCACTCTGATTCGGATTGAGCGGTTTCTCTTGGCCGATACGTCGGGCAACAGCATCAAGGCCACGTCGCAGCACGGCCAGGTGCAGGTGGGGGGTGATCCAGCCTGGTTACTCGTCGCTGCGGCCGCTTTTTTGATCGTCACTGCCGGAGTGGCCATTGGTTTTGCAATAATTAGAAGAAAGTGAGTAAAGATGCGCAAATTCAAGTTCGTGCTGGTTTCTCTGCTTACTGTGATTGCATTGGTTTCTAGTTTGCCGCTGACCTCTGCATGGGCCGCGACCACCGCCGCCCAGTTGACGCCGGCCACGCAGAGTATCAACGTAGGGCAGACGACGACCGTCTTTTTTTACGTGCAGGATGTAGAAAACCTGTACGGCTACCAGGCGGCGGTCGGATTTAATGCCACAGTGCTTGAGGTGATCGACGCTAACACAAGTGCGCCGGGCATCCAGGTGGCATTGGGCAGTTTTTTGTCCGCCGATTTTGTCCAGCAAAACAGCGCCGATAACAGCCTGGGCGCGATCTTGTGCGTGGTCTCGCAGATGGCCCCGCATACAGCAGTAAGCGGCAATGGGGTCATGTTCACAATCACCTTCCGGGGCAAAGCGCAAGGCGCCAGCCAGGTTCAGTTTACCGACCTCAAGCTGGCTCGCTCTGACGGCATAGAAATCTCAGCCAGCCTCCAGAATGCTCAGGTCCAGGTTGGCAATGCCAGCGTGCCCACCGCCACACCGACGGCCACGGCAACGTCAACGGCGACGGCGACGCCTACCTCGACGGTCGTTACGCCGACGCCTACCTCGACAACGACACCCGGCACGCCGACGGCTACACCGATACCGACGTCGACACCGACGCCGCTGCCGCCGGGCCAGACGGTGATCCACGTCGTTCGAACGGGCGACACGCTCTATTCGATCGCACGGCAGTATGGCGTCACCGTGGAGGCGCTGGCGTACCTGAACAAGATCACCAATCCATCCCGGATTTACGTCGGCCAGCAGTTGATCGTCCCGCGCGGCAGCGTACAGCCGACTCCGACGCCGGCCACACCTGCACCCACGGCTACGCCGGCGCCCGGTGGTACTTTACCCATCGTCTATGTCGTACAGCGCGGCGATACGTTGTATTCGATTGCGCGGCGCTATGGGACCACCGTGCAGGCGATCGCGACGCTCAACAATATCGTCAACCCGGCGCGCATCTATGCCGGCCAGCGTTTGACGATTTATGCCGGATCGGCGCCTGTGCCAACGCCGACGCCTACGCGCGTTCACGTAGTGCAGTACGGCGAAACGCTCTTTTCCATCGCACGGCGCTACGGCACGACGGTGTGGACGATTGCGATGGCCAACAATATCTACAATCCCAACTTTATCTATGCCGGGCAGCGGCTGGTCATCCCCTAACTATGAAGGTGTGTCTTTGGGTGCGGCATTGCCGCGCCCAAAGACACGCGGCGAAAGTGCAGCTTTTGCAAGATCGTAAACCCCTCCCCCGCGCCTGGCGCGGGGGAGGGGTTTGGTATGGGGCAATGTCTGCGAGTGCGCCCCCGTCATTGTGGCGATTCGACGATGAGGCTATAGGCGCTCTCGGGGTCTGCTTTTTCATCCGGATCGAGGCGGACGACGATCAACGCCAGGCGATCGTACTGCGTCAGATCGAGGCGCGGGATGAGATAGTAACATTCGGCGCTGCAATCCCCGAACAGTTTTTCGGGCTGTGGGGTGAATGCCCACACACCCGTTTTGCCGCGTGAGGGATTGCGCGGCTCACCCTCGCTGTACAACCTCCAAACCTGAACACCGAACCGGGCTCCGGCGCTGCGAAAAGTGATCGCTAACGGGGCGTCTGCCAGATCTGGGGATATAAAGATGTCGATCAGGTCGGTGCCAAAGCTGGCCGGGATGGCGCCGTCATAGGTCGACGTCCCGGCGCGGTGGCTCAGCGCGGCCTCGCGCGAAGGTATGGTATACATACCGTGCGGGTCGTTATGCTTGCCCTGGCACGCGGCCCAGTCTTGCGCCACGCAGCGCCCGTTTTCCAGGCGCAGGGCATAGTTGGCCTGCGCAAAGGCGATCATGCTTTGCTCAAACGTGGCAAACGGGCCATCCACGCGGGCCAGGGCGGCATCCATGATCGCGTCCAACGCTGTGGGAACGTCGTCGACGGGCCGGCAGGCCATTTCCAGGAGGGCGGCGCGGACAATATCCATGTTCCCGCCGGCCTGCTCGTACAAAAAGCGCCAGTACAACGCGGCGTCGTACACGTCGGTCTCTTCGGCTTCGAGTGTGGCGTAGGAGGTCTTGAGCCGTCTTTCCAGGAAGCGCTGCGCGGTAGCGCTGTACTGGCTATCGGTCGAGGTCAGGTGATCGGCGGACAGCTCGATCTCGGGATACTGCGCCGACGAGGCGAACGTCGCCTGAGCCTCGATGAACACATTCGTCCACTTGCGCGCAAGGCAACCCGTAAACAGTCTGACGTTCCACTGCGCAAGGTGAAAGAACTCGTGCGCAAATACGACCTTGAACCCGTTCTCCAGGGTGTCATACCTGGACAATATCTCGGCGTTAGAGAGCAGCCAGATGCGCCGCTGTGGTTAGGGAGTGCCATCAGTGTACGTGGAAACGGTATAGGTTCCGCTGCCGTCAAAGAGGGCAAAAGGCGGGCAGGTAAAAAAGACCTCGACCAGCCCGTCCGCATCCCAGTCCGGATGGATCGGGCCGAATCCCCACTCGCCGAACTGCAAACGCCAGGTGTGAATGGCGATGGGGAGGAACTGATCGGCGATAAAAGCGTGCACGGCGTCAGGCGCCAGCCGCTCGTCGTCCTGCTTTGGGCCGCGAGCAAAGGGCAAGAGCACGCCATAGGTGACCTGCAGGGCATAGCCATCGATGTCGACCTGCCAGGCATCCAGGGCAACCAGGTCGGGCCGCTCCGGGTTGGGGTTTTCCCACAGCAGATTTCCCTTGTCGTCGCGCAGGACCAGCCGGTACAGGTCGCTGAGCATCGTCGCCGCATCCAGTGCCCACGCGATCGTACAGGGATTTAAAGTGCTGCACAGGCGGTCGGGCAGCTCGACGCGCCGGCTCTGGCGGTGCTGGGCGTTGGTGGTCGGGTTCTCGTGCAAAGAGAGGAGATCGATCTCGACCGGCCTCCCGCCCGCAAGCCCCGCGAGCTGGATGGTCAGTGTACGCTCCGCTTCAGCCGTCGCCTGGCGCTGCCGGTTCAGGAACAGGAGCGGCAGTTCGAACGGTTCGGGTTGGGCGAGGCGGCTGTCCCAGGAAGTGGTGGTTTGGGCCGCAGAGAGCGCGACCTGAACGTCGGTAGGGATGGTCGCCGGCGCCATCTGGCTCGGCGGCGCTTGCGCTTCGACCGGCGCGCTGCAGGCTACGCTGCTCAGGCCTGCGCTTAATAACAGGGCGAAAATCAGGTACGGGGTGAGTTTTGATCGTGACTGGTTCATGCTGACCTCCGTGGCGGCTGGTTGGGCCGCCTCACTCGGGTTTGTTTGTCACGATCAGTCTATCAAGCGAGCGTCGCGCGATCGGCGCGACAGCCATCGCCCGAAACGTCGCAAAAAGCGTCGCAGTAGATCATTTTTCCTGCATCTTGTATGCCAGATCGAGACTGTGCTATAATAAGAAAAGGAGAAAGGAGCATGCGATGACCATCGACAATATCTTGTCCGAGTTCCATCAAGAGATTGCCAGGCTATATGGCTTGAGGCTCAAGGGGATGATCCTGTATGGCTCGTGGGCGCGAGGAACGGCTACGGAGGACTCTGATATCGATCTGGCAGTCATTCTTGAAGAGCCGGTCTTTCCCGGAAGAGAAATTGATCGGATGATCGACATCATTACCGACGTCAATCTCAAACATGGCGTACTCGTGTCTGTTTATCCTGTGTCGGCTCAAGCGTTTTCTACGATCAACAGTCCATTGCTGATCAATTTGCGCCGCGAAGGGATTGCCGCATGAGCGAAATTGCCTCTTTGATCGCCCGGTCGCAGCGTTATCTCAAAAGTGCTGATGTTCTGTTGCTGGATGGAGATTGCGAATCCTGTGTATCAAGAGTGTATTATGCTATGTTTTACGTGGCACAGGCAGCATTGCTGGCAAACGGATTGTCGTTTTCCTCTCACAAAGGTGTGCTTTCGGCATTTGGGGAATACTTTATCAAGACGGGCATATTTACTCGAGAAATGGGCGGCGAGCTAAACCGCGCTTTCCAAAAACGGCAGCTTGGTGACTATGAGTACACGTTCGTGATCTCGCAAGAGGAGGCTGAACAAACGATCCATAGCGGAAAGCTGTTTGTGCAAGCTGTCATCGAGTATTTGCTGGTGAAAAAACACATCCCTCGTGTGATAGAATAGACTCGATCAAAGCGAACTCGCACGGGTCTCAACTATGTTGCATTTCTGGATGGATGGCGATGGCGCGCTTATCCTTATCCCTGTTGGGCCCACCCCTGATCGCGCTGGACGGCCAGCCCGTTCAGGTAGGCCGCCACAAGGCGATTGCCCTGCTGGCCTACCTGGCGCTGGACCAACGCCCCCACAGCCGCGACGCCCTGGCCACCATGTTCTGGCCCGACCTCGACCAGAGCGCTGCCCGCGCCGAACTGCGCCGCACGCTGTCGCTGCTCAACCGCACCCTGGGCAGCCAATGGCTGGCCGTCGACCGCGAGACCGCCGCCTGGGCGTCTGAGACCGATGTCTGGCTGGACGTGGAGGCCTTGCGTGGGCAGGTGGCAGCCTGCGCGGCCCACGGACATCCCCCAGACGACCTCTGCCCGGCGTGCATCCCCTTGCTGGCCCAAGCGGTCGAGTTGTATCGCGACGGCTTTCTGGCCGGCTTTACGCTGCCCGACGCCCCCGCCTTTGACGAGTGGCAGTTCTTTGAGGGGGAGGGCCTGCGCGATCAGGCGGCGAGCGCGCTGCAGCGGCTGGCGCGCTGGCACGAGGGCCAGCAGGCCTACGACGTCGCCATCCCCTATGCCCGGCGCTGGCTGGCTCTCGATCCCACCCACGAGCCTGCGCAGCGCACCTTGATGACCCTCTATGCCCGCGCCGGGCAGCGCGCCGCCGCGCTGCGCCAGTACGCCGAGTGCGAGCGCCTGCTGGCCCAAGAGCTGGGCATAACCCCGGATGGAGAGACGGCGCAGCTCTACCAGGCGATCCGCGAGAGACGAGAAGACCTGTCAGGTTTCGGAAAACCTGACAGGTCTGTCCGGCAACACAATCTCCCCGTGCAGATCACCTCCTTCGTCGGGCGCGGGCGCGAGCTGGCGGCGCTGGGCCGCCTGCTGGCCAACCCCGAGGTGCGCCTGCTGACCGTGGTCGGCGCAGGCGGCATGGGCAAGACACGACTGGCGTTGGAGGCCGCCCAGACCGCCTTGAGCGGCTACCCCGCCGGGGCCTGGCTGGTGGAACTGGCCCCGCTGCCGGCCGCAACCGGCGACGACGACCCCACCATCCCACGCGCCGTGGCCGCCGCGCTGGGCGTGCAGGAGCAGCCGGGCCGCTGCCTGCTGCTGGTGCTGGACAACTGCGAGCACGTCCTGGCCGGCGCGGCCCACCTGGTCGCCCTGCTGCTGGCGCGCTGCCCGGAGTTGGCCGTGCTGGCCACCAGCCGCGAGCCGCTGTGCATCGCCGGCGAGCATCTGGTCGACCTGTCGGGAATGGACCTACCCGCTGCCCAAGACCTGTCAGGTTTTCCGAAACCTGACAGGTCTGTAGTCGAGTACGACGCCGTGCGGCTCTTTGCCCAACGCGCGGCCGCCGTGCGCCCGGGCTTTGCCCTGGATGAAGCCAACACGCCGCTGGCCGTGGAGGTCTGCCGGCGGCTGGACGGCATGCCGCTGGCCATCGAGCTGGCCGCGGCCCGGCTGCACACCCTCTCTCTACCCGACCTGGCCCGCCACCTGGACCACCGCTTTCGCCTGCTGACCGGCGGCAGCCGGGCGGCGCTGCCGCGCCAGCAGACGCTGCGCAACACCATTGAATGGAGCTATGACCTGCTCACGCCTGCGGAGCAGACGCTGTTCGACCGGCTCTCGGTCTTTGCCGGGAGCTTCAGCCTGCAAGGGGCAGAGGCGGTGTGCAGCGGCCAGGGCATCGCCAGGGAGGAGGTGTTGGCGCTGCTGATCGGGTTGGTGGATCGGTCGCTGGCCGGGCAGGTGGAGGGCCCGGACGGCACGACGCTTTACCGCCTGCTTGAGACGCTGCGCATCTACGGGGAGGAGCGCCTGGCTGAACGGGGAGAGGGCGAGGCGTTCGCCGCGCGGCACGCCTGGTACACTGTCTCCCTGGCCGAGGAGCTCGAACCGGTATTGTGGGCGCACGAACGGGAGACGATCGCCGCGCGCCGGCGACTGGACGCCGAGGCCGAGAACCTGGCGGCGGCCATGCGCTGGGCATTGGCGCGGGGGCAGGCCGAGGTCGCCCTGCGGCTGGGCGGCGCGCTGTACTGGTGGACGTTTATGCGCGCCAACAACGAACAGTATGCCGCCTGGCTGGACACCGCCCTGGCGCAGGGGCCAGACGTCGCGCCGCTCTTCCGGGCCAAGGCCCTCTGGGTGGTCAGTGTCTACCATCTCAACTGGGGACATCAGGCCGAGGCGCTGGCCAGCGCACAGGCGATGCTGGAAGCAGCCAGGGCATCAGGAGACCTGCGCTGGACCGGCCGGGCACTGGCGGAGCTCGCAAGTACGGCTGCCAACACAGGCGATCGCGCCCGGGCGCGAGCCTGCCACCACGAGAGCTTGCAGATCGCGCGCCAGTGCGACGATCGCCTCATGATCGCCACCGAGATGATTTTCCTGGCCGGGTACGAACCCCCGGCCCGCAGACGAGCCATACTGGAGGAGCTGCTGCCGCAGGCTCCGCACTGCGTCAAACCGTTCGTGCACCGTAGCCTCGCCACCATGCTCCTCTTTCTGGGCGACCTGGACGGCGCGCAGGCCCACTATGAGGCAGCGGCTGCCGGGTGCGCCGAGCAGGGGGATCAGGCCCATCAAGGAATTATCCTCGCCTTCATGGGACATGTGGCCTACGGGCGCGCCGAGTATCCGTCGGCCAGGCAGTACTATGAACAAAGCCACGCCCTCTTTGTGGCCAGCGGCCTGGCCTGGGCTGCGGGACGGACGCAGCAGCACCTCGGCGACGTCGCGCTGGCCCTGGGTGAGCAGGCGCAGGCGGAACGGCACCACCGCCAGGCCCTGGCCCGCTATGAGGAGGCACAAGCGTACTGGATGGTGGAGCGCGCAGAGATAGGCGGGTGTTGGGGCATCCCCGTCTCGCTACAGATCCTGGGCGATATGGCCCTGGCCAGGGGCAGCACGGGTGAGGCGAGAGACCGCTACCGGCAGGCGGTGCGGCGGGGTATCGACCAGCCCTACCCCGACCTGCACCTTCATCTCTTGCTGGGGCCGGCGAGGTTGCTGGCCCGGGAGGGGCAAAGGGAGCAGGCGGTGGCCCTGGCCGCCCTGGCCCAACACCACCCGGAGAGCATCCAGGAGACTCGGGACAAGGCCGGCCTGCTGCTGGATGCGCTGCGGGCAGAGATGGACGCCAACGTCTTTGACGCCGCGCAGGAACGGGGCCGGGCGCGCGACCTGGACCAAACTGTGCGGGAGCTGCTGGAGGAGCTGGAACAGGACACGGATGGGGCGGAGAAGGTAAAAAGGAACGCCGCCGCTCGAGCCGGACGATCAGCCTGTTGACTGGCGATAGGGCCTATCCCCAAGATCGTTGCTTTTTTGTTCGGGATAGGCGTTTTCCACTCGTTCGATCAGGCGTTCCCAGACCAGGTGTTCACGGACATACTGCTGCGCGCACTGCCCAAGCGATTCGCGTAGTAAGGGATTCCCAAGCAACTCGAGCGCGGCATCGGCCATTGCACCGGGGCTGTCCGGCCGGACGAGCAGCCCGGAGGCCCGGTTGGCGATCATTTCGGCGTTTTCGCCCACCGCGTCAGCCACCACCGGCACGCCGGCCGCCAGCAAATCGCGCAGTTTGACCGCGCACTTGGTGCGGTTGACCAGCGTGTCGTCGAAGGGGTAGAGGGCGACGTGCGCCTGGCTAAAGAGGTCGGGCAGCGTTTCGGGCGGCGCCCAGCCGCGGTAGTCCAATACATCGGTTAGCCCGGCGGCCCGGCAGAGGTCGAGAAAGCGGTCTTGTTCGCCAAACAGCCCCTTGCCGACGACTGTAAAGCGCGCGTCCGGTCGGGATTGGTGGATCAGGTGCAAGGTATCGACCACTCGTTCGAGGCCGAATTCGAAAAAGCGCGTGTAGAGCAGGACGGTGGGCGGCGCGGATGGGTCGGGGCGGGCCGGAGAGGCGGGTATTTGATCCGCTGTGGCGGCGTTGGGCGCGTAATGAACCGCGCCGGCCGGCACGCCCATGCTCCAGACGATGGTTTGCAAGGCCCGGCTGGCGACGGTGATCGCGTCGGCGTGGCGCAGCCCCCAGCGCTCCTGCCAGGCGAACATCCGCTTTTGCGCCCCCGAATAGGCTGCGAGTTCGTTCCAGCCGCCGCGACCTTCCCAATCGTCGGTGTCGACAATCAGGCGTACATGGGTCAAATGTAGTTTTTTGAGCTGCCACAACACCCAGGCCGACAGCCCGGCATAGGCTTTAGGCTTAAAGCAGTGGATCGCCTGCGGGCGCAAGGCCAGCGCGCGGCGCACCAGCCGAAAGGTGAGCGAGAGGTGCCATAACACCGGGATGCGGGGAGGCAGGCGGACGTTTTCAACCGTCACACCATCGATCAGCCAGGTCTGGCCGTCGTCTTGCGGGCAGTCCCAGGGCGGCAGGAGAATCGTGACCTGGTGCCCGCGTTCGACCAGCGCCCTGGCCATCGGCAGGGCGCGTTCGCGTATTGTGCTTTTGGTATGCAGCCCAAAAGGGCCGATCATCACAATGTTCATTATTTTGCCACTAAAAAACGCCCGGATGTTCGGGCGTTTTGCATATCGGTGGGGTTCAGGTGCAACGTTAGGTTTGCGCATGCACTTTTTCAGCATCGATGGAAAGATGCCGTGGATCGCAAAAAACCGTCTTCACTTATGCTGTCTGCAAAGTGCTTACAGCCGTCTCTTCAATCTCTATACTGGGCAACATACGATCAAGATACTTTTTTTGAAGTTCCATATAGTACTCAATAACCTTTTTTGGATCATGGTCGAGTTTTTCAGAAATGTGATGCCTTGCCTCTCTGACTCTTTTTATCACTAAATCATCTCTCTGCTTCATTTTGTTCTCCCAATAACTCTAATGGCGTCACCAATGACGGCACATATAATCCCAGCATCGTGTTCACCCGACGAATATGCCCAAATTTGTTGGCATTCGCCAAATGCTGGCAGTTCCACGTCAACAAGAAATCACACTTGTGGTATGACGCTAATGCCAAATGAAGCGCATCTCCTACAGGATCGCCAGGCATTACTTTGTATCGAATGTATGACTCAACTATCTCTAAAATTGCTGACTCGACAGGCACTAATGGCAGTTGACTCACCAACTCTAGCGCTTGCTCTTTGTTGGGATAGTCCCCATTGCCAAGTTCGTCTAATACGGCGACACTGGTCACAAGCACATAGTTTGGGCCAACTTCATTCCACCATTGGCGTGTCCATTGCCGACGTGCGATCATATCCGGCTCGGTACGAGTTTCATAATAAAAACTCGGGATCGTCGTCTCAGTATAGACTTTGAGTTTCATTAATATCCTTCAAGTAACATTTGCTCTGTCAGTTGCCCAAGCATCCAACAAAGGTTTGTTACCATCCGCTCAGGTACTGTGCCCATTCTTCGTTGCTTTTGAGATAGCGCCCATAGAGATACAGCGCCGTGGCCGGCGGTTCGGCGGGCGGTGCGCACAGGCTCATCCCCGCTTCTTGAGGCGTGCGATTGCCTTTGTGCCGGTTGCACGGAGGACAGGCGCTGACCAGGTTTTCCCACGTAAATTCCCCGCCACGGTACCGAGGGACCACATGGTCGATGGTCAGGTGCGCCGAGTAATGGCCGCAGTACTGGCAGCGATATTCGTCGCGGCGGAAAATTTCCCGCTTGTTCAGCCGTACGTGCGCGCGCGGGCGATGGACCATATATTGAAGCCGGATCACCGAAGGGCATTCGTAGGGCTGCGAAATGGTATAGATAGGCCCGCGGCCGTTCTGGATGATTTCAGCTTTGCCGACCCAAACCAGACCCAGCGCGCGCGGGATGTTACACACGTTGAGCGGCTCAAAATTGGCGTTGAGTACCAGAACTGGCGCGGTCAACATCAACTTTCATCCTTTGACCTGAATCGAACCGGGCCCCCTTGCCAGCAAGTATACCACAGCCTGTGCGGAAGGTCAATATTGTTTTATATGCTTTTATGTCAAAACATGATCTGGCTAACGCTGCATCTGGAATCGGTGGCCCGGTTACGGCAGAGCAATCATCCTGACGCACACCGGCATCGAAGCGGCGATCTCGTGCCCGGTTGGCGCCGCGCCCGAATCGAGTGATGGTTACGGTAGCGCAATCATTTTGACGCACACCGGCATTGACACAGCGATTTCATATCCGGTTGGCGCGAGTTGGCCCGTCTCGCCGTCGATGCACAAGACGACGACGTTATCGCTGTCCTGATTGGCCGCCAGCAGAAAAGCGCCGGTCGGATCGATGGCAAAGTTGCGCGGCGTTTTTCCCCCGGTCGATGCGTGCCCGATCGCGGTGAGTGCGCCGCTGCTTTGATCGATGCTGAAAATGGCAATGCTGTCGTGGCCCCGGTTTGAGCCATACAAGAATCTGCCGCAGGGTGAGACGTGCACATCGGCGCAGGTGTTGGCGCCACTGAAATCGTCCGGCAGGGTGGATATCGTTTGCAGCGGCGCGAGCGCGCCCGCGGCTTTGTCATAAGCAAAGGCGATGATGGTCGAATCGAGTTCGTTGATCACATAAGCGTATGGGTGCCCGGGGTGAAAGGCAAAGTGTCGCGGCCCCGCACCGGGATTGGCTTCTGCCCAGGCGGGGGTGTGCGGCATCAGCTTGCCGTTGGCCAAGTCGAGCCGGTATACCATCACCTTGTCGATGCCCAGGTCACAGACAAAGGCAAAGCGGTTGGTCGGATCGAGTGTGACCGAGTGTGCGTGCGGGCCTCTTTGCCGTCGCGGGTCTGGCCCCGAGCCTTTGTGTTGGATGACCTCAGTCGCTTCACCCAGTGAGCCATCGGCCTGGACAGGCAGCATTGACACGGTGCCGCTGCTGTAATTGGCGACGAGGACATAGCGCCCGGTCGCGTCGACGCAGAGGTGGCAGGGTGCGGCGCCATGCGTGCGTCGCTGGTTGAGCAGGGTCAGCGCGCCCGAGCCGGCGGCGATGGCAAAGGCGCTCACGCCGCCGCCGGGTTGTTCCTGAAATTCGCCCAGTTCGGCGACCGCATACAGGTTTTGCTTCTGCGGGGCGATAGCCAGGAAAGAAGGATTGGTGATGGCTGCGGGCGGAGCGGCAATGTCTAGCGCGCCGGATGTGGTATCCAGGCGATAGATATAGACGCCGGCAGAGCCTTTATGAGTGTAGGTGCCAATGTAAACGAGAACCGAAGGTTGTTTCTGGGTCATAGCTTGGCCTCCTCTGTGGGCAGAGCAATTGAGTTTTGGGGTCTGGACAAAGGTCGGTTGCAATTTTGCTCTCTAGTTTATCCGCTTTGCCGGAAAAGGCAAGTAAAGGCGCGCCGCTGCTCGTCATAATCTGTTGTCAAAACCCGGGAAACGTATTATAATGAGATCAGTTTCGGCATTGGAGAGGCGGTGGAGGATGATCTATGGCCCGGATATTGGTTGTAGATGATGATAGGAGTGTAGCCAATACCATTGATCGCCTTTTGCGGAGTCGCGGCCACGAAACGATTGTGGCGAATAATGGCAGGGATGCGCTAATGGCGGCATGGCGTGAACAAATCGACATTGCGGTTCTGGATGTGATGATGCCCGGAATGACAGGCATCGAGGTATGTGAGCGGCTGCGCGCTGACCCCAAGACTGCTACCTTGCCGATTATTTTCCTCACGGCCAAGGCGATGTTGGACGACAAGATCGATGGCTTTGAGGCCGGGGCGGACGATTATCTGACCAAACCTTTTGACATTCAAGAACTCGATTTGCGCGTCAGGGCGATTTTACGGCGTGTCCAGTTTGACGAGTCACTGTCTGTGGGGCTGGATGAAAATGACGTCCTGATGGCGGGCGATTTGACTCTCAATCAGCACACGTTTGAGGTGACCACGCCCAATCAGACTTCTTTGCTGACTCCGATCGAATTTCAAGTCCTGCGTCACCTGATCATGCATCGAGGGGAGGTTTTTTCCAGCGAGCGGTTGTTGCAGGAGATTTGGGACTATCCCGAAGGAACGGGCGATCCGGCGCTGGTGCGGATGCACATTCGCAATCTACGCGCCAAGATTGAATCGTCGAATACGGGAGACCCCGTTTATATCCGGACCATCAGCCGTCACGGATACATGATTCGTTGAGATTGAGCAAGGGATTTCTAGTTTTATGTTCAGAAAAGCTGTTCTTCGCTGGTTTGTCAACGCGTTGGCTGTTTTCGCCGCGGTTTATTTAATCCCAGGCATCTATGTTGACGGCGATCAATGGGTGACGATTGCCGTCATTGCGTTGATCTTGGGGTTGGTCAATGCGCTGGTGCGTCCTCTGATCCAGTTGCTGACCTTGCCCGTCTTGATCTTGACCCTGGGCTTGTTTTCCCTGGCGATCAACACTTGTACCTTTTGGCTGTCGTCCGAGATCGGTCAGCGTTTGGGGGTGGGGTTTTACGTACAGGGATTCGGCGCGGCGTTTTTGGGCGCATTGGTGGTCAGTGTGGTCAGTACGGTGTTGAACGCTTTTGTACACGACGACAGGCGTCATCCACGCAAGCGCCAAGAGAAATGATAGCCTCGGGCCGTTCTTTGACTTTTTGTGCTGCATGAATTACAATGCTTTTACGTGGGGCGGTGGCGGAATGGCAGACGCTGCGGACTTAAACTCCGCTGACCTTGACTGGTTGTGTGGGTTCGACTCCCATCCGCCCCATCTTGTTGGCTGTAAACAGCGGGTGCTACGGACTTGATCTCCGCTGACCTTGACTGGTCGTGTGGGTTCGACTCCCATCTGCCCCACGGGATTGGCCGTGAATGGCAGTCGCCACGGACTTGAACCTGGCCCTCAAGGCCGTGTGGGTTCGACTCCCATCCGCTCCACTGAATTGGCCGTGAATGGTGAGTGCTTTGGATTGTGCGCAGCAGACGCCCAACCCGGTTTGGACTGTCTGCTGCCTTGTTTTTACGATGCGGAGCAGATTGTGCAATGATTATGATTGAGCCTCTGGCGGTCAAGCACATTGAGGATGCGGCGGCGCTGTTTGTCGCTGCTTACAAGGCGCAGCGCAGGCGATTTGGCTATTTGCCCGCCGAATACGAGCAAACAGACGCGGTCGCTGCGCTTTTGCGGGATATGCTGAACGCGCAAGCTGGCGTAGCGGCCATCGTTGACCGTCGATTGGCCGGGTACCTGACTGGCTACAGCCGGATTCCCAACTTGAAAGGCCTGAGCCAGGGTGTGTACGTGCCCGATTGGGGGCACGCCGTGGCCGTGGGGGATTCCGTCGAGCGCGTCTTTCAGCCAATGTATGACGCAATGTCGCGCGATTGGGTCAGCGGCGGCAATTTCACCCATGCGATCACCTTTTGGGCCAACGACACCCCGTTACGCGACCTGCTCTACTGGAATGGGTTCGGGCTTTTGGGCATTGATGCCGTGCGGTCAACCCAACAATCTCTCGAAGACAATGTACCTCAGATCTCTGGTGTGACTGTCCGCCGGGCGCAGCGTGCTGATTTGCCCGAGTTGTTCAGACTGGACCGTGAGTTACGGTGTTATATGGCGCAAGCTCCGATATTCCTGGCGCACGAACCATCCAACGAGCAGGAAATGGCGGAAGCATTTTTGGGCCAAGTCACATTTTCTGCGGTTGCCGAGCGAGAAGGTCGACTGGTAGGCTGCATTCGTGGAAAACTGCGCAAAGAGGATTCATGCACGAGTGTGCAGGGTGAGTCGATGATGGGGATCGATTTCGGTTACACCGCTCCCGAGGTCCGTAGGACGGGCGTCGGCGAGCAGTTGCTGGCGCAAGTGCTGGCCTGGGGGCGGGAGCGCGGCAAGGCCGGCTGCGCGGTCGATTTTGAATCGGCCAATGTGCTGGGGCGGCACTTTTGGCTCAAGCATTTTGGGGCGCTCTGTTTTTCGGCCATCCGCTTTGTTGATCCACGGGTCCATCATCAGTGACGGGTTATAGTAACTGATCAGATTTCAGTGTTTGATAGTGCGTGGGGGTAAAGGACGATGCGCGATCACATTTTAGCCATCGATCAGGGCACGCAGAGCGTGCGGGCGATGATTTTCGATCTCAAGGGCAACCTGGTAACAAAAAGCCAGGTTCAACTGGTACCCTACGCCTCGCCCCAGCCGGGCCTGGCCGAGCAAGATCCGGAATACTATTGGCAAAAGCTGGGCGAGGCGTGCCAACAGTTGTGGCAAGAGACCGAGGTGCCCAAAGAGGCGATTGCCGGCGTCGCCTTGACCACCATGCGCAACACCGTGGTCAACGTCGACCGGGATGGCAAACCGCTGCGCCCGGCGATCGTGTGGCTCGATCAGCGCCGCGCGGAAGGAGTCAAGCCGGTCGGTGGATTGTGGGGTTTGGCCTTCAAATTGATCGGGATGACCGAAACGGTGGCCTATCTTCAGGCTGGAGCACAGGCTAACTGGATCGCCCTTCATCAACCCCGGCTGTGGGATCAAACGCACAAATTTCTCTTTATGTCCGGCTATCTGACCTATCGCCTGGTGGGGCAGTTCGTCGACTCGGTGAGCAGCCAGGTTGGCTTTGTCCCTTTTGATTACAAAAAACTGGCCTGGTGCAAAGGGTGGGATTGGAAATGGCAGGCCATTCCCGGCATCAAGCCGCGTATGCTGCCCAGATTGATCCCGCCGACAGAGACGTTGGGCGAAATCACCCGCGAAGCATCCGAGATGACCGGTATTCCGGTTGGCCTGCCCGTGATCGCCGCTGCCGCCGACAAGGCGTGCGAGGTGTTGGGCTGCGGCTGCGTCGAGCCGCACATGGGCTGCTTGAGCTATGGAACGGCGGCGACGATCAATACGACACATAAAAAATATGTCGAGGTGATCCCACTCATTCCGCCTTATCCGAGTGCCATACCGGGCGCATACAGCCTGGAAATCCAGATTTATCGCGGATTCTGGATGGTCAGTTGGTTCAAGCAGGAGTTCGGCCTGGAGGAGCGCCAGCGGGCGACGGAGTTGGGTGTCGAACCTGAGTTCTTGTTCGACGATCTGATCAGCCAGGTGCCGCCGGGATCGATGGGATTGATCTTGCAGCCGTACTGGTCGCCGGGCCTCAAAGTGCCGGGCCCGGAGGCCAAAGGGGCGATGATCGGCTTTGGCGATGTCCACACCCGCGCTCACGTTTATCGGGCGATCGTCGAAGGGCTGGCTTATGCCTTGCGCGAGGGCGCCGAGCAGACGAGCAAACGCTCCGGCGTGCCGATCACTGAGATTCGCGTAGCAGGCGGCGGATCGCAGAGCCATGCAGCGATGCAGCTCACGGCAGACGTTTTCGGCCTGCCAGCGATGCGCCCGCATACCTACGAAGTGTCTGGCCTGGGTGCGGCGATGGACGCGGCGGTCGGTCTCAAGCTGCACCCCGATTTTGCCACTGCCGCCGGCGAGATGACGCGCACGGGCGAGGTCTTTGAACCCAATCCGCGCACGCGCGAGATTTACGACGGGTTGTATCAGCGCGTTTACAAGCAGATGTACAAAAAACTGCGTTCATTATACCAGGATATTCGAGAAATTACTGGCTATCCGGCCAAGTGAAACGTCAAACGTCAGACGTCAAGGTGAACAAGTGGCGGGCGTTTTCCGTCGTCGCTCGTGCCACTTGATCCACCGAGATTCCTCTCACTTGAGCGATTTTCTCCGCAGTGTGCCCCAGGTAGGCCGGTTCGTTGCGTCTGCCGCGCCGGAACTGTGGCGTCAGATAGGGGCAGTCGGTTTCCAGCAGCAGGCGATCCAAAGGAATCTGCGCGACAATGCTGCACAGTTCACTGGCGTTGGGATATGTGACCGGCCCGTCGATGCCCAGGTAAAAGCCCACGTCAAGGGCTATTCGGGCCGCGCCAAGGTCGCCGGAAAAGCAGTGCAGCACGCCGACGCGTCCGCTGGGCAGGTTTGGCGCCCACCTGGCGAGGATGTTCAATGCGTCCTCGTAGGCGGCGTGCTGGCCTTTTTTATCGCGGATGTGGATCATTGCCGGTTTGCCGACCTCAACCGCGATCCCCAATTGGGCCTCAAACACCGCTTTTTGCGCCTCGTGCGGCGAGTGATCCCAATAGTAATCCAGTCCCATTTCGCCGATAGCAACGACCTGCGGGCGATCGGCCAGTTTGCGCAGTTCGTCCAGGTCGGCGGCGCTGACCGCTTGAGCATCGTGCGGGTGCACGCCGACGGCGGCATAAATCCCCGTAAAGCGTTCGGCCAGCGCGATGCTCTCCCGGCTGGAGGCCATGTCCGCGCCGGCGGTGATGATCGGCTGCACGCCGGCGTCAAACGCGCGCTGGATGACCGCTTCACGGTCGTGGCTGAATTTGGGATGGTCGAGGTGGGCGTGGGTATCGATCAGATCAGGCATCGAGTCCGTTTTCTCGTTTCAACAGCGCCAGGTCGGCGTCGACCATCATCTCAATCAACTGCTTGAAACCGACCTTCGGTTCCCAGCCCAGCGTTTGTCTGGCCTTGCCGGGATCGCTGATCAGCAGATCGACTTCGGCCGGGCGATAGAATTTGGGATCGACGACGACGTATTTTTCCCAGTCGAGGCCGGCGCGCGCAAAGGCCACCTCGCACAGCTCGCGCACGGCGTGGGTTTCGCCCATACCGACCACATAATCGTCCGGGCGATCCTGCTGGAGCATCAGCCACATCGCGCGCACGTAATCGCCGGCAAAGCCCCAATCGCGGCGCGATTCCAGGTTGCCCAGATGCAGGTCTTGCTGCAGGCCGAGCTTGATCCTGGCCACACTGTGAGTCACTTTGCGGGTCACAAATTCCAGTCCCCGGCGCGGGCTTTCGTGGTTAAAGAGGATGCCGGAGCAGGCGAACAGGTTATAGCTCTCGCGATAGTTGATCGTGATCCAGTGGCCGTAGACTTTGGCCACGCCGTAGGGTGAGCGCGGGTAAAAGGGCGTCGATTCCTTTTGCGGCACTTCACGTACCTTGCCAAACATTTCTGAAGAAGATGCCTGATAGAAACGAATGGTGGGATCGACCATGCGGATCGCTTCCAGCACGCGCGTCACGCCGAGGGCGGTCGCTTCGCCGGTAAAGACGGGCTGTTTCCACGAGGTGGGGACAAAGGACTGCGCGGCCAGGTTGTAGACCTCGCGCGGCTGGTATTCGCGCAACGTGTCGACCAGCGACATCTGGTCGAGCAGGTCGCCGGGGACAAGGACAATCTCGTCCTGGATGTGCTCGATGCGCTGGAAATTGACCGTGCTGCTGCGCCGGACCATCCCGACGACGGTATAACCTTTTTCGAGCAAGAATTCGGCCAGGTACGAGCCATCCTGGCCGGTGATGCCGGTAATCAGTGCGGTAGTCATGATTTACTCCTTGGGGTGTTTTTCACTTCGGCGCGCCAATAATCCAGCACGTCCGAGAGGCTTTGTTCAAAGAGGATGGTCGGCATCCAGCCAGTGCAGGCGTTCAGCTTGCCGTAATCGCAGACCACCAGTGGCGTGTCGCTGGGGCGCATGCGTTCCGAATCGGGTTCGACCTGAATGGCCACGCTGCTGTGGGCGACTAAATAATCCAGAACCTCTTGAATGGCGCGCGCCCGGCCCGAGCCGACGTTGTACGCCTCACCCGATTGGCCGCGCTCGGCCAGCAGATAATAGGCGCGGACGACGTCGCGCACGTCGGTAAAGTCGCGCCGCGCCTCCAGGTTGCCGACGCGCAGCAGGGGGGCCTGCGCACCGATCTCGATGCGCGCGATCTGGGAGGCGAAATCCGGCACGACGAACCCCTGGCTCTGGCGCGGGCCGATGTGGTTGAAGGGGCGCACGCGGACGGCGTCGACGCCGTGGCTGAGGTGATATTGCAGGCCTAACATGTCCTGGGCGACCTTGCTCACCGCGTAGGGGTTGTTGGGCCGGAACGGTGTGTCCTCGTCGATCGGCAGATCGCCCGGCGAAACCGCGCCGTATTCCTCGCTGGAGCAGACGCAGAGCACGCGGCAGCGGAGGCCGAGGTTGACCACGGCCTGCAAGATGTGGGTCTGCATCGTGATGTTGAGTGTAATCGTGCCGGCCGGGTCGCGCCACGACTGGCCGGCGACGGCCATCGCTGCCAGGTGAAAGATCACGTCGGGGCGGGCCTGTTCGAGCAGTGTTTCAACGGCGTCCAGGCGCGACAGTTCGCCGGGGTAGAGTTCCAACTGCTCGCGTAGCGGATCGATGCTGCGCGTCGGGCCGTAAACGGTGCCCGCGACGCGCCAATCGGTGTGAGCAAGCAGGTATTCGGCGAGGTGGCTGCCGACAAAGCCATTGAGGCCGGTGATCAGTGCTTTCATCGCGCGTCCTTGTGTGTGAAATTAAACCAGATAAGCGCATTATACCTGAATTCGGAGGGCCAAGCAAAACTCGGTTTGACTTTTGCGACCGGGCTGGTAAACTAGTGCCATCTTGGAACGGTTTGGAAAGCGGAGGGCTTGAGCATGGCAGATGAATTGTACCTCTCGGCAGAAGAACGGTCCATGTTCGACGGCGAGCAGGGCATCGCCGTGCGGCGGGCGATCGAGATCGTGATCGCCCTGGGCAAGATTTACGGTGCGAAACGATTGGTGCCGGTGGGCAGCGTACAGGTGGCCGGAGTGAGCTATAAAAACCTCGGCGAAGCGGGCCTCGACTTTTTGCGCGAGTGGGCGGCGCAGGGCGCGCGCGTCTGCGTGCCGACGATGCTCAACCCAGCGGGGATCGATATGCAGCAGTGGGAACGCCTGGGTTTTTCCGCCGACTTTGCGCGACAGCAGGAGGCTGTGATCGATGCCTACACGGCAATGGGTATTGCCCCAACCTGTACCTGCACGCCGTACCTGACCGGCAGCCGGCCCGGTCTTGGCGAGCACATTGCCTGGGCCGAGTCGTCGGCGGTGAGTTTTGCCAACTCGGTGCTGGGCGCGCGTACCAACCGCGAGGGCGGGCCGAGCGCGCTGGCGGCGGCGATCTGCGGGCGCACGGCGGCGTATGGCCTGCATTTGGACCCAAACCGGGTGGCACGGTATCGTGTTGAGGTGCGCTGCAAGCTCGGTTCAATTTCAGATTGGAGCGCGTTGGGCTACCTGGTGGGGCGGCAGGTGCGCGATGGCGTGCCTTATTTCTTACTCGGCGACGTCGCTGTACCGCCGACGGTCGATCAACTCAAAAGCCTCGGCGCGGCGATGGCAGCGAGCGGGGCGGTGGCGCTGTATCACATCGATGGCATAACACTGGAGGCCCAGGGAGGGAAGACGCTTGCTGTCAATGCGCAGCAAATCATCATCGACGACCTGGCAGCGGGCTATGCGGCTCTGAACAGCGGGGTCGAGCAGGTGGATTTGGTCAGCATCGGCTGCCCGCACGCTTCCGTGGAAGAACTGGCGCAGGTCGCCCGGCTGGTCGAGGGGAAGCAGTTGCGCTCGGCGCTGTGGGTGACGACGGCGCGGGCAACGGGCGAGCACGCCGCGCAGGCCGTTGAGATCATTCAGGCTGCTGGCGGGCGTGTGGTGGCGGACACGTGCATGGTCGTCGCGCCGGTGGAGCAGTTGGGCTTTAAGGTGATGGCGACCAACTCGGCCAAAATGGCCGCCTATACGCCGGCGCATTCGAGGCTGCAGGTGCGCTTTGGGACGCTGGAACAGTGCATCGAGGCGGCGCTGACCGGGCGGTGGAGGTAGGAGATAGTGTAGCGTGGCGTCCGTATAACGCCGCGTTTCAGCGGTGCCAAAGCAAGCTAAACGGATACGCTTTCAGCTGCATAACAAACCGGTGCGGTTAATGTAGTTTAGTAAACCGTCTCGATTCTGCTCGATACAAGGTATCCAGCGAGTCAGCAAGATACCTTGACCATTGTATTTCAAGAGCACATCTCGCATCGTTTCAACCTGTGAAGGGTTATCTCCAGGCGCACCCCAGATTGGAAATTTTCTGTTTCGTAACCGCTCAAATATCTCTGGTTGGACATCCACATAATCAAACACAACTTGGATAACATCGTTGGGGATTGCTTTTTCAGCGACAAGTGACTTTTCCTTGAAAACCTCGAACTCGGCCTTTCGCAAAGCGGTAGCGTTCCAAATGATTGTTTGTAAATGACGCTTTGCTAAACCGGAGTGTAATGTTTCAATGGCTTGAATGTATTGTCTATGGCTACGCCAATGATCTTCGTCCATCCCGATATGAAAGAAACGGGGAGGCTGGATAACTTGCAGCAACTCGTCAATGATTTCAAAGGCAAAGTGCCAATATTCCTCATTATCAAAGAGTTTGTGGTGGGGCCGAAACCAGTGATTGTTTTGAAATACACCACTTTGGGCGAAATTAAGTAAAGGAACGACTTCTATATTATGGTGTTTAGCCCGCTGTACAAGGTGTTGTAATACTTTTAGACTTTGACTGTAATGTCTGGTTAGCTCAGGGTGTGATGCGTAGATCAATCCATCTCCACAATCGATCATCACTAGATTGAGCCCTACAGAAGCCATACAATCAATGACGTCCAGACCAAGATGCAAGTCAAATGGAGTCTCTGTCTCTTTGGTCATACACCAGGTGGGATCATAGTGTGTAATGTGCAAAAGAAAGCCGCGAACAGGCAAGATCGTATTCACAAATTCCCCCTACTGTCATTTGATATCTTCCCAGCGTATAGATTGAAACGAGTATCCTATCCCGACTAAATCGGAACTGAACAGGATGTACCTGCCCGGAACGAAATTCTTGCCAAAAAAGCAACGATCTTGGAGGATAGGCTCTAATGGGCGCGAGCTGAGCCGCACCCGCGAATATTGTAGCACGTTTGCCCTGGGTGTCAACGCAAAAAAGTCCGTGCTCACCAAAATTGTGAGCACGGACTGAGTTGAGGAACGACACACGCAGAATTGATCGTCTGTCTGTTTTTAAAATGGGATTCGCCAGTCTGCATCGTTTACAGATTTTCGAGCAGCTTGAGCCCTTCGCTGACCGTGATTTCGCCCCGTTCGATCATTTCCAGCACTTCGGTTTTGGTCTTGGGCCCATCGGTCTTGGCCGATCCCTCAACTTTGACCATAACGGGCTTTGATTCTGACCACTCGGGGGCTTGGGGTGGTGCAGGTGGCGCCGGTGGTGCAGGAGGCATAGGCGGTGTGGGCGGCGCAGGCGGCGCGAACGGAATGGTAACCTCTTCGCCATCGTTGATCCGCAGGCTGCCGTTGACTGTATCAAAGGTAATTTCGGCTGTCGGGCCGTCGCCGCTGCCGATGATGCCATGCCAGTGCCCAAAGTGCTTTTCCACCGCTTGCGTGGGCAGTGAGGTTTTGACGGAGAGATTGATACCTTTGGCTGAGACGCGGGCACGGAAGCCCTCTTGAACAGTCAGACGACAACCGCCGTTGACGGTTTTCAAGTGGTAACGCCCTTCCGGGTTCAATGCAGCCTGGGCTTCGATCTCACCGTTGACCGTTTCGCTCGTCAGCGATTGGAGCGTGCTGTTTTTGACCTTCAGCTTGCCGTTGACTGCGTTGAGTTTGGCCGAACCTTGCAAGGCTTCTGCCATCACCGATCCATTCACAGTGTGGATGTGAATGTCGCCGCTGACCTGGCTCACTTGGGTTGGCCCGTCGACACCGTGCAAATCGAGGTTGCCGTTGATTTGCACGGCTTTGATGGGGCCATTGACGTGCTTGACCTTGACGTTGCTGTTGTGGGGCACGTAAATCGTATAATCGACTGCGCCATTGCTCCTGCCGTTGGTGAACCAGTTCAGAAACCCTAGCGGTTCTTGTTCGAACCGGGTGCGGGCAATGACCTTGCGTCCATCCTGGCTGATTTCGACTTCAGGGCGTTCGTTGTGCTTGACCGCAATGACTTGTGTCTGCGGTTTGTCCCAGCCCGTGATCTCGATCTTGCCTTCGACATTTTCGACAACCAGATCGCATCCTTCGGGGGTATTGAATAGCTCGTTGATCTCTTGTCCCATCTCTGCTTTCCTCTCAATGTCATTTTCTATTAAAAAAATTGAGTGTAGAATTGATTTTATTAATCCCACACTCGGAATTATACCATGTATATAAAGTTTTGTCAATATAAAATTGAAAAAATTTATTTCAGACGTGCTAATCTTTACTTTTTTCTCATACAAACCCGAGTTTTCCAAACCATGTATGAAAAATCTATTGTATGCTTCAAGGGGCAGATATGGCTGCTCTCTCCGGCATAGATCGTGCGAATGGGCACCCAGGCCAGATCGAAACCACATTTCACGCAGGTGACGATCATTTCGACTTCGAACTGAAAACCGGCCTCCTGGCTAAACAACATTGCTTGCAGCAGTCGCTGGCTGATCAAACGGTAGCCGCTCTGGTTGTCGCGCACAGGTTGCCCCAAAGCCCAAGAAAAGGCTTTTTGTCCCAGTGAGTTGGCGAGGCGGCGTACAAGGGGCATCTGCTCGAACTGCCGTGCGCCGATGATCAGATCGGATCGTGTATGCTGATGAGCCTGGAGGAACTGGGGTATCTCGTACGGATCGTGCTGCCCGTCGGCGTCGAGGGTGACCACAGCCTGGTAGTTGTGCTCCAGAGTCCAGCGGAACCCGGCGATCAGCGCCGCGCCTTTGCCTCGATTGGGCGTTTGGCGCAGTACCGTCGCACCATTCGCTTCGGCGATCTTGGCGGTTTGATCGGATGACCCATCATCGACGACGAGTACGGGCAAATAGCTTGTGGCTTGTTTGACAACTGGTCCGATGTGTTCGGCTTCGTTGTAGGCCGGGATGAGGGCGAGAATCATCATCGAACCTCCGGCACATTTCTGGGATAGCGTCGTCCGGGTATAGGGATGATTCTCGGTACATAGCTCATCTGGTTATTCCTCTTTGGCAGTCACATTTGTATCCCCAAGTTTCGTATTTTTTCCTGAAGCCCAGGCGGCGATACAACTCGCTGGCAGCCAGGTTGGCCGCCTCGTACTCGACTATTGCCGTTTCCATCCCCAGATTTTTCATTTCGTGCAAGCCATGCGTCATCATCGCTTGGGCCAACCCTCTGCGGCGAAACGCGTGCCGGGTTCCGACTGGCTCGAACAGACCGATTTTGTTCACCTGGTCGAGCCGAATGATGGTCAAGGCCATGATTTGCTCATTGGGGGCAACCACGACGATCTCCCGTTCGGGCTGATAGCCGGGTTTCTGCATTACCTGATCGCGGTACATCTCTGGCGTCCAGTCGGTATCAAAGATGTCGTTGCGCGCCAGGGCGAGCTGCGTATAGTCATCCGTCGTTGCCGGCCGGATGCTGAACCCGTCAGGCAAGTGGACTTGCGGAATTGGCTCAGACAGGTCGCATTCGGCAACGTGATCCCACAGCCGGTGCTGCTCGAATCCGAGTTGCGCCAGCAGGTCGATCCGGATCGCATCGCAGCTAAAAACATCGGTGAAAACCGCTGAATTATCCTGTTTTTTTTCGTGTGTCAATCGGCACGTTGTCTCAAAAGCTGATTGAAGCATCTCGATCTCGACATCAGTACCGCGATACGCTAGGCTGATGAACACATAGAAAGCCGTTTCGAACAACAGGTTGATTTCTATCCCGATGATAGCGGCCTCGTCCTCCCAGACTCGCACCAGATCGGCCACCGGATGGCGGCCGCGAAGGACTTCATAGATCCAATGCGCAAGATGCCCCACGGTGTAATAGCCGCAGATACCGGCTTTTTGAATCCAACCGGCGAATGCGTCTTGCAGGAGGGGAAGGTCGTCATCCTGGTAGGGCCTTGACTCGATTCCATTCATTTCGTTTTCCGGTCTTTTGCGCAAGTTTGACTTCATACCACAGAACGGTATAATGACCATTTGTGCCCAAGGGGTCTGGGGTGAAATACCAGAGGCATTGTACACCGATGATCCCGCTTGTGCAACTGTGAGGAGGACAAGATGATCCAGGTCGAAGTTCCGGGGTATGGGACGGTGCGGATTGAGCATTTGGTCCTGGACTATAACGGCACCATCGCCTTTGATGGTACGCTGATCCCCGGCGTCAAGGAGGCGTTGGCGGAGTTGGCCGAGCAGATCGAAGTGCACGTGATCACGGCAGATACCTTTGGCGGAGCGCGCGACAACCTGGCCGGTGTGCCCTGCACATTGTCGCTTTTGCCCCCGAGCGGTCAGACCGAGGCCAAGTGCGATTACGTGTGCCAGTTGGGTGCAGCCGTCGTCGCGGCGATCGGCAACGGGCGCAACGACCGCCTGATGCTGCAAAAAGCTGCGCTCGGTATCGTTGTGGTCCAGGAGGAAGGCGCGGCTGTCGAGACGCTGTTGGCGGCCAGGATCGTATGTCCGGACATCGTGCACGCGCTGGAACTGCTGCTCCATCCACTGCGCTTGAAAGCCACCTTGAGAGCGTAAGGGATGTCATCACCCGTAGGTCATGGTTTAGCGGCGCTCAACATCTATGCGGCAACCGGGTCCCGGCAGCCGCGCACCTGGCGCGAGTGGGCCTGGATCGGCTGGCTGCTTGTCGTTGCGTGGATGCCGGACATCGATTATGCGTTTAGGGTGTTTGGCATTCTTGATGCTGATATGCGTTGGACCCATTCACTTGTCTTTTGTTTGTTCCTACCGTTGGTAACGGCAGCTGCGCTCCTTGTTTTGCGCAGCCAATTGAAAATATCCAAACGCTTGCTATTCCAGCTTATGGGAGGTGGCCTTTCGCACTTGATCCTTGATTTGCTGGTCGGCGTATGGTCGATGCCTTTGTTGTGGCCGTTCAGTTTGCGTATGTATAGACTGCCCTTTGGTCTTTTGCCAAGTGCCGGAAGGCCGGGTTTGAGCAACGTATACTTTTACCGGAATCTGCTGATCGAAATTGGCGTGCTGTCTCCGATCTTGGGGCTTGTGCTGCTTGTACGCCGCAAGCCGGGTGTTTTGTATTGGGAGATCGGTGTCTTGTTCGCGGCGATTTCGATCGGCTTTATGTATTGGGCATACCGACTGCCCCGCTAGAGTGGAGCAAGGATGAATTCAGAGACGACCATGCAGGCCGATCGTTCGGGCAAGATAGCCAAGACCGTGGTCTATTATGTGGCTTTTATCGCGCTGGGGTTGGTGTCAGCCTCCCTGGGGCCGACTCTGCTCGAACTGGCCGAGAATACGGGCAGCGTGCTGGCTCAGATTAGCTATTCGTTCACCGCGCGTTCGTTGGGCTATCTGATCGGCTCGTCGCAGGGCGGGCGGGTGTACGATCGGCTGCGCGGGCATCCCGTCCAGGCGACGATGCTGCTGGTAATGGCCCTGACCCTATGCCTGGCTCCGCTGGCGACGCGGCTCTGGCTGCTGATCGCCATCTGGCTGATCACCGGCACTGCCGAGGGCATGCTCGATGTGGGCACCAACACACTGCTGATGTGGGTGCACAAAGACAAGGTTGGACCGTTTATGAACGGGCTGCATTTCTTTTTCGGCGTCGGCGCGTTCCTGGCGCCGATCGTCGCCGCCCAGGTGATGCTGCTCACCGACAGCGTGCGCTGGGTCTACTGGGTTATCGCGCTGCTGGTGTCGCCCGTGTCGGTACTGTTCTTTCGACTGCCCAGCCCGCCGATCGAGGGACACAAAGAGAGTGACGCACCTGGGCGGCGCGGCAGTACGATCCTGGTGGTGTGCATTGCTTTGTTCTTTTTCCTGGCAGTTGGGATCCCTCTGTGCCACAATAAGTGAGACAACCGATCGGTCGAAAATCAAGTATAATGAGGGCCAGGAGGAAGCAAATGTCTCACCAAGAA
>JAFGEY010000528.1 GCA_016931365.1 Anaerolineae bacterium
AGCGAAATCTGGTAAAAGGCGAGGGTGAAAAAAATGCGCAGGGCCAGGCCGAGCACCAATAATTCCAGGCCCAGGTTCAAGGCCCAGCCGAGTTTCGATTTGTTCATGCGTCCGGATCGACCTCTGCGCGCGCAGGCATCCGGTACACGCCCAGGATGCATACCCAGTGAAAGACCAACCTGAACAGAACCGGCTCAAAGTCGGGGAACAGCGATTGCAGCATCTTGAGCGTAAATGGCGCGTCGGGGTGCTCATCAATTGTCTTGCGGCTGCTGAGCGCCTTGCGAATCCAGTCATAGCGCACAAAAGGGTGATAGCCCCAAGGCACCGTGGCGACAACGGCGCCGCCCGGCGCGAGCAGGCGGCGCGTTTCGGCCACGATCCGCTCGGCGTGGTCGGTGTGCTCCAGGACGTCGACAAGCAAGATCAGGTTGAAACTGCCGTTGCGAAAGGGAAGCTGTGTGCCGTCAGCCACCGCGAGCAGTCCACTCGACAGGCCTGCCTCGTCCAGGTAGCGTTCAGCCTGGTGCACATCGTGCGCGCTGATGTCGATGCCGGCCACCTGATAACCCGCCCGGCGCAGGGGGACAAGCATCGGTCCGGTGTTACAGCCCACGTCCAACGCGCGGCTACCAAGTTCGATGCCCAACTCGGACGTAATCAACCGCATCAGAGTGTCGATGCGATTCGAGTGGAAGACCTTTTCAAAAAAATTGCCCTCAAGCTGGGCGTGATACAGGTCGTGTCCAAAGCCGTCATTGGACGATCCGATGGTCATCAACGGGATGCTTCCCTGAATGGGGTAGGCATTGCCGCAGGCCTCGCAACGCAAAGCCTCGTCGCCAGCGGTTAATTCGCCGTGACAGGCTGGACAGACTAAAATCTCTAACAGCTTGGGATCGATCATATCAATTTCCAAATGTATTTTCTGACTGCCGATCGCCGACAACAGACCGCACGGATACCGGGTATTCGCGCCGGCGGTCGGCCGTCAGCAGTCTCATTCTGTGATCTGGAGCGAGATGTTGGTGATCGCGCTCTCAAAATCCCACCCTGAGGCATAAATGCGCACGCTCTCGATGTATACCGGAGCCAAATCGCCGAGCAGTTCGATCAAATTCTGGCTCTCGAACACATACCACTCGCCTTGCACCACCTGGAGGCCGTTGACCAGTGGGCGCCATCCCGCCTTCATATCAGGCGGCAGATAATAAAAGCCCCAATAGCGCGCGCGCGTATCGCCAAAGGCATCTTTGTAAGTCAGTTCGATCATGATCGGGAACTCGGTGCTCTGAAACCCGCCGCCGGGCAGGCTCTGGTGGCTGACGCGCACCTCGCAACTGAACTTGAGCGACGCAAAGTCGCGCACGTCCTTGTCGATGCGCTGCATCGTGCTCAACTCGCCGTGCGTGCGCGCGCCGCTGCGCACAAAACTCAACACCGTCCGCCCGTCGATAGCAACGATTTTGGCCTCCCCCCAAGGATCGGTTTCATCGTCTCGGGTGACAACCGCATCCGCCCACCCGCTACCCAGCACCGACGTGAACTCGCCGTTGACGATCAGATTTTGCTCCGGCGGCAACGGCCCTTCAATGGGCGATCCGGGCGTCACCCGACAGCGTCCATTTCGACAGGTAGCCTTGTCGTCAGCAGTCGTGATCACGGCCTTGCCCAGACGAGCCGTGATCTGGGTCTCAGCGTCGCTGACCAGCAGCGAATAGCCACCCTCCTCCAGAGTCACGCGCGCATGCGGCGTCTGGATGACGATATTCAGGATCCGTTCATCGGGCGGTGCGGGCGACGCCACACCAATCGCCACGCGCCCGCGCTTGACCTGGATGACCATATCGTTGCTTTTGGGGCTGATCCCAAAGCGCGGCGAGCGCACGCGGACGAGCGCGATCTCGGTATCGTTATACAGCGTGAGCGTGCTGTTTTCAAAGAATCGCACAAAGCATCGCGAATACTCGTCCGTGGCGATCACTGTGCCTTCGACAAGATCATTGCGGTCCTGGGTTACGGCCAGAAATTCTTTCTCTTTGGGCGTGCGCACGCGCACTGCGGCCTCGATCGGCTTGAGAGCGGTGTGCGGTGCAACCGTGTCGTTGATCAAGTACCAGCGAACCGACAACGGCACCGCCACAATCAGCACACAAAAAATGACAAAGCCGACCAGCACAATGGCCCAGGCTCGCTGCTCTGGAGTATTCCACATCTAAAAACGAACCTCAAAATCCAGGAATGTACCTTTGGGCGCAGCCCACACCGGGTCAACGTCGCCTACCGAAGCCGCCGGTGGTCCCTCGCGCAGCAAGGCCAGCAGCGAAAGCAGCGCCCCTTCTTGCCCTTCGGCCACCACCTCAACCGTGCGATCCGGACGGTTGCGCACATACCCTTTGAGGTTCAGCCAGCGCGCCTGCTCGCGCACCCACCAGCGGAACCCCACCCCCTGCACGTATCCGTGGACAACAGCCTCCAGACGTTTGACCGCCATTCACATCACGTCCCTTCCAGTTGCAGGGGCAGATTATAACACAAGGGGGGAAAATTACAAGTAATCCCGATTTGAATCCAGCGTTGTTCTGTGATAGAATGGTTGCTCTGCTCAGGAGGGCATTGTGTGGTCTGTTGTGGGACATGAGTGGGCGGTCGAATTGTTGAGCCGCAGCATCGCCAGCGAGCAGATATCGCACGCCTACCTGCTGACCGGCCTGTCGCGCATTGGCAAGACGACCCTGGCCAGAGCGCTGGCCCAGGCGCTCAACTGCCAGCGGGCCGATAGCAAAGCGCCACCTTGCGGCATATGCCGGAGCTGCCAACTGGCCCGGACAAACAAACACCCTGACATCCAGGTCATCGAACCGGTGCAGAACCACATCCGCATCGAAGTGTTGCGCGCACTGCAAAACACGGCCGCACTATCGCCGGTGGAAGGACGATACCGGGTCTTTGTGATCAGCCAGATCGACGCAGCAACGCCGTCAGCGGTGAACTGTTTGCTCAAGACGTTGGAAGAGCCGCCCGCGCGCGTGATCATGGTGTTGACCGCCGATCGCGTCGAGGCGGTACTGCCGACCATTGTCTCCCGCTGCCAGGTGATCAACTTGCGACCTTTGCCCGTCGGACAGGTGACACAGGACTTGGTGGAGCGGGGCGTCGACCCGTCCCAGGCGCGTTTGCTGGGACGGCTGTCGCAGGGACGGATCGGCTGGGCGTTTGCGGCGGCAGACAGCCCGCAATTCCTGGAACAACGAGATCGCATCCTGGACAAGCTGATCGATCTGAATGCGGCGACGTACACGGCGCGGTTTGATTATGCGGAACAACTCAGCAAAAAGGCCGAGCAGGTGCCCCAGATATTGGAAATCCTCGGCAGTTGGTGGCACGACGTGTTGATGTTGGCCGCCGGAAGCATGACGCCAGTGACCAACATCGATCGACAGGCGCAGCTCGAACAGTGGGCCGCCCGCGTCAGCGTTCAAGCCGCAACGGCGATGTTGCGCAGCGTAAACCAAACCGCCTGGCAGGTGGATCACAATGCCAATCTCCGGCTGGCCCTGGAGGTATTGATGCTGGATATGCCCACATTGACAAGATCGGCATAAATTTAGACAAGAACAGGAAAAAATATGCAAGTCGTAGGAATCAGGTTCAGAAATTCGGCCAAAGTATACTATTTCGCACCCGGGGACATCAAAGACCTGAGTGTGGATGAATATGTGATCGTTGAAACTTCACGCGGCCAGGAAGCCGGGCAGATTGCCTTTACGGAACGAGAAGTGTCTGAGGGAGAAATCCACGGCACACTCAAAAAGATCATCCGTCAAGCCACAGCGGTTGACCTGACGCAGATGGAAAAGTATCACCAACAAGAAAGCGACGCACTCCGCCGCTGTCAAGATCAGGCCAGAGCGCAAAACCTGCCTATGAAAGTGATCCGGGCCGAATACAACTTTGATGGCTCACATCTCACTTTTTATTTCACGGCTGAACAACGAGTAGATTTTCGCGAACTGGTCAAAGATTTGGCCCGCGAGTTCCGCACACGTATCGAACTGCGTCAGGTGGGCGTGCGCGATGACGTCAAGTTGTTGGGCGGTTATGGCCGCTGTGGACGCCCGCACTGCTGCGCCATGTGGCTGACTGACTTTGCACCGATCTCGATTCGGATGGCCAAACAACAAGACCTGCCCCTCAGCCCGATGGAAATTTCGGGCGCGTGCGGGCGATTGTTGTGCTGTTTGGCCTACGAAAATGATCTATACGAAGAGATCAAGCGGGCCATGCCCAGGGTCGGACGGACGATCCAGACGCCTTCAGGCGAAGGCCACGTCGTCGCGCTCAACGTATTGCAAAATACAGTCACCGTGGAACTGCCCAACGAGGTACAAACCACATTCGAGCTTGATGAACTCGAAGCGGAGCCATTGCCAGATGCAGAACTCAAGCCGCGACGAAAACGAGGAACACACAAAAAAAATTGACTCAACGTATCGAGTCAATTTTGAATCAAGACCAAGTTGCAGCGCCATCACGCCTGCCTGGCAACCCGCTGCAATGTTTCCACCACATCCCACGGCACATAAACCCCGCCCAGTTCGGCGTATTCCATCACGTCGGGCCCGTGAAAATCGCTGCCTCCGGTGACAATCAGATCGTGCTTCTCGGCCAGACGCTTCAGGAATTGAACTTCTATGTCTGGATAGCCGTTATAGTACACTTCGAGGCCCATCAGGCCGGCCCTGACCAATTCTGGGAGGTGTTCGATCACATGACTTGGATGTGCCAGAACAGGAACACCACCCGCATCACGGATCAGTTCGATCGCCTCTTGGGGTCGCAGCTTGGGTCGGGGAACATAGGCTTGTCCGGCCCTGCCAATATATTTCTGGAAAGCATCCTGGATCGATTTAGCGTATCCGGCCTCGACCAACACCTGTGCAATGTGCGGCCGCCCCACGGACCCATCGCCTGCCAAAACCAAAACGCGCTCCCACGAAACTAAATGTCCCAACTTGTCCAGGCGTTCCCAAATTGCACGGGCGCGGCTCAACCGCGATTCGCGCATCGTCGCCAGCCGTTGCTGCAAAACAGCATCCTCAAGATCGATATAATAGCCCAGAATATGGATTTCGTACTGCCCCGGCACATCTGTGCTGATCTCGACCCCCGGAATCACGACTAATGCCGTTTCCGATTCGGCTTTTGCCGCCGCCTGGGTCGCTTCCTGGACCCCTTCGGTCGTATCGTGATCGGTCAGCGCAATGACAACCAATCCCTTTTTCAAAGACATATGCACAAGCTCGGTTGGCGTGAACTGTCCATCCGAAGCCGTGCTGTGCAAATGCAAATCTACACGGGTCGATTCGACCCAAGTTTCACTCATCGTGGTTCTACAGTAAGTTTGACCGCCGTCCGTTCCTGGCCGTCGATTTCAACTTCGACAAAAGACGGCAGGCAGATCACATCGATCCCATCGAGTTCCAAATAGTTGCGCGCAATGGCAACTGCTTTCACCGCCTGGTTGACCGCTCCCGCACCGATGGCCTGTACTTCAGCCCGTCCACTTTCTCGCACAACCCCGGCAATCGCGCCCGCGACTGACGTAGACCTGGACTTGGCCGACACTTTGATGATTTCCATAGTAGCCTCCTTTGTTTCTTTGCAGAGTTCCAAGGTTAAAGCATGGCAGAGAAATGACAAAAAACGATGTATAGTGGTATGTCATGCTTTTACGTGGCCTTGTCGGTCATGAGACCTTTGTTCAAGATGTGATGGGGTTTCATGGGAGCATTGACCCTCTGCATTCCATTGTACACGATCATGAGTTCAAACGCAAGGTGCAATTTCATGCAAAACAAAGGTGTTTGGCCTTCTCTCACATGCGGATAAAGATCATCATAACATAAAAATGTTCCAAACCTCGGAGGTCTGTTCAGTCAAAGGTCCGTAACAAAGCAAAAGCCCCCACGGCCAAAGCGCAATTACCTTGACTGTGGGGGCTTGAATTCAAGCCAAGTTTGGATGCTATGGTCTAAGACCTTCCGGCGGGACGAAAAAGAGCTCATCATACTTGGCGCCGGCATTCCAGTAGCACCAACCTCCATCGTTGATCGCTTCGGCGGCGCGGCGTTGCTCGGCGATCTCAAAGCGGTCGTACCAATAATGCTGCAACCAGGGTCGAAAAACGGCCGTCGGCACGCGTGCAAGGCCATAACTCAAACTGATGTCGATCACCTTGTACGGTTCATCAGACGGTGAAGCAAGCCCCAGGTTGCCGGATTCAAAGGTCGAGGGATAAATCATCGGGCAGATGTAATCGGCCACCGGACCGATGTCGATCAGCCGCTGACCAATACGCATATCGAATTCCGGCGCGACCACCAGCCCGTAGCCGAAAATATCGGCGGAGAGAAAAGCCGGTGTTTCGTCGATCGTTGCCTGCGCCGCCTGGACAAAGCCCGCAACGGCGGCAATGCGCGATTCGAGCGAGTAGGGAATCGAGTAGACCAGCGCGCGCACCACAGCCAGGCTCGTGCTGTCCGACGGATAACGCAGGTAATCGTACTGAATCTCATCAAAGCCGAGACGGATCATTTCTTTGCTGACCAGGATATTATAGTCCCACACTTCTTGCCTGGTGGGGTCCCCCCACGCCATCCCCTCACGGTCGTAGAAAATCTCGCCATTGGGATGGCGCACGGCCAGTTCGGGCCGCGCATTGATCAGCTCGTTGTCTTTGAATATCACCATTCGCGCAACAGTGTAAATATGCCGCTCTTTACACAACCGGATGAACTCTTGCAGCGGCAGCTGCGGTGTCGAACGAACGTTTTCCGGCAGGTGATCCGAGTCGAGAGCCACATAGCCGCGGTCGCTTTTCACGTCGATGACGATGGCATTCAGAATCGGGCTGCGGTCGACCATGTCGATCAACGTGATGATCTGGTTGCGACCCCACATCAGCAGGTTAAAGTTTATGTAAATGCCGTGTACGGCAAAGGGCGTCAAATTGATGTCGGCGCAAGGCAAATCGCCTGGCTCCAGGCAGGGATCGAGCGAATCGTAGCGCGAGGTTTTGGTTTCCGGACCAAAGGGAATAGTCACCCGGGTAAAACCCGGCGTCTTGACAAACAGGGTGTACACCTGGGTCACATCGGGCAGGGTGTAACGCCCATTGGCGTCGATGGGCGCGATCTCGCCGTTGACCAGGAGCACGGTGTTGGTCAGTGGCTGCCCCGTCTCGACGTTACGAATCACGCCGGTCAACACGCGTGGGGCCAGCTCAACCCGCAACGATGCCTGCCCATCATAGCCGGGTGTCGCTGCCTGGTAGCCCGAACGCTGAACCGACAACGCGATGTCCGGTATGACCTCGTGAATCACCACCTCGCCTTTGGCGTCCGTTGAAACACAGGCCTTGTCTACGCAAACCTGTGCCGCCTCGACTGTCTGGCCGGTCATTGCATCGAACACGCTGATCGTCGCCGTGAGCGGCGTGAGCGGAATGTGCAACGGCGTCTGGGCAAGTGTCGTTTCATAACGGGCATAGCCTGGATGCGTCACCGCGATCGCGTCTCCCTGGGCCACCCGGCGCAACACGAATCCGCCGGTCGCATCGAGTGGCACGATCTGCCCGTTCAAGGTCAGAATCGCATCGACCAGCGGCCGGTCATTGTGCCCCACCACCTTGCCGATCGCGCTGTTAGGGGCGAGGGCCACGTCGACGGCCAGCGTCTCCGGCCGTGCAAGACGTACCTCCACTTGCAGCTCTCGATCCAGGTAGCGCACAGCCTGGATCGACAGCGTGTGGGTCATCTCATTTGCTACGTCAAATGCACAAACGCCGTCTTGATCGGTGATCGCCTGCACCTCATCTGTGCGTACCTGCGCACCAGCGACCGGGGCACGGGTTTCCGCATCGCGCACCTGTATCTCGATCCGAACAGCTTGGGGCGGTGTGGGCGAGGGAGAGGGCCTCGGCGTCGACGCTTGGCTTGCCTTATCGTTCAACAGGTTGGGAACGAGCAAGATCGCTCCCAGCGCAATCGCTGACAGCGCGACGATGCCGACAACAATCAGACGACGATTCATAGACAATGGCTCCTCCAAGAGCGCCCGATCGAGCGGGCGACATTGAGCGGGGATTATACCACACCTTGTTTCAAAAAAACAAGACTTGACAGCCTCTGTGGTTTGTTGTATTATAAGTGTTACAAACACACTAAGCGGAGACAGAATGAGCGACTCCACCACCTATGATCCATCTCGATACGAACGCCCCTCGGTGACGGTGGATGTGGCCATCTTTACGCTGCGCCAGGGTGAATTGCACGTCTTGCTCGTCCAGCGCAAGCACTGGCCTTTCGAGGGGATGTGGGCCATCCCCGGCGGATTTATCAAGATGGACGAATCGCTCGAAACTTCGGCGCGCCGTGAGCTGGCCGAAGAAACCGGCATCGACGATCCCGACATCTATCTGGAACAACTCTACACCTTTGGCGATCCGGGCCGCGATCCGCGCACACGGGTGATCACTGTCGCCTATTTCGCGCTGATCTCTTCCGACCATCTCCACCTGCGCGCCAGTTCGGACGCCGCCGCTGCCGACTGGTTTCCGGCCTACCACCCGCCCAAACTGGCTTTCGACCACACCCCAATCCTGCGCTACGCGATCCAACGCCTGCGCTACAAGCTCGAATACACCGCGCTGGCTTTCCAGCTTTTGTCCGAAACGTTTACCCTCACCGAGCTTCAAGAGGCCTACGAATACATCCTTGATGAAACGCTGGACAAGCGCAATTTCCGGCGCAAGGTGCTGGCCGCCGACATCCTGGAAGAGACTCCGTTCATCCGCAGCGGCGATCACCGTCCGGCCAAATTGTACCGTTTTAGATCGGACGCCGTGGCCGAGGTCAAGGCGCGGCGATTGTTTCCCTGACTTGACCGGCAAGGAGTAATGGTGAAAACCTTGCGCGAGTGCCTGGCCGAATATGATACCGCCTTGCTGCGCGCCATCGCCCAACGGCGCGGCGTTGAACTCGCCGCGTCAGGCTTGCCCGAGATAGCCGTCGAACTCACCGGATCATTGCTCGATCCGGCTTTGATCGACGAGGCGATGCGTTGGCTGACCGACGGCGAGCGCCGGGCGTTGGACACGCTGATCCTCAACAACGGCCGCCTGCCAATGCTGCGCTTTACCCAGCAGTTCGGCGAGATCCGCCGCTTTGGCCCGGCCAGCCTGGCCCGCGAAGCCCCCTGGCTCGCCCCGATTAGCGCCGCCGAAGGGCTGTGGTACCAGGGCTTGATCTCACGCAGTTTCAAAGAGCAAGACGGCATTTCAACCGAGTTTGCGTTCATCCCCAGCGATCTGCTGCCCCACCTGCCGCCGCCGCAGACTACCCTAATGAGCTTTGATGTTGCCGAGACCGAGCGCCCGCACCGCATCGAGATGGGCGACGTGACCCTGATCGACGACATGTGCATGTTACTCGCCCTGGTCCAGACCGACGAGGTGCGCATCCAGGCCGGCCAACTTCCGCCCGACATCGTATCGACGCTCCAGAAACAGTTTTGGGACGAGGCCCCCGCCCGGCTGGAATTTTTGTTTCACCTGGCCCAGATGGCCGGCCTGATCTCGGTCGAAGGGCGGCAGGTGCGCCTGCACCGCGATCCGGTGCGCGATTGGCTCAAGGGCATGCGCGCCGGGCAACTGCATCGTCTGCAACTGGCCTGGCGCGACGATCCGAGCTGGAATGAGCTATGGCACGTGCCCACCATCGTCTGCGAAGAGACCGGCTGGAGCAACGATCCCTTTGTCGCGCGGCAGGCGGTGCTGGAGTTGCTCAAACGCTGCCGCAGCGATGCCTGGCTGTCAATCTCGGACTTTGTCGAGGCCGTCAAGCGCCAGTTACCCGACTATTTGCGGCCCGACGGTGACTTTGACAGTTGGTACATCCGCGACCGGCGCACCAACCAATATTTGACCGGTCTGGAACATTGGGATAAAATTGAGGGCGCTTTGCTGGCCTATTTCTTCGAAGGCCCGCTGCACTGGCTGGGGATGGTCTCATTGGGCTACCGCGAAGGCTGGCAAAAACCCACCGCCATCCGCCTGACCGCCTGGGGAACCGCGTTTCTGGGCCTGACTGAACTGTCGGAAGCTCAACTGCCCGAACAACCGGCCCAGATTTCGCCTGAAGGACGGATCACCCTGCCCCGTGAAGCGTCTCTGTACGATCGTTTCCAACTGGCACGCATCGGCGAGTGGCGCGCATCCAGGCCCGATTACGTGTTCGAGATCACTTCTGAGGCTTTGCGCCGCGCATTTGGGGAAAAGATCGAGGTGGACATGGTCGAAAATTTTCTGAGCCGCATCGGCCAGGGCCAGCTTCCGGCAGCCACGGTCGCCCGCATCCGCGCACTGGCCAGTCGATACGGACACGTGCGCCTGCGCCGGGCCGCGATCCTGGAAACGCGCACGCCCAAAACGATGCTCGATCTGAACATGCACGAACGCATCCGCCCCTATCTGCGCCAGCAGATCAGCCCTACCGCCGTACTGGTACGCGAAAGCGATTGGGACTTGTTGATTCAAGAGTTGGAACGCGCCGGGTATCTGCCCGAAATCGTCGATCATTGACTTTAAGGAAAAGATGATGGGAAACTCGATCCAATTGCCTCTCCAAGAACGCATTGCCAGACTAAGACACGAGTTTGTGCGCACGTATGACGCAAAACCGGAGTTGATCGTCCGCGCGCCGGGCCGGGTCAACCTGATTGGCGAGCACACCGACTATAACGACGGCTATGTGCTGCCCATTGCCATCGACCGCAGTGTGCTTGTTGCCGTCGCCGCGCGTACCGATCGCACGGTACGCCTGCACGCCGTCGATTTTGACGCACAAGACGCATTTTCGCTCGAACACATCGACCATGCCGAGACGCAAAAATGGAGTAACTATCAACGCGGCGTCGCCAGCGTACTGCTGAGACGCGGCTTTGACCTGCCCGGTGTCGACGTGGCATTCAGCAGTGACGTGCCCATCGCCTCAGGCCTTTCTTCTTCAGCAGCGCTCGAGGTGGGCACGGCAGTGATGTGGCAAACCCTGGTCGGGTTCGCGTTGTCACGCCCGGAACTGGCTCTGCTCTGCCAGCGCGCCGAAAACACCTTTGTCGGCGTCAACTGCGGGATTATGGATCAATTCATCTCCGCGCTGGGGCAGAAAAACGCCGCCCTGTTCATCGACTGTCGCACCCTCGACTACAAACCGGTGTCACTCCCCGCGCAGATCGCCGTGGTGGTGATGGACACGGCCAAACGGCGCGGACTGACCGATTCGGCCTACAACACGCGCCGCGCCGAATGCGAACAAGGCGTGCGGTTCTTGCAGCGGCACCTGCCCAACATAACCGCCTTGCGCGACGTGTCGGTGTCCGAGTTTGAGCGATATGCCCATGAATTACCCCAAAATGTGCAGATGCGCTGCCGCCACGTGGTCAGTGAGAATCAGCGCGTGCTCGATTTCGTCGCCGCTTCCGATCGCGGCGATACCCAATCGATGGGCGAGATGATCAACGCCTCCCACATCAGCCTGCGCGACGATTACGCGGTGAGCTGCGCCGAGCTGGATGCGATGGTCGAAGCGGCGTGGCGTGCGCCGGGTGTGATCGGCGCGCGGATGACCGGCGCGGGCTTTGGCGGCTGCGCAGTGGCCCTGGTCGAAAAGACGCAGGCCGAGGCATTTGTGGCCCAGGTGGCTCCCGTTTACGAACAGACTACCAGACTCGTGCCCAACCTGTACGTCTGCCAGGCCGAAGACGGTGCGGGTGCGGTGTATTGAGTAAAAAATCGTACTTGCAATCATGAGGTTTTGGTGTATACTGTTTAATGATTTGACAACTGATGCTTTGTGAATTCTCACAAACGTCAGTTGGTGGCCTGACAAGGTTGTTCGACGCAGAAAAACTCAAAGGCCATCCAAGGCCAATCCTTCAATCGGGGCTTGCAAGGCATATCGGCATCAGGTACCCTCACCTTGATGAGGTTCGGTATGCCAGGAGTGCAGCCCTCTTTTCTGGCAGACACGCCAGGTTCTATCCCAAGTGTCACCACACCTTTTCTCGAGAGAACAGATTCGCCGCATTCACGCCACAGCGCGATGATGCAGCCTTGGGTTTGAATGCATCAGGCCATACGCTAGTTCACCGTATGCGCCTTGGTTTGTGTGTTATCCGCAAACCGGATGTCAAATTGGATGAAGAAAAACAATCAAAAAGGAGGAAATTCCAAGATGGGTTCAGGTGCAAAACGTATTTTCTGGGGACTGTTCAGCCTCGTTGTCGTGGTGGGATTAATTGCCTGCGGCGGCAAGAAGGCGCAGGGGCCACTGGTGGCCCTCGAATGGGCCGGTTACGAACAAGAGGTATTCTGGACCAAATTTGCCGAAAAGCACCCCGATGTTGAGGTCGAATATGCCTTTTTCGCCGACGACCCGGAAGCATTTGCCAAGCTGCAAAGCGGTTTCAAGGCCGATCTGGTTCACCCCAATACAAGTTGGGTGAAATTGTATGTCGAGAATGATATGCTGGAAGAGATCGACACCAGCAAATTGAGCAACTGGTCAGGGATCATTCCCGAATTGGCCAAGATGGGACAGGTCAACGGCAAGCAATACCTGGTGCCCTGGGAGTGGGGCTATGACTCGATCATCGTGCGCTCTGACCTGGTAAAAGAAATGCCCGATTCGTGGGCCGATCTATGGGACCCGCAGTATGCCGGACATGTTTCGATCAATGATTCAGCCGAAGTGGCCGTGGTCTTTACCTCGCTGGTTCTGGGCTATGACCCCTACACGCTGACCGAGGCACAGCTTGAAGAAGTCAAGCAAAAATTGATCGACCTCAAGCCCAACCTGCTCAATTTCTGGAACGACTATACCGAGCTCAATCAGCAGATCGCCTCCGGTGAACTATGGTTGGCCGTCGCCTGGCCCGACGCCTATGCAACGGCCGCGGCCGAAGGCATCGCGGTCGAGTACATCACCCCCAAAGAAGGTCGGCTGGTGTGGGTTTATGGGTTGTGCATCCCCAAGAGCGGCGACAACCCCGACCTGGCGTTGGAGTACATCGACGCCATGATCGATGTGAATTCGATGGCCGAGATGGCCAACCAGTATGCCTACGGCGCGGCCAACGCCAATATCGTTGAATTGACCGATCCTGACTGGGTCAAGGTGATGCAACTCGACCAGCTGGACTTTCTCTCCAAGATGTTCTATTTCAAACCGCTGACCGATGAGCAGCGCAAGGCCTGGACTTCGCTGTGGGATGAGGTTAAGGCAGCCCAGTAGAAGCCGATTCTCTTGTATATGAATGTAGAAATGTGGATGGAAAAACGAGTTAGCATGAAAAACCAGGATAGCCTTCAATCAACAGGCTGCGCGTTTGTCGTCCGCTATGGCGCGACGCGATTCTTCCTGGGCATTGCTGACGCCATCGACTCTTTTGATGAACGTTGTCGCCACCCAAGTAACCCTGGTGCTTTTGTTGCTCAAGTTACCAGTTCTCAATCGTGCACCGTTAACCTGACGTTATGATTCAATCAAACACCCTCCCACGGGTTTCTACCTTGGGGAGGGTGTTATACTTGGTAGAAAGGACTGATGTGCTCGCATGAATGTGCGCACGCGGATTCTCGTGTTAATGACTCCACCGGTACTGCTGCTGGTGCTCTTTTTCATCCTGCCCATGCTAGTGATGGGCAGTTTTTCTTTCCGTGCGGGCAGTTTTGGCGCGCAGCGCCAAGTCTGGACGTTGGAAAATTATCGGGAGTTCATCCACAACACGATTTTTCAAAACCTCTTGTGGCGATCGGTGGTGATGGCTCTAGAGACCTCGGTCTACTGCATAGTGCTCTCGTACCCGATTGCCTACTTTTTGGCCTTTCGAGGCGGCGTCCATCGCACTACGCTGTTGACGCTGATCCTGGTGCCGGCCTGGACGAGTTTTTTGCTGCGCGTGCTGGCCTGGAAGCTGATCCTGGGGTCGGAGGGGCTGCTCAGTTCCTTCTTGCAATGGGCCGGCCTGATCTCAGACCCCAAACCGATCTTGCTCTATAGCCGCGCGGCGGTGATCGTGACGCTGGTCTACTCGTGGATTCCTTTTGTGGCCCTGCCCATTTTTGCTGCATTGGAACGGATCGACCGTAGCTTGCTGGAAGCCGCCGCCGATCTGGGCTGCCCGCCCTGGCAGGCCTTTCTGCGGGTGACGCTGCCTTTAAGCATGCCGGGCGTGATCGCCGGCTTTTTCTTTGTCTTTATCCCCACCCTGGGCGAGTGGGTAACGCCGGCGTTGTTGGGCGGCGTCAACGGCGTGATGTATGGCAACATCATCCAAAGCCAGTTTGGCCAGGCGCTCAACTGGCCGATGGGGTCGCTGATGAGCCTGGTGATGCTGGTGACGATGTTGCTGCTAATCGGCATTTTGAGCCGTTTCGTCACCCTGCTGCCCCTGGAGGATATCTAGTACTCTTGAAGACAAATAATGATATGTGCAAGCCAGTTCATACAAGCGAGTGCCCTATGAAATCCGACTTACGGAGTACTAGATGAAACTCAAGCATCTGATCTCTCCCGGCGGGCTGTATTTCATGCTGCTGGTGCTGTTCCTTTATCTGCCCATTATCGTATTGATCGTGTTCTCATTTAACGATTCGCCCTTGATGATCTTGCCACTCAAAGGGTTCACGCTCGAATGGTACAAGGCCATGTTTGAGGCCAAAGAAATGCTCAAGGCCGTGCGCAACAGCCTGATCATCGGCCTGACCGCTTCGACGGTCTCGACCGTGTTGGGCACGATGGCGGCGATCGGTTTGGTGCGTTTTCACTTTCCAGGGCGAGGGCTGTTCCTGGCCGTGGCCTCGATGCCGATGGTGATCCCCTACGTCGTGCTCGGCGTGGCCCTGCTGATCATGTTCGGCAGCCTGGGCATACCGCTCTCGCTGTGGACGGTCGGTGTAGGACACGTGATTATTGATGTACCTTATGTGATCTTGATCGTCGCCGCGCGGCTGGCGGGTTTTCCACCCAGCCTGGAAGAAGCGGCGATGGACCTGGGCGCAAATTATTGGGGCACGCTGGTGCGGGTGACTATCCCCATCTGCGCGCCAGCGATCTTGTCTGGTTTTTTGTCGTCGTTTACAACCTCGTTTGACGAGTTCGCGGTCAGTTTTTTTCTGACCGGCACAGAGACGACATTGCCGATTTATTTGTATTCGCAGCTCCGGTTTCCCAACCGTCTGCCAATTGTTGTGACCCTGGCCTCGATTGTCATGGTTGTTTCGATGGCCTTGCTGGCTTTTTCGGAATGGCTGCGGGCCAGGGGGCAATCCAATACAGGAAAAAGGATGGTTTAAGGTGTCAGGCTTATCCGTAGAGTTATCTAACATAAGCAAAATTTTCAAAGGAGACCGCCGTGCAGAGATTGCCGATGTGGCTGCCGTCTATGATGTCAACCTGGGCATCCACTCTGGTGAGTTTTTCACCCTGCTCGGCCCGAGCGGGTGTGGCAAGACGACCACGCTGCGCATGATCGCCGGCTTTGAGACGCCAACGAAAGGCGAGATTTTCATCCAGGGCAAGTCGATGCGTGACGTGCCGCCCTACCACCGCCCGGTGAACATTGTCTTTCAAAACTATGCCCTTTTCCCGCACCTGACGGTGGCGCAAAACGTAGGTTTTGAGCTGTCGGTCAAGCGAGTGCCCCGCGCCGAACGGGAACGCCGTGTACAAGAGGCACTGGAACTGGTCCGCCTGCCGGGAATGAGCAAACGCCGGCCGTCGCAGCTTTCCGGCGGGCAGCAGCAGCGCGTGGCCCTGGCCCGTGCGTTGATCAACGAGCCATCCGTGCTCTTGCTCGACGAGCCGCTGGGCGCACTCGACCTCAAACTGCGCAAAGAGATGCAGATCGAGCTGAAACATATTCAGCAGCAGGTGGGGATCACTTTCATCTATGTTACCCACGACCAGGAAGAAGCACTCACCATGTCAGATCGCATCGCGGTGATGAACGAAGGCCGGGCCTTGCAGGTCGACGATCCGGTAACGCTCTATGAAAAGCCGGTCACGCGCTTTGTGGCCGATTTCATCGGCGAGAGCAACTTTATCAAGGGCACGGTGATCGCCGTAGAGCAAGGTTGTGCATTGGTAGAGGTGGGCCAGGATCGCGTCTATGCCGAAGTTGGTGGGGTGACGCTGTCGCCAGGGCAAACTGTGCTGCTGACCGTGCGCCCGGAAAAGCTCAACCTGGTCCCGCCGGCAGCGGCCAATGGCGTGGCGCTCAACGGCGTGGTACGAGAAACGGTATATATTGGCACCGATACGCGCTTTATCGTCGTTTTGCCTACTGGAGACAGCGTGATCGCGCGCCTGCAAAACATCGCCGGCAGAGGGCTGGGCGAGTTTCAAGTGGGCGACCCGGTCAAAGTGACCTGGGCCAGCCACGATGCGCGGGCACTCTCTAACTGATCGAGGGAGAACAATGACTGAAGCAAAAATCCCTTATTTTTCACCCCGGCTGGAGGTCAGGCCCGTCGACGAAAAGGGAGGCGGCGGCGTCTTTGCGCGCCAGCCGATCCCGGCCGGCGAACATCTGATCACCTGGGGCGGCGAGATCATCGACTGGACGACGCTGCAACGGCTGCCGCCCGACGTACAATCGCGCAAGACGGTGCAAATCGAGGAAAATCAATACCTGCTCACCGTGGGCGAACCCGATCCGGGCGACTATGTGAACCATAGCTGCGACCCGAACGCGGGGCTGAGGGACAACGTCACCCTGGTGGCAATGCGCGACATTGCGCCCGGCGAGGAGATATGCATCGACTATGCGATGTGCGACGGCACCCCCTA
>JAFGEY010000529.1 GCA_016931365.1 Anaerolineae bacterium
GAGGTTGAGGCGGCGCGCGCGCATCTTGATCTGCTGCGCCGATTCTTCGCCGGAAACATAGAGCACCTTGCCGTTGTTTAGAGTCAGCAACGCGCTGACCTGGAGCAGCAGGGTTGATTTGCCGATGCCCGGATCGCCGCCGATCAGCACCATCGAGCCGGGGACGATGCCGCCGCCCAGCACGCGCGAAAACTCGGCCAGCGGCACCGGAATGCGTTCCAGTTCGTCGGCCCGAATGTCGCCCAAGCGGCGGGGTGTGCTCGGCGTGACAAACGCGGTCGATGAGGTGGTTGTGGAGCGCGTTTCCTCGACGATGGTCTCGGTGAGCGTGTTCCACTCGCCACAATCAGGACAGCGTCCGATCCATTTGGACTGGACGCTGCCACAGTTCTGACAGACAAATCTGGTTTTGATGCTAGACCTTGGCATGGGGGATGATTTCTAGCAACGGCGGTTCTGGCGTTTCATCCTGGACGTTCAGGACGATCTGGTCGTCCTGGACGTCGACGAGGATTGTGTCGCCGGGCACAAAGCGCGCCGACAAAATGCCTTCCGAGAGCGTGTCCTCGATGGTTTGCTGCACTATCCGCCGCAGGTTGCGCGCGCCGAATTCCTGGCTGTAGCCCTGTTCTGCCAGTTGATGCTTGGCCTCCAGGGTGGCCTCCAGGCGCATATCCTGTTCACGCAGCCGCTGGCTGATTTTGTCCAGTTCCAGATCGACGATCTGTTCGATCTGGGCGGGGGTAAGGGTATGGAAAACCACGATCTGATCGACCCGGTTCAAGAATTCGGGACGGAATAGCTGCTTGAGTTCCGACTCGTAGCCCTTTTCCTCGTATTCGCCCGGCTTGTGCGTGCCGCGGATGCCCAGGGGACCTTTGCTCAAGGCCTCAGTTCCAACATTGGAAGTCATAATGATGATCGTATTTCGGAAATCGACCTTGCGCCCGCGCGCGTCGGACAATTGGCCCTCTTCGAGAATCTGCAACAGCATCCCAAAAGTTTCGGGGTGAGCTTTGTCGACTTCATCAAAGCAGATCACCTGATAAGGACGCCGGCGCACCGATTCGGTCAGTTGTCCGGCGTCTTCATAGCCCACGTATCCCGGCGGCGCGCCGACCAGCCGGGCAACAGTGTGACGTTCCATAAATTCGGACATATCGAGCTGCATCAGGGCGTCATCTTTGCCGAACATAAAGTACGCCAGCGCTTTGGCCAACTCGGTTTTACCTACGCCGGTCGGCCCGATGAAAATGAACGATCCGATGGGGCGGTAGGGGTCTTTGAGGCCGGAACGCGAGCGGCGGACGGCCCTGGCAATCGCCTCGATCGCCTGATCTTGACCAATAACGCGCCTGTGCAGCTCTTCTTCCATATTCAGGAGCCGTTCCGACTCGCTGTCCTGCAAGTTGGTGAGAGGAATGCCCGTCCACATCGACACCAGTTCGGCGATGTCTTCTTCTTGCACTTCCAGCGAATCGTCGTTGCTCCATTCGTATTGCAGTTGTTCGAGGTACTGGAGCAGTTCTCGTTCGCGTATCTTGAGCTGTTCGACGCGGGGGGCGAGTTGCGCGGTCACGGCTTCGTCCCGTTCCAGACGCACTTTTTGTAGTTCGGTCTGAAGCTCTTGCAGTGAACTGTGCAGCGGCGATTTATACATCCGCACCCGCGCCGCGCCCTCGTCGATCAGGTCGATCGCTTTGTCGGGCAGATAGCGTTGGGTGATATACCGCGAGGCCAGGTGCACTGCCGCGTCGATTGCCTCATTGGTGATGTGCAGGTTGTGGTGTGCCTCGTAACGAGGGCGAATGCCGCGCAGAATGGCGATCGATTCGTCGATCGAGGGTTCGTCGACGGTGATCGGCTGGAAGCGGCGCTCCAGGGCAGCGTCACTTTCGATATGTTTGCGATATTCTTCCATCGTTGTCGCGCCGATGCACTGCAACTCGCCGCGTGAGAGAGCCGGTTTGAGGATGTTAGCCGCATCCACCGAACTGCCGGCCGACCCGGCGCCGACCAGCATATGCACTTCGTCGATGAACAAGATGCTGTCCGAGTTTTTGAGTTCGTCGATCACCTTTTTCAACCGTTCCTCAAATTGGCCGCGATACATAGTGCCCGCCACCAGCGATCCAACATCAAGCTGCCACAGTTTTTTGTTGCGCAGCGGGTAGGGGATGTTCTGGGAGATGATGCGTTGGGCAATGCCTTCGACAATGGCTGTTTTGCCCACACCCGGTTCGCCGATCAAGGCCGGGTTGTTTTTGGTGCGGCGGGACAGGATTTGGATCACTCGCTCGATCTCGGTCTCCCGCCCGATCACCGGGTCAAGCTGGCCAGCGCTGGCCTTGGCGGTCAAATCGGTGGCCAGTTGCTCAAGCACCGAATCTTTTTTGCCCTTTTGCGATGGCGCGGTTTCTCCGGCCGGGGTGCGCTGCATACGTTGCGACATTTCGCGCTGGATTATTTGCGGGGAAATGTTGGCTTGGCGCAGAATGTTGATCGCAATGCTGTCGTCTTGTTCAACCAGGGCCAGCAGCAGGTGTGCTGTGTCCACATAAGTGTGTCCCATTTGCTGTGCCTTGGAGACGGCCGCAGCAATGACGGATTTGAGTTGATCATCAAGCTCGAGGGGGCCTTGTTCCCGAACGTACTTGGAGCGCGGCCCAAACCCAACAACCTGCTCGATCTGGCTCTGCACAAACCGGGAGCTGAGCCCCATGGCACGAAGCACTTTGCTGGCCTGTCCCTGTTCGACCTTGATCAACCCGTACAGCAGATGCTCCGATCCGATATATGTGTGATAAAAGCGCTGGGCCTCTTCTTTGGCCAACGCCATTGCCTGTTGCGCGCGACTTGTGAATTTATCCCACTTTTCTGACATTTCGGTTCCTTTTACATGCCATTTCTAAAATTTCTTACACCCATTATACCATAGTCATTTGAGCGATTTCAAGTGAAAGAATCAGTTCGTTTTGAGTCGGTCCGTCTGCCTGAGTCATAGCTCTATCATAATACATTTACATTAGTGCAATATTAGAATACCTTTTGAATTGTTCAGGTATCCTCCTGAACGCTTACTTTTTCAGCACAGCCGGTGAAGCGATCTCGAAAACAGGATGAGGGCTAAATCATGTTTGGGAAACACGCTTTAGCCCCCATCGGGTGAGTGCTTGATGAATTTGTGTCACTCGGTCAATTTCAGCCCGCTTGATCGCCTGGAGTCAGGCGATGCCTGGGTGGGTATTGAGGCACTGGTCAGACAATCTCATTCTGGTCGTCAAGGTTGCAGGACTCGTCTTCGAAATCCAGGGCTTCATCTTCAGACTCGTCTTGCTCCAGAATTTCTTCTTGCCAATCCTGGTTCAAGTACTCGGCCGAGTCTACGCGTTTCATGCTCAACCCGATCCGACGTCGCTCCGGGTCGATGCGGATGACGCGCAGGGTGACCACATCGCCTTCTTTGACCACTTCCTTAGGATGGGCAATGTGTTCATTGCTCAACTCAGAGATGTGGATCAGCCCTTCGATGTCGTCTTCGGAGAGCCGCGCAAACACGCCAAACTTGACCAGTTTGGTGATCGTTCCCTCGACCAGTTGGCCTTCTTGATACTGACGGGCAATGACCGTCCAGGGATCGTCCTGAAGACGTTTCAGGCTGAGACCGATACGCTTGCGTTCGCGATCGATGTTCAGCACGTACACTTGAACTTTGTCACCCACCGACAGCACTTCGCTTGGATGAGCCACACGCCGCCAAGAGATTTCCGAAAGGTGGATCAGTCCGTCGGCGCCACCCAGATCGACGAATGCGCCAAAATCGCACAGGCTGATCACTTCGCCATCGCGGACATCACCTTCTTGCAGATCGGAGAGCAGTTCTTCCTTTTGTTGCTTGCGCCATTCACGCATCGCGGCACGTTCGGAGAGGATCAGGCGATTGCGGGTGCGATCGATTTCGATGACTTTGAAGCGCAGCTTTTTGCCGACCATTTCACTGGATTCAATGTCCCGGCTCTGCGAGACAATCTGCGATGCGGGCACAAATCCGCGCACCTTGCCCATCCGGACGATCAGACCACCTTTGTTAAAACCGGCGACTTCACCCTCAAAGATTTCACCTGATTTCTCAAGGATTTCAGCTTTGCGCCAATCGCGTTCGGCCTGTGCCCGGCTCAATGACAAGGCGATGTTGCCATTTTTGTCTTCCGGCGTCAGCACATAAACCAGCACCGACTGTCCTACCTTGAGTTTGGCCGCGCCTTCCGCACCGAGGCGTTCAAGCTCGCGCTCGTAAAGCACGCCTTCCGATTTGGAACCTACATCGACCAGGACTTCGTTTTCACCGACATGGACAACGACGCCTTCGACGACTTGACCGCGCTGCAGCTCTTTGAAATCAAATGCCTCCAGCCACTCCTCTGATGTGCCCTGGGCATTGGACTCTTGAATAACCGGCTTTGCCTGCCCCACTTGGGCGAATTCTTCTTCTCCCATGATCTGGTTACCTTCCCTCTTGGATTTGATTGCATCGTTTATTATACTCGCTTCTCTTGAAAACGCAAAAGATTTGAAACAGATGGGTGCGTCCCACTTTAGGGGCAGCGGTTATTGTTCCCTCCTCTCGTCTCCTCCTCGCGGCGCGGGGTGAGGGCGTAGAATTTGTAATTTCTGCCACAAGAATGAAATACATCTTGGCCCAGGGCAGCCTTTGACAACTGTCCTCTTTGGTGATACAAATACCTTTCGATTGTGCACCCATATCACGACGAGAAATCAAAACTGGAGGAAAAATGAAACCTGTACAAGTTGTTGTTCTGGGGGCCGGCTCGCGCGGTCATCACAGCTATGGTCAGTGGATTCTTGAACATCAGGATCAAATTCGCGTCGTCGCCATAGCCGAACCAAACCCAACCAGGCGCGAAGCCTTTGCGCTGGCGCATAACTTGCCCGCCAATCGTGTCTTTGCCGATCATAATGCCCTTTTCGCCCAGGGACAACTGGCGCAGGGGCTGATCAATGCAACGATGGATCAACTCCACGTCGAGACCACGCTGGCCGCGCTCAAGGTCGGCTATGACGTGCTGCTCGAAAAACCAATGGCCACGACACCGCACGACTGCGTGCGCCTGGTACGGGCCGCAGAAACGACCGGACGGATGTTGAGCATCTGCCACGTGATGCGCTACAGCCCTTTTTATATGACCCTCTACGAGACGTTGCGCTCCAGCCAAGTCGGCGAGATCATGGCCGTCGATCACCGCGAAAACGTCGCCTTTTGGCACCAGGCGCACAGCTTTGTGCGCGGCAACTGGGGCAACAGCACGCGCGCCGCGCCGATGATCCTGGCCAAAAGCTGCCACGATATGGACATTCTCTTTTGGCTGCTCGACAAACGTGTCACGAGCCTTTCCTCTTTTGGCGCATTAACTCATTTCCGGGTCGAGAACGCGCCTGCCGGCGCACCCGCACGCTGCACCGACGGCTGCCCGCACTGGGATGACTGCCCGTATTACGCGCCGCGCTTTTACCTGCGCGATCAAACCGGCTGGCCGATCAACGTGATCGCTGAAGATTATCGCTACGAGTCGCGACTGGAGGCGCTCAAGACGGGCCCGTATGGACGTTGCGTCTATCGCTGCGACAATGACGTGGTCGATCATATGACCATCAATATGTGCTTTGAGGGCGATGTGACTGCCACGTTCACCATGCACGCCTTTTCGCACGAAAACTGCCGCACCATGCGCTACAATGGCACACGGGCCAGCCTGCGCGGCCACGATGGCAAAGGCGAGCTGACCCTGTACCCGTTCCGCACGCTGAAGGAGCATCCGGTACCTATCGCTGAGGTGGCGGGCGGCCACGGAGGCGGCGATCACGGCGTGATGACCGCCTTTGTCCAGGCGCTTAATGGCAATGCGGCGGCGCTGCACACCACCGCCCGCGATTTGCTGGAAAGCCACCTGATGGCTTTTGCCGCCGAAGAGTCGCGTTTGACTGGCGGCCGGCTGATTGAGATGGCTGAGTATCGTGCGCGCGTCGAGGCTGAGGTAGCAGCGCAAGAGTAATTACAGGAGATTTAGCACAACCTATGGATATGAATGAATATCAAAGATTGGCTCTGCGCACGGCAGGCCATCGACAAGATGTCGAAAAAGTGCTGATCTATACGGCGCTGGGCTTGACCGGGGAATCGGGTGAAGTGGCCGAGATGATCAAAAAGGCGTTTTTTCATGCCCATCCACTGGACAAGGAAAAACTGAGCAAAGAGCTGGGCGATGTGCTGTGGTATCTGGCGGTGATGGCCGATGGCCTGGGCATCCCGCTGGAACAAATCGCTCAAGAAAACGTCGACAAGCTGCGCCAGCGATACCCTGAAGGTTTTTCGGAAGAACGGTCGCTGAATCGGGTGTCGTAAAATGGAAAATCCCTGCGCGCTTGAGCGCGCAGGGATTTTCTGTGTCCGAGTGAGAGCCACCGGCCCTCAGTTGTGTCTGAGCCCTCAACCGCCGGTGGGGCTGCAATTCGCTGCCCCGGCGCTGCCCAGGCTCGCGCTGGGTGTGCCGGCGCTGAACCGCGAGATCGCTTTTTCGACCTCTTCAGCCCCGCACTGGGGGCACTTGGCCTTGTTGCTGCGGCCCGACAGGACGAGCTTTTCAAACCGGGTGCCGCATTCCTGGCAGACGTACTCAAAAATCGGCATCGCCTCAGGCCTCCCCGCTCAATGCGTCGCTCAACATCTGCATCAGTCCATAGGCGTCGACGTGTCCGGCCATCACCGGCGTGCCGTCGATCAACACCAGAGGGTAAGGCCAATGCTGTCTTTCCGCTTCTGCCACAACCTCGGCAAATTGCTTTTCAACACTGGGATCCGCCGCGTCATAATAAGCCATCTGGACGCGACCCTGATAAACACTGGTGACATAAGCCTGTACGGCCCGTGTGGTCTCCGCCGAAGACCGACGTGGGCCTCAACCCCGTGCGCACACCTCATCACAGCTGTGCCCGAGCACCACCACCTGAACCTGTTTTTCAACCGTCTCAGTCATTTCCCTTCTCCAATAAAGTGTTGACCATATCCACAACCGCCTTGCGATTGGGTATTCCCACGACATAGTCGTTCACCTGGCCTTGCCCATCTAAAACGAACAACGTTGGCACGCTGCGCACGCCGTATCGCTGGGCGGCCAGTTGACCGATCTCATTCCCGATGTCCAGCCGAATCACTTTCGCGCGATCTTGCAAGTCTTTTTCGATCCCGTCGACGACGGGTTTCGCCACCAGGCAGGCGCTTCAGGTGTTGCCGTAAAACTCGACAACAACCGGCTGTCCGGTGGTGATCATGGCGTCAAACTCGACCAGCGAGCCAACCTTGTCGCCCTTGGTGCGCAACAGCAAAAAAGCGAGCACCAGTGCGACAATGACGCCGATGAACAGCCCGTTTTCCCGCAAAAACGCTTTGGCTTGCATTATGACAGCAGCTTGTCGTCGACCAGTTTGCTCAACGCGGGCTTGGCTTTAAGGCCGATGCTGCGCTCGACCAGTTCGCCGTCCTTGAAAAAGAGCAGCGTCGGGATGCTCATGATATTGTATTGGCCCGGCGTCACGGGGTTCTCGTCGGTGTTCATCTTGGCAAACACCACCTTGCCCTGGTATTCCTGGGCCAGCTCTTCGACGGCCGGAGCCAGCATCCGGCATGGGCCGCACCAGGACGCCCAAAAATCGACCACCACCGGAAGTTTTGATTTGATCACTTGCGCCTCAAATTCGGCATCGCTGACGTGTTTCACTGCGTCACTCATGAGGTATTTTCTCCTTCAATATTGGATTTATGTTGTGAGAGCGTTATGCTCATCCAAAAAACGAATCGCTTCGATCGCTGCCGCGGAGCCGGTGCCGGCGGCAGTGACGATCTGCCGGAAAATGGGGTCTTGCACGTCGCCGGCGGCCAGGACGCCAGGCACGCTGGTGTGCTGGCGGCGATCGGTGATGATATAGCCGGCCTCGTCCATTTTCAGTTGCCCGGCAAAGAGCTTGGTGTTGGGCGTGTGGCCGATGTAAATGAACACCCCGCCCGTTTCCAATGTCTGAACGTCGCCGGTCTTGACGTTGCGCACGCGCAAGGCGTTGGCTTCCGTGTCGCCCAGGATTTCCTCGACTACCGAGTCCCACAAAAACTCGATTTTAGGGTTTTCGAGCGCGCGTTTCTGCAAGACAGGGTCGGCTCTAAGTTGGCCGCGCCGGTGAATGATCGTAATTTTGTTCACCAGGCGAGCCAGGAACAGGCTTTCGTCGAGAGCGCTGTTCCCGCCGCCGACGACGATCACGTCTTTGTCTTTGAAAAAATAGCCGTCGCAAGTTGCACAATACGATACGCCATGCGTGCGAAATTTGTCTTCGCCCGGCACGCCGAGCTTGCGCGGCGTCGACCCGGTGGAAACGATCACCGCTTTGGCCGTATAGGCCTGCATTTGTGTCTTGATTTTGAACGGATAAGCCTTGAAATCAACCGCGGTCGCAAAATCAAACTGCACCTGCGCGCCGAAACGCTCGGCCTGGGATTGCATCTGCTGGGCCAGGGCCGCGCCGCCGACGCCATCCGGAAAGCCGGGATAGTTCTCGATCTCATGCGTCGTCGCCGCCTGTCCGCCGGCCGCTTCGCCAATGAGCACCAGCGGATTGGCATTCGCGCGCGCAGCATAGAGCGCGGCAGTCAGGCCGGCCGGCCCACCGCCGATAACAATCACATCTTGTTCTGTCTTGGTTGTTGAAGTGAGGTTAAAGTTCAACGTTGGTGAAAAGATCAGGTTGCTCACCTTTTCTCCTCTTGTCGGTTCGGTTCTTTTCTTGCGTTCACGCTTGACAATTCTTTCAACAGCTTGTATAATTATTGACGATCATACCTCTAGGGGGTATGGGTATCTGGGTGAAAGTATATCACATTTGTGGTGGTTTGTCAAGCGATGGAGGTGCGAGATCGAAAACGAAATGTCGTCCACCGATAAACAACTGATCGACCGGCTGCGCAAGATCGAGGGGCAAATTCGTGGATTGCAGCGGATGGTTGAGGAACGGCGCGAGTGTTCGGATATCATCGTGCAGGTGCTGGCAACCCGCTCCGCGTTGGAACAGGTTGGCGTCCAATTGCTCGACCAGCAGTTACAGCACTGTTTTCCAAACGACCTGGCCGACCTGGAACCACTGAAACGCTCACTCCGACTGTGGGTCAAATTTGGGACCGGGACGTAGGCAGCTTGAAACCAAAGGCTATGGCGCTGTCTGCGGATTGTTCGCCCCAAAATTCTCCGTGATACAGCCAGGTTCGTCTTTCGCAGGCCAGCAGTTTGAGGCTGTAGAGGTCGACGCGCTGTTCTGGGGATGCGCCGCCGGATCGATAGGCCTCGAAAATGGTCTGTGCATCCAACGATAGCCCGTCTTGGGCTTGACCGAGCACAGACACGCTGACCAGATGGCGGTCGCTTTCGACGCTCAGTGTTACCGCGCCGGTCTGGACCAGATGCGCAGTGATGAGGATCAGATCGAGGATCAGTTGGCGGATGTGCATTTCTTCGGCGCGAATTGAGATCAACGGGTCGCCGGTGTTGGAGTTGATGCTGACGGGTTCGTTTTTGAGCAGAGACTCGGCCTGGGTAGTGACTTTTTCGATCACCGAAGTCAGGTAAACCTCGGACTGTCCGGGCACAAGCGTGCCGGCTTCTAGCTTGCCCAGATCAACGATCTCGTTGACCATATCCAGCATCATCTGCCCGTTGGTGTGAATCGCTTCCAGATCGGCAAGCTGCATATCGGTCAATGGGCCGTCGAGGCCTTTGATCATAATTTTGGAAAAGCCGATCACTGCGTTGAGGGGGCTGCGCAAATCGTGCGCAATGCTCGACAAGACCTGCGCCGCGATCATACTTTTGTCATCCGCCATACAAACCTCCGCATCTGCCAAGCCAGAATTTCCCCCTCCTGTTTGTATTATGCCCTGTTTTGCTCGGATTGGCAAGTTTTTATTGGATCGCCGACTTGGGCGTTGCCACCAGCCGGGTGACGACGATGCGCTCGCGATCAAGCATATCGCCGACGCGGGGCGCGATCTCGTTCTTCCAGGTATCGCTCTGGTAGACCTTTTCGTACAACGCCACACGCTCTTCTTCGCTCTCAAAGCGGCGAATCCATACGTACAGATCGTCCTCTTGTTCGCCAACAAAGCTGCCGAGTACGACCATTCCCTGCGAAATCTGAAAGGGGATGATTGCCTCTTCCATCAGTTCGACCCATTCGTCGCGCCGTTCCGGCTTGACCCGATACTGTCGCAGTTCGAAAAACATCGTTGATTCCTTTCTGTTTTGCTTCACGGGCTTGCCAATACAACCCCAGACTAACTCTCGATCATTATAGCATATTTGCGGCGCGGGCGCACCAACTTTTGACGGAAAAGGCGGAATGCTCTAAAATCATCTTGTCGGATGGTTTTGGAAAAGGAGGTGCCCCAATGCCCCATAGATGGTTCAAGATAGGCCTCATTGTCTTCCTGATCCTGATTCTTGGCGCAGCGATCTGGCTGGGCGCGCAAATGTTTAGGAGCAAAAACACGCCTGAAGGACGCACGCTGGCCTCGCTAAAAAAGGTCGATGATTTTCCCCTGTATGTGATGCACTATTACGCCGACTATGCGTTTGACGAATTTCTACAAACTGGCTACCAGGCTGCCGCGCCGACCGTCGGGGTGGGCTTTGCCTGTAGCTGTTTCGCTGCTCAGACGCCGGACGGCGACCGGATCTTTGGCCGCAACTTTGACTGGATGCATCGCCCCACATTGGTTTTGTTCACCCATCCCGACGGTGCCTACGATTCGGTGTCCATCGTTGATATCGATTATCTTGGCTTTACTGAGTATGGCCCCGGCCTGGGCGCGCGCGACAACCTGCTCGACGCACCGATGTGGCCCTTTGACGGCATGAACGAAAAGGGGCTGGTGGTGGGGATGATGGCCGTCGACCACGCCCGCGACGACGGCGAGCCGGGGCAGGCAACTATCGGCACGCTGCACGCCATCCGGCTGATGCTCGACTATGCGGCGACAGTCGACGAGGCAGTCGATCTGCTCGGTCAGTATCGGATCGACTTGGGGAATGGCCCGCCAGTGCATTATCTTGTGTCCGACGTGGGCGGCGCGTCTGCCATCATCGAATGGGTTGATGGTGAAATGATCGTGCTGCCGGGCGAGAGCGCCTGGCAGGTGTGCACCAATTTCATCCTCAGCCAAGTGCGTCCTGAAGGCGCGCATTCGCCCTGCAGACGGTACAACAAGGCTTACACGACACTGCTTGAATCGTCGGGGCAGTTGACCGAGGCTGAAGCGATGGCGCTGCTCGCGGAGGTGTCGCAGAACAACACGATCTGGTCGGCGGTGTTCAACCAGACGAGCGGCGACATTCGCGTCGCAGTGGGTCGCCGTTACGAGCGCGTGCATGAATTTCACCTTGATATGGCAAAGGAGTGACGATGGATAACCAGCATGATTGGGCTGTCTGGATCAAGGCGGCGATCGCTGAGTTTGTTGCCGGGCCTGAAAACATCCTTGGTGGCTCTTTTGGCGACGAATCTGCCTGGGCGGAGCCGTTGGTCGGCTTTGCGAATGGGGCTGATCCGTTGTGGTCGTTGTACAAAGAGGTGGTCGGGCCATTCCACTGGACACCGAAAGAACTGTTCGACCTGGCCTTTCCCGCCGAGGACGTCGCGCCGGAAGCGTTGACAGCAATCAGTTGGGTGCTGCCGCAGACAATGGCAACCAAAGAGACCAACCGCATGCAGACGCGGGTTCCTGCCGAGCGCTGGGCGCGGTCGCGCGTCTTTGGCGAACAGTTTAACGACAAATTGCGCCAGCATGTCGTCGATGCATTGACCGGGGCGGGCTGTCTGTCCGTCGCGCCGATGTTGTGCTCAGAGTGGCGGTCGGTCGACTCGGATAAATATGTCTATGCCTCGACCTGGTCTGAGCGGCACACGGCCTATGCCGCCGGGCTCGGCACCTTTGGCCTCTGCGATGGACTGATCACGCCGGCGGGCAAGGCGATGCGCGTCGGCTCGGTGGTGGCGCGGCTGTCGATCTCGCCGACGCCGAGGCCGTACACACAGCATCAGGAATATTGCCTTTTTTACACACAAGGCATTTGCGCCAAGTGCGTCGATCGCTGTCCGGCCGGGGCGTTGTCGGCACGGGGGCACGACAAGGTCAAGTGCAGCGAGTACATGAACCGGGTCACCAAGCCCTACGTAATGGAACATTACGGGTTCGACGGCTATGGCTGCGGTCTGTGTCAGACCGGCGTGCCATGCGAGTCCAGGATTCCGACTGCAAGCGACCTGTGAGCCGGACCGGTTCACAGGCTTTGCAAAACGCCCGCCTCGATCAAGAGCTGCCGCAGTTTTTTTCGCGCTTCATCCGACAACGGCTCAATCGGTCGGCGCGCCGGGCCGGCGGGCAGGCCAAGCATCGCCATCGCTTCCTTGACCACCAGCGGAAAGGTGCCTAATCCGAAAGCGATGCGCACCGGGGCCAGTTTTTTCTGAAGCGCCAACGCCTCCTGCAAATTGCCCGCGCGGATGTGATCGAAAATGCCCACGGCCAGTTCGGGCGCTACATTGGCCGTGGCGGCGACCGCGCCGGCAGCCTTGTAGAGCAGCGCGCCGTAAATCAGCGAATCGCGCCCGATAAAAGCCTTGAATGAGGGCGGGCAGAGACGGATGTGCTCGGCCAGTTGAGTTAGATCGCCGCTGGAATCCTTGATGCCCGCAAAATTGTCGATATCGTGGGCCAGGCGGGCCACGGTCGATGTGCTCAAAACAACGTGAGTCCGGCCCACGTTGTCATAAGCCAGCACCGGCAGGCGGGTCGCGGCGCAGATATCGGCAAAATAGCGATATAACTCGTCTTGTGAAGGGTTGATGAAAAAGGGCGTCACCGCGGCGACGGCGTCGGCTCCGGCCCATTCGGCGTGACGGGCAAGGGCGACGGCCTCGTGAGTGGTGATCGCGCCAACGTGGGCGACGACTAACACGTCATCGTTGGCGGCATCGAGTGCGGTTTCCAGCACCCGCTTGCGCTCCTCGACGCTCAGCGCATAGAACTCGCCCTGGCTGCCGCCGGGGAAAAGTCCGTGCACGCCTTTGCCAATCAGATAACGGGCCACGGTGCGGATGCCGGCCTCATCGACCGATTCGTCCTCGTTCATCGGCGTGATCATGGCTACGACAATGCCTTCAAGTGTTTTGCTCATTTGATCTCCTCAATTTGCGTTTCAGGCCCGGTTTGTGCGAGTGAGCATATCACAGCGCACGCACATTGTCAATTTGACATTTGAGTAGGGGGCTGGTACACTGACTTGTGAGTGACAAATGGGCAGGGTGAAAACTGCGCGTAACGAGATGGTGGGGAAGAAAGGAAATTGACATGCGACAGGCGATCGTCGATTTTTCCAAAGCCTTGCGCGACTGGGACGGCTTTGGCGTCAACTATGTCGAGGCGGCGCAGACACGCGATTACGGCGCCGACCCGCAGGACTATGGTGGGTTCAGCACGTTGACCGAGGCCCAGCGCCAGGAGATTATCGAACTGACCTTTGGCGACGACGGCCTCAAGCCGGGAGTAGTCAAGATGTTCCTCGATTCGTTCCATCAGGACGAGCCGGGCGAGGATTATGACTGGGATCCTTATGTGATCGATATGGAAGCGTATAATCACGAAAAGGCCACCCGGTGGATGCGCTATTTTGTGCGCGAGGGACTCAAGCGCACTCGCGCGCGCGGCGGCGATCTGGAGATCGTCACCACGCTGTACGGCCCGCCAGGCTGGACGACCAGGCAACGTATCGCGCGCGGGCGCGACCTCGACCCGGAGCGCAAGTATGAAGTCGCCAAGTATATCATTTCCTGGGCTAAATATCTGCGCGAGGTCGAGGGTTTGCCGGTCAAGTGGGTGGGATTGCACAATGAGGGCGAAGACTGGATGCGCTGGCCCGAAGATGGCACCGAGGGTGGGCTGAACCACGATTACAATATGTACTGGCCGCCGGAGCAGGTGGCCGATTTCATTGCCTTTATGCGTCCCATGCTCGACGCGCAGGGGATGCAAGATGTGGACATCGCTCCCGGCGAGTCGAGCAACTGGTATCGTTTTCACGAGTGGGGCTATGCCGACGCCATCGCCGACGATCCGATGGCACTCAGAAACCTGGGGATCGTTACTTCACACGGTTTTTGGGGGCGCGATCCCGGCCGCTGGTATGGCGACTGGCGCAGCGCGGGCCTCGATCTCTTGCGCGCCAAGCGGCCCGATCTGCACGCCTGGGTGACGAGCACCAGTTGGGCCAAAATGGATGCCTTTTTCGTCTGGGAGATGCACAACAACATCTATGGGGCCAAGGTCAATGCGATCATCCCCTGGGCGGCGGTGCAGTGGAGCGGCAAATGGGTCGGCGGCGATCCCAATCCCGGTACCGCGTTCCGCGTCGCACCGGAAGGGGGCAGCTATACTGTCGAGCCGGGCTACTTTTTCTTCAAGCAGGTCTGCCGCGCCGGGCAGCCGGGAATGAAGGTGGCGCGCGTGCGCTGCAACGACTCGCAAGTCGTGCTGATCGCTTTTGCATCCAACGGCACCAGGCATCCGGATGCCTTTGCTGTGATTAACATAGCCGACGAGGCGTGCGAGGTGCCGATCATTGTGCGTGGCAGCGAGGCAATTGCTTTTAGCGCTTATCGCACCGCGCCGGATGAAAACTATGTCGCTTTGGGCGAGTTTGTCCTGCAAAGCGGCATTTTGGGCTACAAGGCCCCTGCTGGTTCGGTGACGACGTTTTTCGCCCAATAGACCGCCGACGACCAACCGCCGACCGCGACCGGCCGGGCGGTCATCGAAATGGGAGAAACAGAATGCAGATCATCTACGTTTTCGAAGAAATTGGCTACGACAAGATATGCTTTGGCTCTGATTTCCCCCCGACGACCTGGATGCTCAACTGGCGGTGATGCGCGAACTGGTGACCGTGGAGCACCATGCCGATGTGTTCGCCGGCAACAGCGCTCGCCTGAGGCGCTGCTTTGGCTGGTGGGACAAGCTGTAACATGGGTGACGGTCGGCCGGCTGTGGTCGGCGATCATCTTTTCATAACCAGGAGGTGAAACAATGATTATCGATGCCGATACGCACATTGCCCCCACGGGCGGTGATTTTGCGGTTGAAAAACACCTGGCGCGGATGGAACGCGCCGGGATCGACAAGACGCTGGTCTGGCTCAAGCCCGATTACAACGGGGTCGAAATCGAAGGGCATAATCGCTATATCTACGATGCAACGCGCAAATACCCCGACCGGCTGATCGGCTTTGGCTGGGCCGACCCGACGGTCAGCGTCGAGCACGCGCTCAAAATGGTGCGGGTTTGCACCGAGGAATACGGTTTCTACGGGGTCAAGATGAACGGCGCGCAAAACTGTTACTTTATCGACGACCCCGAGATTGCGCTGCCGGTCGCCGAGGCGATCGCCAAAACGGGCAAGGCGCTGGCCTTTCATATCGGCCCGGACGCGTATGAGCGCACCCATCCCCTGCGCGCACGTAAAATCGCCAGGATGTTCCCCGAAACGCCGATCATGATGGTTCATATGGGCATGACTGACCCGATGATGAACCGGGTAGTGGTCGAGGTGGCAAAAGAGTGCCCCAATATGCATCTCATCGGCAGCGCGACCACCTACAAGGCGGTGCTCGATGCGATCAAGGCATTGGGCGCCGAGCGCGTGCTGTTTGGCACGGATGCCCCCTTCCAGTGGCCGCACGTGGTCAAGGCAATGTATGACGCCGCGCTCGATGGCGTTGTTTCCGAAAAAGAAAAAACTCTGGTGATGGGGGGCAACCTGGTGCAATTGCTGGGGGTCTAGTTTTCTCGTGTCGACGGGTGACCGCCGACAAAAGAGAATGAGAAAGCCCCGCCGCTTGCCAAGTTACTGTGTTTTCTCAGCCATCCGTTCGTCAATGACCTTGAGCACGTGCTCCAGATCTTCCCAGGTAAACCACTGGTCATCGAACACCCTGGCATACACGACAGAGATCATATCTTGCAGACCCTAAAGGTCTCCAAGACCTTTAGGGTCTAAAGCTCCGCGCCCGCCGGCGCTCTCAACACCCAGACGGCGATCAGCCCCACACCCAGGATCAAAAAGCCATCCAGGCGGAACATGCTCTGCACGCCGACCCGGTCGTAGAGCAGCCCGGCGAGCGTATTGCCGAGGATCGATCCCAGGCCGAAATAGGCCGCCGAGAGGATCGACTGGCCCGTCGCCCGCCACTCGGCCGGCACCAGCTCGTTGACATATTCGACCGAGGCGACCAGAAAGAGCGAAAACGTGCCGTGCATCACTTGCGTGGCCGCCGCCAGCCCGGGATTCGAGATCGCCGAGTAGAGCAGCGCGCGGATCGCCGACAGAAAAAAACTGATCGTCACCGCGCGCGCCGCGCCGATGCGCCGGATCACCGCCGCCGCGATCAAGTAGACGGGCAGTTCGCTGATCCCCTGGATGCCATAGGCCAGGCCGATGAGCTGGTTCGATGCGCCCAACTCGGTCATATAGATCGAGTAAAAGCTGAACAACGACGATGCGCCGACTTGCAGCAGCATCACCAGAGTCAAAAAGGTTAACAGCTTGCGGTTGCGCAGCAGCGGACCGAGGTCGCGCCAGCGGTTGGCGAGGGCGCGCGATCTGGCGTCCCGATCGGCGGCGCGCGCAGCCAGCAGCCAGCCCAACCCCATCAGCCCCGCGCCAAAACCAAAGGTGAGGCGGATGTCGCGCCCGGCGATCGCCTGCCCCACGGCAAACGACATGGCCGCCCAGCCCACCGCGCCCCACATGCGCAGCGCCCCGTATGACGCGCGCCGGTTCAGTTCGAGATAATCGAGCACCAGGCTGTCGACCAACGGTCCAATCGGGGTGGCAAGAAAAGCGAGCACGATCATCCACACCAGGACGGGCCAGAACGAGCCGGTCCAGATAAAGCCCAGTGTTGCCAAAGCCGACAGCAGCGCGGTCCACAACAGCGTGCGGCGACGCCCACCCAGGTCGGCGATCAGCCCCCACAGCGGCTGGATGAGGGTCGCCACCGCCGGGCGCACGCCGGAGAGCATGCCAATCTGCAAGCCAGTCAGTCCCAATTGTTGCAAATAGACGTTAAAGAACGGAACCCACGATGCCGAGCTGCCATAGTGCAAAAAATAAAGCGCGCGCAGGGCGATCGCGGGGCGGAGAAGGCGGGATCGGGGCGTGTTTTTCATCCTGGTTTTGCCCGGTGGTTATACCGAGCAGGGCGGCTCGTCGGCGATCGACTTGATCAGCGCGACGGCGGCTTTTTCTTGCTCTGTTGTGCCCCACACACCGAGCCACGATGAGCCTTCCGCGCCATAGATGCCGCCCGCGGCGAACAGGTGCGCGTCGACGCCGACCAGCAGGCGCAGGGCGTCGATCTCGGTGAATATCTCGCCGCCGATCAGCGACATCAGGCGCGGGCCTTCGCCGCCGGGCGCATTGCACAGGCGCACCAACGTGTCGATGTTTTCAGGCACGCGCTTTTCCAGCCCCACCGGCACGATCAACCGCACGCGCCGCCCGATCACCGCCGGCAGCGCGGCCAAGATCGTGCCGCCTTTGGGATGGCCGATCTGCACCGCAGCCTGCCCGTGCCGGTCAAAGGCATTGGCTCCCTTAAGAATGATGTCACCCATTTTGAGGTCGTCGGCGACCTGATCGACCGTTTTGCCGCGCTGCCACTGCCCGTCGACCAGGATCACATCACCAGAGAACTCGGCATTGATCGCCTTGGCTCCGGGCGCAGCAGTGAATCCCCGCCGAAAGCCGGCGCGCGTAAAGCCATCAGCTTGGCCCAGAGCGGTGAGAGTTTCCTCGGCGACATAGCCGTTGGTCGTCCCGGCGATGATCGCCAGCGTGCCCTGCCGCAGCACGGCCCGGATGTCGGGATGGGCGGCCAGCGCCTTGCCGATCAGCCGCTTGCTCATCGATGTGGTGAGACAAAACTGTTTCATCGCGCCTCCTTGAATTTTATCGACGCCGGTTGCGGGAGCGTCGGCGTTTTGATGGTGATTGTGTTGGTTGATTTTCGGCAGGTTCGTCGGTGGGGCCGACTGCAGGTGCGTGAAGCATCTGCTGGTAATAGTCGTCGATTAACATCGTAAATATTTCCAATTCATCCTCATTTTCGGCCAGGGTGCGGGCCAGCGGGACGAAGCGCTGGCTGCGTTCGGTTTGCAGTTTGTCGCGTTTGCGCAAGCGGGCTTCGAGCAGCGCGATCACCCGTTCGGAGACAATGGCTTCCACGTCGGCGTCGCTGGGTAGCGGGCGTTCTTCCATATCGATGCTGTAGTGCTTGGCGATGCGATCGAGGCTGGGTTTTTCGAGGCTGTTCACCAGCGTCATTGCGACGCCGGCGGCGCCGGCGCGGCCGGTGCGCCCGGCGCGGTGGATGTAGCCTTCGGGGTCTTCGGGCGGCTCGTATAGAATGACGTGTGACAGTTCGGCGATGTCGATGCCGCGCGCGGCAACGTCGGTGGCGACCAGAAAACGCAGCGTGCCCTGGCGCACCCGTGATAGGACGCGCTCGCGGTCGCTTTGCGACAAGTCGGAACTGATCTCGTCGGCGTCATAGCCAAAGCGCTGCAAGACGACGTTGACGTAATGGACGCGAGTCTTGGTGTTGCAAAAGATCAATGCCGAAGTGGGGTTTTCGATCTCGATGATGCGCACCAGACTGCGATCCTTGTCCATGCCGGGTACGACATAAAAGACGTGCGCGGTTTCGGTGACGTGGACGTGATCGCTGCTGAGGGTAATGAACTCGGGATCGCGGATAAAGACGCGCGCCGTGCGCATCACCAGGGCGGGAAAGGTGGCCGAAAACATGCAGATGTTGAGCGGCCGCCTGGGCAGGTAACGTTGCACCTCGCGCATGTCCGGGTAAAAGCCCATCGACAACATGCGGTCGGCTTCGTCTATGATGAACAGGTCGAGGTGGTCGAGCGAAAAGGTGCGCCTGAGCAGGTGATCGAGCACGCGGCCCGGCGTGCCGACGACAATGTGCGCACCCTTTTGGAGCGCGTCGATCTGCGCGCGATAGCCGACCCCGCCATAGACGGCCACGGTGCGGATGCCCGTATCGCCGCACAGGGTTTCGGCTTCCAGTGACACCTGGTGGGCCAGTTCGCGCGTCGGTACAAGGATCAGCACCTGGCAGACGTCGTGCGAGGGATCGATCCGTTCCAACATCGGCAGGATGTAGGCCCCGGTTTTGCCGCTGCCAGTGCGCGCCTGGATCATCATATCCCGTTTGGCGAGCAAATAAGGGATGGCGCGGGCCTGCACCGGCATCAGTGTGGTCCAGCCGGCGCGTGCGGCGGCGGCGCGCAAGGGTGCGGACAACTGTTCGAGGGTCACGTCGGGCAGGGGGGGCCGCTGTTGGTCGGGTTGTTGGCTCATTGAGATCTCCTTGGGCAAATTTCGATCACAGGATACCCGCGCCCATCAGGATACCCATCAAGATAAATGCGGCGGCAGAAACGATCAGCAAAATGCGTTCCGGCACCAGCTTGCAGAGGCCCTGCCCGCCGACGACGCCGAGCGCGGTGACTGAAATCAAAGCCAGTGCGCCGCCAGCAAACACCGCCCAGGGGGCGGCCGATTTGCTGGCCATACTCAACACGGCAAGCTGGGTCTTGTCGCCCAACTCGGCGACAAAGAGCAATCCACATGTCGAGGTAAAGGCCTTCCAATTCCAGCCGGAAGTCGGTGTGCAGTCGGCGCCGGGATCGAGAGCGCAAGCGCTTTCGTTGTCAACCCGCTTGTTGATCGCTTCGCGTAGAATCAAAAGGCCCATCACGATGAATGCGCCGGCAGCGACCAGGCGCAAGATACTCGTCGGGATGAATTGATTAAGCAGTTGGCCGCCCAGCGCACCGATCAGCGTGACCAGGGTCAAGGCCAAACTTGCGCCAAAGAAAACGGCCCACGGGCGGCGGTGTTTGCATGTCTGTGTGATCACGGCCAGTTGAGTCTTGTCGCCCAATTCGGCGATGAAAATCAAGCCCAGCGTTGAGACAAGTGCGCTCCAGTCCAATCTGATCTCCCCATTTCTGTTGGTAGCTGGACTTTCGCGAAAAGTGATCTGACTTGAGCATTCTGCATTTTCCAGATAAGATGTGTCCCATGTTCACACATTTTGCCTGGA
>JAFGEY010000530.1 GCA_016931365.1 Anaerolineae bacterium
ATCATGCCCGTCGTCGTCGTCTTGCCGTGCGTCCCGGCGACGGCCAATCCGACCTTGCCCTCCATCAGTTGTCCAAGGAACTCAGCGCGCTTGAACACGGGAATCCCCCGCCGCTGCGCCTCGACGATCTCGGGATTGCTCGCCGGGACCGCCGATGAAATCAATACCGCATCCACCTCACTGACCTGATTGGCCGCGTGCCCCTCGTACACAATCGCGCCGGCCTGGGCCAGCACCCGGGCGACCGGCGATAGTCGCAAGTCTGACCCGCTGATCTGCACACCCTGTTCAAGCAGCACGCGGGCGATGGCCGAAATGCCGCTGCCGCCGATGCCCACACAGTGAATGCGTTTGAAGGTCATCCAACCCTCACTTCAAAGGGAGCTTGAGCTTGTCGCCGGCGATCATCAGCGCAATCACCGCCACCAGGACAATCAAGATGAAAATGATCCCATACCCGGCAAAGAAATTGTCGGTGGGCACGTCGGTCATCTGGATCGAGAGCTGGTCGGACCAGGCCATGTACTGGTTCTTGGCCACAAGGTAGTTGAGCAGATACTGCTTGACCAGCGAGGCGATCACAAACCCGTTGAACAGACCCAGCAGGCCGCCCAGCACCCGCCCCATCGGCGTGACCTTGCCCTTGAAATTGGCTTCGCCGACAAAATATGAAATGATCAGCAAAGCCACGGTAATGATAATATACAACTTGAACGACGCCGGATCGATGATCGGCTGCACGCTGTCGGCGGCGGCGCTGATCTGTGACGGATCCAGGCTGAGGTTGGCCTTGAAAAAGGACAGGATCAGCTTGATGATCGCATTCACCAGATCGATGACCTTGTTCGCCACAGCAGGCTTCCAGACCAAAATAGCCAGCGCAGCGACAAAGATCGAGGTGATCCCCTCTTTGTACCAGCCGCGCATAATGCCCACAAAGGCGAAAATCATCAAGATCAGGGTGATGATATCAGAATACTCGATTGGCAATACCATGCTTGCTCCTCCTAGCCCGACTCAACCGGAACTGAATGCGGATGCTTTGCATCCGCCGGGCTTGGCTGCTCGGAAAGAATTCTTGTAAAGCAACGATGCTGAAGGGTAGGCCTCGTTCACCCGGCCAGCCGGATCAGTTCTGCTGCCAGCTTGCAAGCTGCGTCAGGCCGCGACAGCGCGCGGGACTGCTCCCCCATGGCTTTTAACCTCGTTTGATCGCCCAACAGAGCCAACAGGGTCAGTTTTAGTTCAGCGTCCATCCGGGCATCACCGATACACACCGCCGCGCCGTGCTCGACCATAAAATCGGCGTTCTTGTGCTGGTGCTGCCCCGAATATGGGTAGGGCACCAAAACACTCGGCAACCCCAGGGCAGGCCACTCGGCCAGCGTCGCCGCGCCAGCGCGCGAAACGACGAGGTCGGCAGCGGCAAAGGCGGCGATCAACTCTTCGTGCAGGTATGGGTACACGTGATAGCGGGCCTGCAACTCGGGCCGGAGTTGGGCGTATCGCGCCTCGACCTCGGGCCAGTCCAGCGTCCCGCTGACGTGGACAACCTGGCATTCAGCCAGCAGATCATCCAGAACCGCGCCGACCGCCCGGTTGATGCTCTGCGCGCCCCGGCTGCCGCCAAAGACGAGCAGCGTCTTGAGCGCTGGATCGAGGCCCAGGACGCCATAGCCCGCCTGCCGGTTGGCGGTGAACAACTCGGCGCGCACCGGATAGCCGCTGACCCACACCTTGCTGCTGTCAAAGAACCGTTTTACCTCGTCGAACGAAACCGCCACCCGCGTCGCAAAGCGGCTCAAAAAGCGGACCGCCCAGCCCGGCTCCAGGTCGGGCAAATAAACCAGCACCGGGATTTTTCGCTGCCACGCCGCCAGCGCGACGGGGACAGTCACATATCCGCCGGTCACCAGGACTGCATCGGCGGGCCATTCGGCCAGCAGCGCACGCGCCTGCCGATAGCCGCGCCACAACCTGCGCCCGTTGCGGAACAGCGCCCACGGTGACATGCCGCGCACCTGCCCGGCATCGACGCCGCGATAGGGCCACACCGTCCGCTCGACGAGGTCGCGTTCCATCCCATCCGGGCTGCCGACATAAAGCACATCGACGTCGGGTTGCTGTGTTTTTAACGCCTCAGCGACGGTCAGTGCGGGATACACGTGCCCGCCGGTCCCGCCGCCCGAAATCAACACTCGCACGTCTCGTCCCCTGAATTACGCGCCGCCCGCGCGAAATGGACAGCAATAACCCCACGCTGGCCATCGACGTGAGCAGCGACGAACCGCCATAGCTGATGAACGGCAAAGTAATCCCTGCATAGGGCAGCGTCGCCGTGACCATCGCAATGTTAACCAGCGCCTGAATGATCAGCGAGCAGGTCAGCCCGGCGGCGAGCAGCACACCAAAGGCGTCGGGCGCGTCGAGAGCAATTTTGAATCCGCGATAGGCCAGGAAAACAAACAACCCCAGCAGCACCAGGCAGCCGATCAGCCCCAACTCTTCGCCGACGATGGCCACGATCGTGTCGGTGTGCAGCGCAGGCACATAGCCGTACTTTTGCTGGCTTCCACCCAGGCCCAGACCAAAGACCCCGCCGGAAGCCAGGGCCATCAAGGCCTGGTTGAGCTGAAAGGCACTGCCCTGCACGTCGGCCATCGGGTTGAGGAAGGACTTGATCCGTTCTATGCGGTACGGCTCTTGCTTGATCATAAAAGCAAAAGTTGCCAGGCCAAAAACCAGGCTGGCGAACAACTGGAGCAGGTCGGCGCCGCCGAAAAAAAACATCAAGCCCGAGGTCACGGCGATCAAAAAGGCCGTGCTCAGATCGCGCTGGAGCAAAATCAGCCCCGCTACCAGGCCGATCAGGATAGCAAAAGGCAACAGGCCGTAGGTGATCTTGCGGATTTTGTCGCCCTTGGAAGCGATCCAGGCGGCAATGTAAATGACCACCGAGATTTTGGCCACCTCGCTCGGCTGGATCGAGCCGTTCCACAGCCAGCGCGCGGCCCCAAACTTTTCATTACCGGCCAGGGCCACCACGCCGAGCATCAACAGCGTGCCGGCCATAATCAAGATCGCCCAGCGCTGCCAGAGCCGGTAGTCGATCCGGGCCAGAACGATCATCGCCGCCGCGCCCAGCCCCATCCAGATCATCTGGCGGTGAAAGAAAAAATTGGGATTGTCGTATTCCAGGAAGGCCATATCAAAGGTAGAGCTGTAGACCATCATCAGCCCCAAGATGCACAGCGCAGCGACGATCACTACCAGCACGTAATCGGTGCGCGCCCGCGTGACTCGCTCTTGCCTGCCCATCACCTGTTCGCCGATCATGCTTCCATCTCTTTCTTCAATGCGCGGACACAAGCCCGAAAATGTTCCCCGCGCGCCTCGAAATCCTTGTAAGCGTCGTAACTCGTGCCGCCAGGGGAGAGCAGCACCACATCGCCCGCCTGCGCGACCCTCGCCGCTGCCGACACCGCTTCTTCCAACGGACCACAGCGATGCACCTGCAAATCACCCACCCCGGTCTTTCCAATTGCACCGGCGATCAGGCCTGCCGCCTCACCAAAGAGCACCAGGTGGCGCACCTTGCGCCGGATCAAGTCGGCGGCCTCTGCCCAGGGCAGGTGCTTGTCACGCCCCCCGGCCAGCAAAACCAGCGGCTCGTCGAATGCATTGAGCGCCGCGGCCATCCGTTCCGGCGCGGTGGCGATCGAGTCGTTGTACCAGCGCACCCCGTCGATCTCGGCCACCAGTTCCAGCCGGTGCAGCACGCCCGCAAATGTAGTCGCTACCCGGCGCATCGCTTCGGCGGTCGCCCCCGCCGCCCCGCTGATCGCGCACGCGGCGAGCGTGTTGGCGACGTTGTGCCTGCCGCGCAGCTTGAGGTCGGCGACGTGGCAGATCGATTGTTCCTGCCCCGCCCAGTGCCAGACGAGTTGTTCATCCTGCAAAAACGCCCCCTCCGGCACCGCTTCGACCAGGCTGAACCCCACCCGCCGCGCCTGAATTGGAAAATCAACAGCCCCCTGTCCCTCGCCGGCCTCGATGCGCACCCGCCCCTCGCGCCACCAACTGCCGGTGATCGCGTCATCGACCCCCAGCACGGCCACATCAGCTTCGGACTGAAAGCGCACGATGTTGGCCTTGGCCGCCGTATAATGTGCCATCGATGGGTGGCGATCCAGATGGTTGGGTGTGATGTTCAAGATCGCCCCCAGGTACGGGCTGCCCGGCGGCGGCTCGGCAAAGAGTTGCAATTGAAAGCTGGAAAGCTCGAGCACCATCTTGTCGCCCGCTTGAATTTCGTCCAACCGATCGATCAGCGGCCGGCCGATGTTCCCGCCCACCCAGGTGGTCAAACCCGAAGCCTTGAGCATCTCGCCAACCAGCGTCGTCGTCGTCGTTTTGCCGCTGGAACCGGTGATGCCGATCATTGGCGCAGGCGCTCGCTGCAAAGTCAGGCGGCTGTCGTTGCTGAGAGTGATGCCCCGCCGCCGCGCTTCCTGCCCAAACGGCGTTTCTGGCGGCACACCGCCGCTCAAACAGACCAGATCGCAGCCATCGAGCAGCGAAAGCGGGTGCCCACCCAGCGCATACTCAATTGACAGTCCCGCCAAGGCATCGATCTCACCCTGCAGCGCCGAAGCGGGTTGCGCATCAGTGATGATTACCCGGTCGCCACGCGCGCTGAAATAGCGTGCCAATGCACACCCTTGCCGGGCCAGACCAACGATGACGATGCTCAAGGTTCGCTCGCTGCGGCGATCTATAAAACCATCGCGTGCTGGGCCTGGAGCAGCACGTCGTCGATATGATCCGAGCTGTCCATCTTGCCCACGGCCAACTGGCCAAGTATGCCTGCCGAGCGCATCGTCTCACGGCAGACCAGAATGTCGGCCCCACGCGAACGAATCTCTTTGAGCTGCTCGATGTAGGGCGACTCTTTAGTGACCCAACGCACGCCCTCGGTGTAAAAGCACAAGGTCAGGGGCAGGCTTGAATATTGCAGGAGCGTGTTGATCAGGTTTTCAAATGCCTGCCGGTCCTTGCCGCCGGGGTCTTGCGTTACACCATCATAAGCAATGCCAATCGCCAGACTCGTCTTTTCCATTCCTATTCCTCCTCTTGCCCCCCAAACGTTAGCGATGAGCGGATGAAAGGGGGTTTGCCCCACAAACGGTTTATTCGGCCAATGCGCGGACGATTTGTTCCATCTTGGCCCCGCGCGAGCCTTTGATCAAAATCACGTCGCCGGGCTGCACCAGCAGTTTTAGTTGTGCAATGGCCTGCTCGTTGTCGGCCACCCGCATCACCTGCCCGGCAGACATCCCGCTGGCCAGCGCGCCATCGGCGATCAACCCACCTAACGGCCCGACAGCGACCAGGGTCGAAACCACTTCCCCTACGCGCATCCCTACACGATGATGCCCTTCGATCTCATAGCTGCCCAGTTCGAGCATCGCACCCAGCACGGCGATCTTGCATCCGGAGAGTTGCGCCAGCAAATCAAGCGCGGCCAGGGCCGAATCGGGGCTGGAATTGTACGTGTCGTCGATCAGCATCGAACCGTTGATGCCCCGTCGCTCGATCAGGCGAATGCGCGCTCCGGCATTCAGCCCGGCCAGGATTTCATCCCAGGTCAAGCCGGCTGCCAGTCCCACCGCCGCCGCGCTCAAGGCCGTGTAGACGCTGTGCGCGCCCACCAGCGGCGCCTCAACAGGTACCACATCACTGTCGTGATGAAAACGAAAGCGCAGCCCGCGCAAGCCCAGGCTTTCAACCTCGTCGGCCCATAGGTCGCATGAGGACGAGAGGCCGTAAAAGAACGTCTTGGCAGGGGTTTTGTCCGCCATCGCGCGCACCCGCGCGTCGTCGCCGTTGAGGATCGCCACCCCGTCGGCAGGAAGCACTGCGGGCAACTCGGACTTGGCCTCGACAATGCGCTCAATCGTCCCCATGCGTTCCAGGTGCACCGGCCCGACGTTGGTCACAACCCCGATCTGCGGATGAGCGATATCGGCGAGTTGGGTGATCTCGCCGGGGCCATAGGTGCCCATTTCGAGCACGGCATATTGATGTTCGCTTGTTAATTGAAGCAGGGTCAGCGGCAGACCGATCTCGTTGTTGAAACTGCCTTCGCTCTTGAGCACACGGTAGCGCTGCGCGAGCACGGCAGCGATGACCTCTTTGGTCGTCGATTTGCCTACACTGCCCGTCACACCGACCACGCGCACGTCGAGTTGATCGCGCCACCTGGCCGCCAGCCGCTGCAGGGCAGCCAGCGTATCGTCAACGAGAATGCACACTGGCAGTGAAATGGGCGACTTGGGCTGACGCACATCGAAAATTGTCAAGCCCTCCCGTTCTTCCCCGCGCAAGCAAGGGGAAGAACGGGGAGGGTGGGCTTGCGGAACTTGCTGCACGAGGGCGGCCATCGCGCCGCGTGCAAACGCATCTTGAACGTACAAATGCCCGTCGGTCTGCTCGCCAGGCAAGGCGACGAATATACTTGCTTTTACCACCTGCCGCGAATCGATGACCACGCTGGCGACGGGAATTGGTCTCTCAAACGGGTCGCGTCCGGCCAGAGCCAGGCAGATGTCGTTCAGAGTCAGTGCTTTGTGCCCGCTCATTGCCCGCCCTTGGCCAATTGCGCCGGGTCGGGCGGGATGGCAAGCTGTGTAAACAGAATGCGCGCCACGTTGGCAAAGGTCGGCGCGGCGGTCGACGATCCCCACAGCGACTGTGTTGGCTTGTCCAGCCGAACCAAGGCCACAAACTGCGGATCGTCTGCCGGGGCAAAGCCGATAAAGGAAGCGATAGTCAGGTTGGGGTCATACCCACCGACAATTGGCACCTGCGCAGTGCCCGACTTGCCAGCGATGCGATAGCCCGGCACTTGAGCCTGGGCCACTCCATCCTCAACCACCCGGACCATCATCTCGGTGAGGATGCGCGCTGTCCGCTCGCTGATCACCTGCCGCACTGTGACGTGCTTGACCGCTGCGACTTGATCGTCGCGGATCAATTGCTCAACCACATAAGGCTGCATCATAAAGCCCCGGTTGGCGACCGCGCTCACTGCCGTCACCAACTGGAGCGGGGTGACGGCCAGTCCCTGGCCAAAAGCATTGGTGCCGAGGTCAGATTCGTGCCATTCAGCATCGCCGGGCTGGCGCACCTGGCCGGCAACCTCGCCTTCCATATCAATGCCGATCTCATGCCCAAAACCAAAACGAGTGACATAGTTGTAAAAGACGTTCGCGCCCAGCAGCGTGCTGATATGCGCTGCGCCGGTGTTGAGCGATTTGATCAACACATCGGTCATTGAAACTGTGCCGTAATTGCGTTCGTCCCAGTTTTTAATGATCCGCCCGCCGACCTCAATGTAGCCCAAATCCTGGTACAGATCGGTCGGTTGGATGGTGCCCGTGTCCAACGCGGCGGCAAAAGTGATCACCTTGAAGGTCGATCCCGGCTCGTACTGTCTGCCAACTACCGGATTGACAAACAGCGCTTCTTCGGTCTCCGCAAAGCGGTTTGGATCGTAGGTTGGATAGGTCGCCGCCGCGATCAGCGCTCCGGTCTTGGGGTTCATCACCACGATACAGCCGCTTTCGGCCCCATAGCGTTCGATCGCCGCGCGCAGTTCCTGCTCCAACAAGAATTGGATGGTGCGGTCAATGGTCAGAACCAGCGTCCGGCCTTCCTGAGGTAACGTCCAGCCGTAGGCGCGGCGGTCGGCAAAGGCCACCGGGCGCGTCCAGGGGTCCCAGGCCTCATCGCGGACGCCGGTCTTGCCTTTGAGCGCCTTGTCATAAAAGCCCTCCACACCGTAATAGCCCTTGCTGCCCTGCTCGGCATCGCCGGCGACAAAGCCAAGCACATGCGCGCCAAGCTCATCTTCCGGGTAGATGCGCACGGCAATCGGCCTGACGAAAATGCCCTTGATACCTAAAGCAATCACCGCTTTGCCAACGTTACGCGGCACGTGGCGCGCAACCTGGGCATAAAGCGCATCGCCATCCAGGATGCTAAACAACTCATTTTGCGACATCTCCAACAATGGGGCCAGTTGTTCGGCCACTTCTTGGGTTTGCCGATCGGGGATCATGTTGGGAGCGGCCTCAATGCCGAAATCATAGTTGTTCAAAGCCAGCAGATTTTGATTGCGATCAACGATCAGGCCGCGCTGCGAAGGAATCTCTTCATAATATCCCCCGCGCGCGGCCAACCCTTCCACCAAAATATCTCGCTCGATGATCTGCCAGCGCACAAACTGTGCCGCGATCAGCAGCGAAAAGCCGATCACCGCAGCCAGAAAAAACATCATCCGCCGAAACGGCCGGAGATCGGGCGGTTCTGGCGGCGGAGGCGATTTAATCGATTCGATGGTAGGAATACCAGAGCGTCTCATGGCGATCCTGTCTGCGCCCAGGCGGCAAATTGCGCCGCCACCTGCGCCCACCAGGTTTGCGCCGGCGAGGCGTCAGCCAGCATCATCGTTCGATCCTTCGGCTCAGCCACCGCCAAAAACTGGACCTCATCCAACGGTAAGCGGACAAACCCGAGCGCCTCTGCACGTTCAGCCAGCCGGCGCACCGACTCGTATTCGGCAATCTGGGCCATCAGTTCGAGGTTTTGTTCTTGTAACTGTTTTTTTTGATCTTCGAGGTCTTGCACGCGACGGCTGGTCATTGCGACATGGCTGGCCTGGGAAAGATAGATCCAACCCAGCAATGCAAACGCGGCCAGAATACACAGCACGCCGATCATAGCCCGGTCGCCAAAACGGCCTTTGGTTTTATCTTTGATGCAGTGTGAAATGAATTCCACGACGCTTCCCCTCCCCCGACTCAATCCAGATCACGCCATATTAAAAGGGCTAAAATCCTCAAAGCCTGGCCGCAATCCGCAGTTTGGCACTGCGGCTGCGCGGATTCCGCTCCAGTTCGTCCTGCGCCGGACAGATAGGTTTGCGCGTTACCAGCTCCAGAGTCGCTTTGTGCCCGCAGGTGCAGACCAACACCTCAGGCGGACAAAGACAGTCCTTCGATTCACGGGCAAAAAACTGCTTGACAATCCGATCTTCGAGCGAATGAAACGAGATGACGGCCAACCGCCCGCCCGACTTGAGTACCTGGAGTGTCGCCGGCAACGCCCGTTTCAGCACTGCCAGCTCGTCATTAACGGCAATGCGCAACGCTTGAAACGTCCGCGTTGCCGGGTGAATTTTCTCTCGCCGCCGAACGGCCTGGGCGACGATCTCGGCCAGCCGGGTTGTTGAATGTATGGGTCTTGCGCCGACGATGGCCCGGGCAATTGCGCGCGATGCAGGTTCTTCGCCGTATCGATAGATCAAGTCGGCCAGATCGCGCTCCGGCAACTCGTTCACCAGGTCAGCGGCGGTGGTGAGTCCGCGTGGGTCAAAGCGCATATCCAGCGGCCCATCGGATTGAAACGAGAACCCCCGTTCCGCCGCGGCCAATTCCATCGAAGACAGACCGAGGTCTAGCAGCACGCCGTCGGCAGGCACCAATCCCCGCCGTTCGGCCTGAACGGCCAGGTCGGCAAAATTGCTGTGCACCAAAATCGCACGCTCGCCAAATGGAGACAGTCGTTCCCGGCTGAGCGCCAGGGCAGTTGGGTCTGCATCCAGGCCCAGGAGCCGCCCATCGGGCGCGCTGGCTTGCAAGATGCTTTCGGCGTGCCCGCCCGCGCCCACTGTGCCGTCGATATAGCGCCTGCCGGATCGAACTTGCAACCCTGTCAGCACTTCTTGTTCAAGTACGGAAATGTGTGGAGCGGATCGCTCCATCGGCCTGCCTCCATGCCGCTTTCGCCATTTGCATTTGTATGCTAAAATAGAGTTGTGCTCACCGCATTACAAGTGGCAAAAAGCCAGGGCCTGCCCAGTGCGTTTAGAAGGTGATATTGCTAAACTGCTCGGCAATTGCTTCGACGTTGGACTCAACTTCGGTCATTGAGGCCCGCCAACGCTCCGGACTCCAGAGTTCCAGGCGAGTATTCGCACCGGCGACGACGACTTCAGATTCAAGCCGGGCATACTCGCGCAGATAGGCCGGGATCAAAACGCGCCCCTGTCGATCCATGACCGAATCGTCTGCACCGGCGAACAAAAAGCGCGTCAGTTGGCGGGCCGATCCCTGCGTAAAGGGCAGTTTTTCACCCAGGATATCGGTCAGTCGCTGCCAGTCTTCGTGGGTAAAGACGAAAAGACACCCGTCGAGGCCGCGCGTGATCACCACCCCGTGATCAAGTTCATCGCGAAACTTGGAAGGGATGGTCAATCTGCCTTTATCGTCCAGCGTGTGTGTGAATTCGCCGAGAAACATCGATGTGCCTTTGGATTTCACCCCACCCTACAAGCGGGCGTCAAGCTATCGAACAGGAATAGAACAAATGTTCTTATTGTTCCCATTTGGGAGAGTTTTCAAGGGGAAAATTTAAACGCTTGCCCCACTTCACCCCACTCTAACCCCTTTTATACCACTTATTATACCACCATATTTTTGTTTTGACTAGTACCCTATACGAAAAATTCACAAAATTTAAGGTGGAAATGTCGAGTTGGTGGCTGATCACGGATCGGTTTGTCACTTGCTCGTTACTGTGTTTTCAAGTACAATACTCACAGGGGCGCAGCAATGCACCTCGACAAAACCGTTTCAAGTCTACTACTATAATGATCGAAGGAGAGCAAGCGTCGGTCGAGTAGTCGCCACGTTCTTTGTGGCGGCATATCGAGACCACGCGAGCGGTTTAGGCTGCTGAAATTCGCTTGTTCGGGCCGCGCCTGGGTCTCGATAC
>JAFGEY010000531.1 GCA_016931365.1 Anaerolineae bacterium
ATCGACCAGGGCGCGAATCACGCCGGGGTGCCCGCCGCTCAAGTGGTGCACTTGTTGGGCGATCTCGATCACGATCTGGTCGTCGAGCGGAACGTGCGCCGCCTGGGCCTGGCTCCAGATCAACTCCTGGATCGGGTAGGCATCAAAGGGGGTCAGCCAGATGCGCTGCGGAGCCAGCGAGGAAGGGTACGCGCGCTCATAGTCGGCCCAAAACGTCTCCGGCGTCCGCCCGGCGACGATGATGCGCACCACAATGATCTCGCGACCGTCGATCCACGTCCGCGCGCGCAGGGTGGAAAAAAGGTCGTGCAGCCATTGTGCGGTTGCGGCATCCAGGCGTTCGACCGCGTCGAACATCAACAGCACGGCACGGCGCGCACCGGCCGATGGCGCGGCCAGCGCCTGGATGATCTGATCGACGACGGTTTGAACGTCGCGCGCGGGCTGCCCGATCAATGCCCGGGCGATACAGGCCGGCGGATCGCCGTCCACGAGGCCGAGATCGACGTAACGGCACGTCCAGGCCTGGGCCGCTGCCTCGTCGCTCTCAATTCTGCCCAGGATGCGCTTGAGCAGGTAGCTTTTGCCATAGCCGGCCGGGGCGCCGATCAAGGTGTAGGGCGAGCGAGACGCGCGCAGCCGTTCGGCGTCCAGGCGATCCAGTTCTTGATCGCGGTTGACGAATTCGATCTGGGTACTCTCAGCGTGGACGGTCAGCGCGGGGAAATGAGCAGCAATCTGACGGATGTCGTCGGGTACGACCAGATGGAGCAAGGCAACGCGATTGAGATAGTCGTCCAGATAGCTATGGATCAGCGACCACTGCGCGGCGATCTGGCGGTCTTGATCCAACCTGGTGCGAGGATCGTCCTCAACCTGGCGCATCGTTTCGTATTCGCTCACCAGGTTATAGGATTCGCGGATGCGATTTTCGAGTTCGTCGATCGGGCCCATGCACACCCCTTGCGCAATCAAACCAAGCTACACTCTAAAATTGTACTCTAAAGTGGCAATGGGGGCAAACGGACAAGATCGGTGCGGTTTAGGAGGGATCGAGCGCCAGCAAGGAGAGAAATTCAAAAGCCAGGTTGGCGGCGAGAATGGATGTGATCTCGCCTGCATCATAGGGAGGGCAAACTTCAACCAGATCGCAGCCCGCCAGGTGCAAACCACGCAAGCCGCGAATGATTTGCAGCAGTTGGTAACTGGTCAGGCCACCCACCTCCGGCGTGCCCACACCGGGCGCATAGGCCGGGTCGGCGGCATCCAGGTCTATCGAGACGTACAGCGGCCGCCGATCCACCATCTGGCGCACGGCCTCGATAACGGCCGGGATGCCCAAATCAAAACACTGCTCGATGGTAAACACCTGCGCGCCCAGGTCTCGCGCGGCCTCAACGTCATCGGCGTGGACGATGGGGCCGCGAATACCGATCTGCGCATAAGCCTGCTGATCGATCAGCCCTTCCTCAAGCGCATAGCGGAAAGGAGTTGCATGATCGGGCCGTCCCGGCCAGGTATCCGGGTGTGCATCCAGGTGTACGACGGCCAGCGGCCCGTAGCGAGCGGCATGCGCGCGCAGCAGGGGCAGCGAGATCGAGTGATCGCCACCCAAGGCAATCACCATCGCCCCGGCTTGCAAGATGCTGCCCACCTCATACACGATGGCACGCATTGTATCCTCAATATGGGTCGGTTCGACGGCCACATCGCCGTAATCGACCACATTGAGCACATCGAGTGGAGCAACCTGCAAGACGCGATTGTAGCCCCACAGCAGCAAAGACGCCTGGCGAATGTGGCGCGGGCCCATGCGTGCGCCACTGCGAAACGCAGCTGCTCCACCGTCAAAAGGCACACCGACCACGGCCACGTCGACGCCATCCAGGGTGCGACTGGCGGGCCGCCTCATAAAGCTGGGAATACCAGCAAAAGCCATCAGGTGTGCACCGTAGGCGGGGTTGGGCGTGTCTTGGGGCATCGGCTATCCTTGAAAGCGTCAAATCATTGGTTGCGTCGCCGCGCAGGGAGCAAATGGAAAAGCAGCCCGCCACCGAGCAAAGCCACAGCAAGCCACACCTGAGGCGGTATTGTCGTCGATCCGCCCGTTTGGGGCAGCAATGGCAAAGCCGTAGGCGTGTCTGTGGGAGCAGCCGGTGTAGGCGTATTGTCTCCCGGCACGGGCGTCGCCGCAGGCGGCGATGTGGGTTCAGGCGGCGGCGTGGCCGTCGATGTGGGTGTGACCGTCGGCGTGTTGGTGGGAGGCGGTGTAAAGGTGGGAGTAAAGCCCAGCAAAGGGCTGGCCGCTGCCGGTGGCGCAATCTGTCCCACCCAAATCAGTACGACGAGCATCACAAAGACAAAGATAATTCCCAGGACAAATTTTTTCACAATCCCCTCCCAAATCGCAGTTGGCTAGAAATTGGCATCTCGATCTCTTACTGACCTGAGCATTGATTTCTGATACCCTTTAGGTCTCGATAACAAGCCCAGTTCTGTTAGTAATCTATGTTCGTGTCAGTAGAAAAGTTATTCAAGTATACCACAAATTATCTCAACACAATAGGCAGAAAAACCTGATCTGTCCACGGCACGACGATCATGTTGAGGCGCATCGCCGGATCACCAAGCAGAACAAACGAGTCCAACAGATCGAGGTCACTGCCACTTTGAAACAGGGCCAGCTTGGCCGAGGTGGTCAAGTCACCCAGTTCGGTTCTTTCCTCATCGAACAGGTAATAAAAAAACCGCCCGGCCAGCACCTCATGTCCCGAGTCGTTGCCCAGGTTGGTCGATCCCCAGACCGCCGCGGCTCCGCCACCGGAGTGGCGCAGCAGGCTCTCATCCAGGGTGGCACTTTCCCAGAAAGCAAAGCGGCCAGTGTAGCAGGTCATTTCGATCACCACCGGCAGTGCGCCGCCGTTGTGCAAGCCAGACACGTTGCTGACGTGGAACATTGGCTTGAAGGTGACCGGATCAACTGCCCATTGATGCCAGGAGCTGTGCCCACTGAAAACAGTCAGCAGGCTGCCGCCGTCAAGCTGCTCCCGCGTCAGCGTGGCAGCGAGATCGATATTGGTATAGTGGTACGGCTCGGTGCAGCCGGTCGTGCAAAAATAGACTCGCTGGCCAGTCATCGTGATGGGCAAAGAACTGTAGAGCGTGTCAGCATGATAGCGAAAGCGCAACTCTTCGGCCGTACTTGCCAACGAGTTGCTAGCGAAAAAGATCGCGCGGGCATTCCACGGCCACTGCGGCGGAGATTGCTCATAGGCCAGAATTTTCTGGACGACGACCGCGGCTTCGGCGGCGTTGTTGACCGGCAGCCGGCCAATGGCAATGTCGGGCATCTGGTCGCTGCCGTCGACGCAGACAAAGCGGTTGTCGGCAGCGATTCCCCCCGTCTCATATCCCCATGGATCGTCGATCATAAAAGGTGGGATGCGCTGCGCAGCCTGGGCATCTTCGCTGCCGTCACCGACCAGCAGCACGTAATCGAGCGCGGGCGGCGATGCGCTGTGATAGGTGGCGCTGATATAGTCGCGGATGGCTGTCGCCGAGATCGCGCCGTCGCTGTAGGCGTCATAGATCGCCTCGGCGGTGACGCTGAACACACGCAAGCCGTCGACGGTGGCACGGTGCGCCGCCAGCGGAAGAGTCGCGGTGAGCAGCGACGAGTGGGCGACAATCAGGTACTCGGTGTCGGGCGGGGCGGCAGCGTCTTGTGAGACAATTTGGGCCTCTGCTGCGCGGCCAAACGGCATCACCTGCGCCGGGTTGACTACCGCCGCTTGCAGCGTGGCGAGCAGCGGGCTGTCGTCCCCGCTCGCGCAGCCCACAGCGGGCCGCGCGAGCGGGGACGCATCATCAAAGCGCAGTTCGAGCCGCACGCGGCCGACGCTTTCCAGCTTCAGGCTGTCCGGATCGACGCGCAGCGGTTGAAAGGTGAGCCGCGCCAGCCGGCGACCACGCAGCCAGCCGACCTCTTCCAGCGTCACCCAGTCAGTGGCGGCGGACGGCGCGGGCGATGCCCAGACGGGTGTAAGCGCGTAGGGCGGGTCGCCGAGCGGAACCAGGCGCGGGGCGGGCAAAAGCGGGTACTGCAATGGCTCGCGCTGCGAATCAAACGTATCGACGCGCAGCGCCACCGCGCCGTCGGGCGGGACGACAACCAGTGCCGTCGCCCGCGGAAGCCGCGGCTGGCCAGCCTGATCGCCCATCTCCCAGCCGGGTGCGTCGACGGCGGTGTAAAGCAAACCGTCCTCGCCCTCGACCGTACGCAGGCTCCAGGCCGGGGCGAACCATTCCAGAGTCACGCCGCTGTTGTCGGCGCGCAGCACGAACGGGTCGGATGCTGACGCGCCAACGATCGGTGCGTCGGCACGTACCTCCATGGGCTGGCCTGGGCGATCAGTTTGATCGCCCAGGCCGCTCCACAGGGCCAGAATCAACAGGTAAGCCAGAAAAAAGGACCTAAGCGACGACAGTTTAGACATCGTAAGCCTTTCAGCGCCGGTCGGACCAACTACTCGCCACCATCGGCAGATAGATGCGGTAAGGCAGTGTGACAGTGAGTCGGATCTCCACCTGCGCCGGACCGTAAATAGCTCCCGGATCTGGCGGTGCAGCGTCGCCCGGCACCCGCTCAACCAGCCAGTACCAGTACCATTGGCCGGGTTCGACTCTGGCGTCGATATAGTCGTACGTGCTGCCGGAG
>JAFGEY010000532.1 GCA_016931365.1 Anaerolineae bacterium
GACGCGAATCGCGTTTTCGATGCCCTTGCCGTTAATGATCTGCCGGGCGGTGATGCCCCGCCGGATCAGCTCGACGATCTGGCGACCCGACGCCTGGGCGGCGCGCAAGCGAGCGGCGTGCGTGGCGGGAATAGTCGCCGTGCCGGGCAGACACATCCCCATCGCCTCGGCAACGCAGCACATGCTGTTGGCCGTGCCCAGAAACGCGCATGAGCCGCAGGTCGGCGTAGCGCAGTCTTCGAGTTGTAAGTAGGTGGCCTCGTCAATCTCGCCCGCCTTGAGCATGCCCAGCCCTTCAGTCAGCGAGGTGCCATCGGCGGCGCGGCCGTCAAACTGGCAGCCGCCCTCCATCGGCCCGCCGACGACCATCAGGGCTGGGATGTCCAGCCGCGCGGCGGCCATCAACATGCCGGGCACAATCTTGTCGCATGAACAGAGCAGCACGATGGCATCGAACTGGTGCGCCTGCACCATCATCTCCACATCGTTGGCGATCAGGTCGCGGGTGGGCAGGATATAGTGCATGCCCACGTGCCCTTGGGCGATGCCGTCACAGGCGGCGATCACGCCAAACTCGACCGGCGTGCCGCCGGCCTGGAAAATGCCTTGCTGGACATACTCGGAGACGAGGTTGAGGTTGTAATGCCCCGGCACGACGCGGTTCCACGAGTTGGCAACGCCGATCATGGGTCGCTGAAGGTCGTAATCCGAGTAGCCCATCGATTTGTAATAGGCGCGCTGCATCGACCATTCGGGCGGTTGTAAAATATCCTGGCTGCGGGTATACATAGAATGTGCTCCTTTGCTAGATTTGCGAATCAAGTATCAGACGGTGAACTGCACCGCCGGTCAAGCGAATCCTGCTTGATCTCCTCATCGACTCCTTGTTCCCACTCTTCGTACGTCATCGTGCTTGCCTCTATCCCTGACGTTTGACGCTTGATTCTTGACGAATTACCATCTCCCCTGGCGCTCGCCCTTTATCCACCTGCTGCGTCTCTTTCAGGTGTAACAGCGCAGTCTGGACGATCAGACGAAGCCGGACAAAGTTGTCGATTTTGACCGGCGCGGGTGTGGTAGGTTTGTTGAGCGTATAGCGCGCGGCATTGCGCCCGGCATGGCGATAGGTGTCCAGGGTCATATTGGGGGCCATCGAGAACAGCTCCAAATTTTCCAGCGGCGGCAGGTCACGGCGGTGAATCACGGTTGTGCCTTTGGACTGGATGCCGATCGCCACGCCAGAGCCGCTGAGTTGGGCGCCCGCGTGGCCGATAAAGGCACAGTCAGAGGTGTGATGGATTTTGACCACCCGCGCCGGCACCTCTTCCTCGGCGATCCCTTCCAGCAGCGCGCGCAGCACGTCGCGATGATCCAGCCCGGCGATGGTCTCGGTGATCGTCGCACCAAAGGCCGGGCCGAGGGCAATGACGACCTCCAATTCGGCGCCGAGATGGGCAGGACCAACCTCGTCAAGCCAGGGTTCTGAAACGGAAGACGTGAAACGTGAAACGTCAATTTGCGATTTGCGATTTGCAATTCGCTCATTTGCGATTCGCCCATTCGCCATTCGCCATTCTTTTGGATCCCACGCTTGGGGAATGTCCTGGATTTTCTGCCATCGTTCGCCCTCCACGCGGTAGCCGCTGCCGGGGCCTTGATAGTCGTTGGGATCGCTGAGCGCGCTCAAGACATGAAAGTTTTGGTCGAATATCCCCGACGTTTGAAGATAATCCCCGATAACGCGCTGGCGCTGCATCTCCAGCAGGCTGGCAGCGACGTCCTGGTACCCTGCTTCATGCAACACACGAATGATCTCGACCACGGTCAGCGGGCCGCTCAGGAGCAATGCTGCGTCGCGGATGTCGGTCACGCGGTCGCGGTCGGGCAGGTCCTGGCTGTCAAATGCCGCGATCGCCGCCTGCACTTCGGCCTCGCTGATGCCGCCGAAATCAAAGGCGTCGAACACGGCTCGGATCGCCCGCGCGGCCCGCTCACGCGCGCGCAGCACATCTTCCTCGCGCACCGGCACGATGCCGCCGTCGACCTGCATATCGCGCTGGATCACCTGCCAGTCGTCGAGTTCGGTGGTGTCAAAGTTGCCGCCACCAAACATATTGTCGTAGCGGGGAATCGAGCCATAGCCGGAGGTGACAAAATCAGTGCCGGGGATAAATTGCAACATCAACTTGGCCGTCTTGCGCATCTCTGAATGTGAAGCCAGCGCGTCGTTACCGGAGGCGACCTCCAATCCGAGCAACATCGCGATCAGGTTTTCGGCGAGCACAGCGCGCACGCCGCCGGGCAACGATTCGGGCAGGGCGATGCAACTGATCGAACCGTTTTGCGTGCCCTGGCTGCCTGCACCCTTTGTGATCAAAAGGCATCGTGCTTCGAGGTAGAGCATCGATTTACCTTCAGAGTGTCCCATCAGCGTCTCTGAGCCGGTGCCGGAGGTGAAGCGGGTCTTGACGCCCCGACTGGCATAGGCAGAGGCAAGAAAGGCCTTCGACCAGGGGGTGTCATCGCCGTCGACAAAGGCCTTTTCCGAGCCGTACACGGAGAGCGTTTCCGAATAAGTGGTCAGGCCGCGAAAACCAAGCCGCAGGTTGGTCGATTCTTCGACCGAGCACTGGGTAAGCACACCGGGCCGCCCAATCTGCGAGCCGACCAGGATCGCCAGCGCGTTGAGCGGGGCATAGCGCGCCACACCGACGGTAGTTTCAACTTCGGCAAAACCGCGCAGAGCGGCCTCGGCAGCGTCGGCGGCGAGCAGGGCCGGGTTTTCCTTACGATTGGTGACGTGGGCCTGATTGGCCGGCGTGCGCCGCGCGCGCATCTTGGTCAGGCCCATCATCATTTCCAGTACGTTCATCTGTCGGACGATCTCGACCAACCTGGCCGCCGTGCAGCCGCCGATCAATTGGAGAATGCGCTGGCGCGGGATATGAATATCGACCAGCATCCGGGCGATATCCAGCGAGGGCATCGCCATGACCTGCTCGGCGATCTCGACATCGATCGCGTGATCGGCGATAAATTGGTCGATCAGGTCAAATTGATCGCGCCGCACGCCATCCATCTCGACGATCACGCCATTTTCAACCCGGACGCCGGGGCAGGGATCGAACGGGCTGTCCGTCGGAGACAGGCCGACCTCGGGCCAGGGTTGGATAAAGGTCTCTTTGTTGACCGGGCGCTCGGCGCGAATCTGGAAACGTTTAGAGTGCATCGGTGTTGCCTTTCATAGCCTGGTTTGACCAAACCAGTTCGATCGAACCAGAGTTGATCAGGAACTATTATATGCGCCTGAAAACAATTGACAAATTGTCCAAGCTGTGGCATTCTTGGATTGATTTCAAATGCAATCAGAAAAGAGGGAAATAATGTCTGAGGTTAGAATCGTTACCGACAGCGCTTGCGACATTCCGCCGGAATTGGCAGCACAACTCGATATTGCTGTGGTGCCCCTGGTGATTCGCTTTGACAGCGAGATTTACCTCGACGGCGAATTGTCGCACGATGCGTTTTGGGACAAGGTCGAGGCTGGGCCGCACCATCCGGGCACGTCACAGCCGTCGCTGGGCGCGTTCGAGCAGGTTTTCGCGCGGCTGGTTGATGCCGGACATCAGGTGCTTTGTGTGAGCCTGACCAGCAAGCACAGCGGGACGTTCAGCAGCGCGCTGATGGCGGCACAGCGATTTGGCGAAAAGGTCAAGGTCATCGACAGCTTGTCATTGTCGTTCGGGCAGGGGTTTCAGGTGCTGGCCGCAGCGAAAGCTGCGCTCAAGGGAGTGAGCATCGATGAAATCGAGCGCGTTGTGGCGGGCGTACGCGAGCGGCTACGCCTGTTCATCCTACTCGACACGGTGGAGCACATCCAGCGCGGCGGGCGCGCAGCGGCCCTGATCCCATTGTTGAGCCGTGTGACCAAGGTGCTCAACATCAAGCCGATCCTCGATATGCCCGATGGCCAGCTTGGGCTGCACAAAATGGTGCGTTCGTATGAGCGCGGGCTGTCGCAGATCAAACAGGAACTGGTCGAATTTCATCCTTTTGAAAGTCTGGCGGTGCTGCACACCCGCTGTGGGCAAGTAGCCCAAGATATGGCGCGCGCGCTGGCCGAAAAACTAAATTTCCCGCTCAAAGAGATCGTCATCGGTGAAACAGGCCCGGTGTTGTCGGTGCATGGCGGGCCTAAAGTGCTGGGCGTGATAGCAGTCAGCAAGGCAGTTTGATCAAACCGGAGGGAGGAAACGGTGACACCTGGCGACATCGTTGGCCTGATTCTATCTTATGTGTATGCATTTGGCCTGCTGTTTATCGTCGAGGCGATTGGCAGACGATTCAAGTGGCGGCAGTCGTTCACGCGCAAGATCATTCACATTGGCGCGGGACTGTGGATCTGGGGCATTCTGGCCCTGTTCGATCACTGGTATTTCGGCATTATTCCCTTTGCCACGTTTATCGTGCTCAATTATGTCTTTTATCGCCAGCAGTCGTTCAAGGCGATGGACACCGAGGCGTCGACGCCGGGCACGGTTTATTTCGCCGTTTCGATCACCCTGCTCTTTGCCGGGCTGTGGCGCACCGGTGGAGCTGTCGATCGCGTGCCCATCGCCGCCGCCGGGGTGATGGCGATGACCCTGGGGGACGCCTTTGCCAGCATCGTCGGCGAGCGATGGGGCAGGCACAAATACGCCTGGGGCGGCGGCTCGCGGAGCTGGGAGGGCAGCGTGGCGATGATCGCCGTGACCTTGCCGAGCGTCTTTACGACCCTATGGCTACTGCTCGGTTCGGCGTTAAGCCCCAACAGCACGCCGATGGGCCCGGTAGGAATCATTGTCACCTCGCTGATGGGGACGGCTGTGGCGACGATTGCCGAGATGCTGTCTCCGGCCGGCACCGATAACCTCAGCGTGCCTCTGCTCTCTGGGGCGGCGATGTTGCTGGTCAGCTTGGCGTTTGGGGGATAAAGAGACATGGTCGAGTCATTGCTCGCCGGATTTGCAATCAGTGTGTTGATCAGCTTGGCGGCCTATTGGCGTAGGTCTTTGGCAAAAAGCGGTGTTTTAGGAGCCATAGCCATTGGCACAATGATTTTCGGTCTGGGCGGCTGGGTGTGGGGACTGCTGCTGATTGCTTTTTTCGTGCTATCGAGCGCGCTCTCGCATTTCAAGGTCTCGGCCAAAGAGGCGGTCGCCATCAAATTCGACAAGGGCGGCCGACGCGACTTGGGCCAAGTGTTGGCAAACGGCGGCGCAGGTGCGCTGCTCGCCCTGGCGTTTGCGCTCATGCCGCATCCGTTGCTGATGGCCGCCTTTGTCGGTGCGATGGCCACAGTCAACGCCGACACCTGGGCCACCGAACTGGGCGTGCTCAGCAAAAGACCGCCGCGTCTGATCACCAACGGGCAGGTGGTCGAGCCCGGCACATCGGGCGGCGTGTCGCTGCTGGGGACAGCGGCAACGCTGGCCGGCGCGTTGGCGATGGGGCTGGCGGTTATGCTGTTTGTCTTGATCGATGGGCTGCTGGATGGCTCAGTCAATGCGTTACTTGGCACGGACGGCGTTGGGGGTGGTGCTTGGCTCGTCCCTTCAGCCGTACTGGGTGGTTTGACCGGCTCACTGTTCGATAGTTTGCTCGGGGCAACCGTGCAGGCGATCTACTACTCGCCGTCGCGCCACAAAGAGACAGAAAAGAAAATCGACCCTGACGGCACGCCGAATGAACATCGACGCGGCTGGCAATGGCTGACCAACGATTGGGTGAACGCGTTCAGTTCAGTTGCCGGCGCGTTGATCGGTGCAGCCTGTTGGGGAATCGTACGATAAAAGATGCGTTGAGGAAATGCGAATCTGTGGTATAATGAGCAAGATTTTGAACCCCGATTGAGGATACATAGATGAAAGGTAAAATTGCTCTAGTCACTTTGCTTTTGACATTGCTCGTCCTGGTCTGGCCGATTTCCGCGCAGGAAGCGATCAAGGTCATCGAGGACACGCACAATCACGTGTTCAAAGATTCGACGACCTTCAAGCTAGAGGTATCCAGCAGCAGCGACATCGACTCGATCAAACTTTTTTACCGCGTGTCCGGGCAAAAATCGGCGAATAAGGTCGAACTCGAGTTTGCGCCAGGCAAAACTGTGTCGGTAGAACACACCGAAGATATGGCCGACCCGGAGAATTATTTTCCGCCGATGATCGAATTCACCTATTGGTGGCAAATCACCGACATAGATGGCAACCGGCTCAAAACCGAGCCAGTTACGTTTGTCTACGAGGACACCAACTACACCTGGCAAACGCTTGAGAGCGATCTGATTCGCCTCTATTGGCACGATCAAGATGCCGATTTCGGGCAGCACTTTTTTGATCTGGCCGTTGAATCGGCAAGGCTATTGCACGAGGAGTTTGGCGTCGAAACGGCGCGGCCGGTGCAAATAGCCATCTATAACTCACATGAAGAGCTGATGGCCGTGCTGCAGGAAGCGAGTTCCGAATGGACCGGCGCAGTGACCTTTAACGACACGGGTTGCATTGCCATTGGTCTGGGACCGATGTCGTGGATGGACAAGGTAATTCCGCACGAACTGACACACGCAACCCTGTACATGATCACCAATCCACCTTTTGGTGATATCCCTCGGTGGCTACACGAAGGGCTGGCGATGCGCAGCGAAGGCGGGATGAGCGTCGAGGAGCGCAGTGTCCTTGCCGATGCGATCAAGGATAACACGCTCATTGCGTTGCGCGTGCTCAATAGCAACTTTCCCGACGAACGCGAACGAGCAATTTTGTCTTATGCCGAGAGCTATAGTCTGATTACCTTTATCATTGACGAATACGGTACGGACAAGTTGGGCGAATTGATCGGCGTCTTTGCCCGGGGCGCGCATTATGACGATGCACTAATCCAGGTCTTTGGCGCAGATATGGATGGCATGGAAGACCTGTGGCGCGAACACATCGGCGCGTCACCCCGCGAAGGCCACACGCGTGCCACACCCCAGCCGACAGTGACACCCACCGTCGAGCCAACGGCGACGCAGCCCTCTCTGCCCACACAGACTCTTGCAGTCATCGCTGCGGCGACGGCGACACCGATTCCACCTGCAACGCCAACCACCCCACCTGTCCCTACGTCGACGCCAATTGTCACTCCGACGCCGACTACCAAAAGCGGGCCTTGTTTGGGCGCGCTCCCGGTGTTGGGTTTTGCCGTTCTTTTTGTGTCTTCCAGACCGCGTTCAAACCGCTGATCTATTGGGATTGGAATAGATGTTACACATCGCTAAAATCTTTAAATGACTCTAAACTTTCTCGTGATCAAGTACAAGATTATGTTGATGTTGAATTGAACAAATGGACGGAGTATGGTATAATTACAACAATCTACTAGTTCGCACATGCTTGACAGAGTCCCAGTGAAACTTGACAACTAGTTTCAGATGTAGTAAGCTATTTTCGAGGCACAGAAGATCGAGTACGCTCGGCGCACTGTCCGGTATTAATTTCTACCTCAAAGGAGCTCAAGCGATGGCAAAATCACGTACTGAACAAATGATTGACGAACTGCGTGACTTGCAGGTCAGCACACCAGACATCGAAGCGTCGGCGGTAGTCAGTCTGGATGGCCTTATGATGGCCTCTTCGCTGCCCGCGGGGATGGAAGAAGATCGCATCTCGGCTATGTCGGCGGCTATGTTGAGCCTGGGCGAACGAATCGCCGGCGAGCTAGGCCGCGGTTATTTGGATCAGGTGTACATCAAAGGCGAAAACGGCTATGTCATCTTGATGTCGGTGGGTGAAGAAGCCGTTTTGACTGTTCTGGCTCGCAAACAGGCCAAACTAGGTTTGATCTTTTTGGACATGCGCCGAACCGTTGAGCAACTGGAAAAGATCGTCTAGCTTGCGTCGATCGCGGTATGCAGAGCAAAGCTGCGGCGTGACCGAGTGTTATCCCAGGATGCTGCATCGAGGAGGAATTTAGCGTGAAGATAGAACCAAGCGGGTTTTATTACCCAAACAAAATCGCTCGAATTTATCTGGAAGTGCTTGAAGATATTATGGGCAAAAACGGCTTGAATTCGGTCTTGCACAAGGCCGGACTCGAGCAGATGATCGACAATTATCCACCAGACAATCTCAAAAAAGAGTTTGATTTCGCCGATTTTTCGATGCTCAATCAGGCGCTTGACGACACCTACGGGCCGCGCGGCGGGCGTGTTTTCGCCTTGCGCGGCGGCAAAGCGGCGGTCAAGGCCGGACTAGAGGCGTTTGGTGCAGCAGTCGGCATCGGTGGGTTGGCGATGAAAGTTTTGCCCAACGACGCCAAACTCAAGATCGGCTTACCAGCAATGGCCACGATCTTTTCGCGTTTCAGCGATCAGACGAGCCGCGTAGAAGAAAAAGAAGACCGGTTCGTCTATATCATCAGCAGATGTCCGGTGTGTTGGGGGCGTATTGCAGATCGCACCATTTGTCACGGCGCAGTTGGCCTCCTTCAGGGCGGCGTGCATTGGGCCAGCGGCGGAAAAGACTACAAGGTGGTACAAACTCGATGCCACGCAATGGGGCACGAAGATTGCCGGTTTGACGTCTACAAAGAGCCGTTGAACTAGCGCCCTGTTCAATATTGAATGACAAGTCCTAGTGTCCCCTCAACCGAGGGGCGTTGTTGAGGAAATCTCGTGGGGAAAGCCGACTTACCGGGGGGAAACATGGCTCAACCGAACAAGATATTGGTCGTTGAAGACGATCCTGATACAGCCGAAATGCTCCGGACCTATTTAGAGGCCCAGGGGTATGAGATTGTAACAACGGCCTGGGGAAATGAAGCAATTGAGCTGTGTCAAAAACACTTACCGGATCTGATTATTCAAGATATTCGCTTGCCCGATATCGACGGATACCAGGTGGTCAGCGAACTCCGGCAAAACCTCCGCACCAGCCAGATTCCGATCATCTTTTTAACCGAGAAAAAGGCTCGCGCCGACAAAATTTCTGGCCTCAAGCTCGGCGCGGTTGATTACATCACTAAACCTTTTGATATGCAAGAGTTGCGTTTGCGCGTCAGAAATGCGCTGCGCCGCGCCGGTTTTGCCAGTTTGGTTAACCCGGTCACAGGTTTGCCAGGCCAGCAGGTAACCGAAGAGCGAATTGAAAAGTTGATGAAAAACAACGACTGGGCGGTGATGTATGTGACCATCTCTGGCCTGGAGCCTTTTAACGAAGTGTACGGTTTTGTTGCCGGCGATGACGTTTTGCGTGCCGTGGGCATCATTGTCAGCAACGTCATCAACGAGTTTGGCGATTCGGATGATTTTGTAGGGCACATCAACAAAGCAGATTTTATCTTGATCACCCAAGAAGATCGCGCAAAAGACATCCAGGACAAACTGATCAGCCGCCTGGGTCGGGCATTCAATTATTTTTACCCGGTTAAAGACATCGAGTCGGGCAAAATGGCGGCGCCGATGATCGCCGAGTTGGGCGTGTCTGTGGCCTCAGCGGGGCAATACGATACATCTCAATCGATCCTCGAAGCAGCGATTCAGGCCCGTTGCCAAATAGCAGGCATTCATACGGGCAAAGCCTAAGTCGAACGCATATATGACCTGTGAACGCCTGGCTCTCGCCAGGCGTTTTCTATAGCCTCGAATCTGATTTCCAGGGAGCATTGAATGGAAGATTTAACTGCAATCATTGATCGCATTCGCGGCGAACTCGAAGTACTGAATGGCGTGCGCGATGGGGCAATCCGCCGCTCTCGTGAGTTAATCCGCTTCTGCGCCAACAGCATCCGCGCGATGCATCGAGCTGAGTTCGAACAGGCGCAAGACCTGTTGGAGACAGCCCGCCAGACGGCTGTAGAGATGGTCGATGATGTCAAGGTGCATCCCAGCGTCTATTATGCCGGATACACCCAGGATGCGCTCAAGGAGTTTGTCGAAGCGGTCGTGACCTACGCTTTGCTTCATCACGAGCCCTTACCGCCACCAGAGGCATTGGGAGTCGAAGTGGACTACCCGGCCTATCTCAAGGGATTGGCCGAAGCTGCCAGTGAAATGCGGCGGGCAGTGCTCGACACAATTCGCAAAGGTGATCTAGAACGGGGAGAACTACTCCTGGCCGATATGGAAGAGATTTATGCGGCGATGACTACGATCGACTTTCCGGATGCCGTCACCGGCGGCCTTCGACACACAACCGATGCGCTGCGGGCGGTACTGGAGCGCACGCGAGGCGATTTTACGATCACCAAGCAACAGGAAAAACTGCGACGCGCGCTAGCGCAATTTGAAGAGCGGGTGAACGGTGTCGCCTCGGGGTAAGCGCCTCAACGCCAGCGAAATCGGTCACTATGCGTACTGCGCGCGTGCATGGTGGTTTGAAGCGGTCAAGAAACTCGATCCTCTCAACTTTGCATCGCTAAACGAAGGCACGTCTGCACACGAACAGCACGGCTGGCGGGTAATCTGGGCACGTGGGCTAAATCGACTGGCCCTGGGCCTGTTCGGCGCGGGGGTATTGCTCCTGCTGGTTTGGGGTCTGTCAAGGCTGGTTGGATGAACGGTGCGCTGATTGTCGGTATGGCGCTGCTGCTGATGAGTATGTTGATTTTGTGGGGCAGTAACCAACTGCGTCGACGCACCGGGTTGCCAGCAGGCAGAGTGATTTACACCGACACACGTGCGTGGCAAGAATGCCCCAAGCCGCTCTACGCATCTTGGGTGAATTTGGCAGGCAAGCCGGATTACCTGGTCAAGCAGTTGCACTATGTGATCCCCGTCGAGGTCAAGACCAGCCGCGCGCCGGCAGAGCCTTATCGCAGCCATGTGCTGCAACTGGCGGCCTACTGCCTTTTAGTTGAAGAAACGTATGGTCGCCGCCCACCTTATGGACTGATCCACTATTCCGACCGCACCTTCTCGATCCGCTATACCAAAGCCCTGGAAGACGAACTGCTCGACACGATCGAGTGGATGCGCGAAGATTATGTCTCCGCAGACGTGTCACGAAGTCACAATGATCCACTGCGCTGCCAACATTGCGGGTTTACCGAGTATTGCGATCAGCAGCTCAAGTAGCGCGTTTTGCCTCTAACCCTGACCGAACATCCCCGGCGCATAGAGCACCAGCGTGAGCAACGTGTCAGTTAGCGCAAAGGTCAGGTATCCCCTAAAGGTAGTCAGGGTTGGATCTCTTTTCAAACGCAGCCACGCTACGAATAATCCGAGTGCCAGGATCAGGATGGGCACGGCAATCCCTACAATCGATTCCAGCGACTGGGGAACAAATCGAAGAAAAGGCGTGCTCGCGTGCAGTCCTGGCAAAAAGATCAGCTTGAGCACTGCATAAGCGACAACACCGAGGCCCAATCCCACCTTTCCCCCCACCGATTGCATCGTTTCATAACCGGTGAACGTAAAATGCCCTACCGTGATGACCAGCCCGCCAAGAAACCAGATCAAGACAATGGGTAACAAGCTCAAAGCCGAAAAGACGCCCCAGGCCAAGCTGGCGATGGCAAAAGCCACATCTTGCCCGGTGGTGCGATTCAGCCACCGCCGGACGCGTGGCGCGTTGGAGGCATAGTAAATGTCGAACTCGCTGAACCCTGCCGTGTCGAGCCAAGCCAGGTGCAGATTCGAATCCGCATCGGCGATGAGCGAGGGCATTAATGAGGCGTTGCGTGTTTCGTTTGCCAGTTGGAACCCGACTTGCCTGCCCTCTCGGAACACGCCCAATGCGATCTGGATGCGGCTGTCCGACTGCGAATGGGTCATCAAGCTGACCGCCACCGGCAGCTCGTCCTGCTGCCCGGAAACAGTCGCCGGTGTATTGACAAAATCACTGCTGTACAAAATCTCGGTCTGAGAAAGCAGATCGAGTTTGGTGTAGCCAAAAACCCCGACATAGGCTTCATAATTGGGGTCCGCACGCGGAGGTACGCCCAATGTCCTGGCATTGACGGTGGCGGCCTGTTCTTTTTCAAAAGCGACATAGTAAGAAAAAGCCGCTGTCGGCGTCAATCCGCCGCCGAGGTTTTGCACACTCCACAGCACATAGACGTATTCGGCATCGAAACCAACGGTCGGCCCGTCGTACACCGCGCTTTCGCCGAACTCAAAGCGGGTCAACCGCTGCGGCGACAAGGTCAGGTCGGGCAGGTGCAGGATCGAATAATAAACGTCGCGCGAGGTTTGGGCGGTTGGTTGTAGCCAAGCCAGATGGATCGTGCCGTGCGCGTCAACGCGCACAGACGGATCGATGCCGCCATCGACGAGCAACATGCGCTGGGCAGGATCAGTGAGCGGCAGATACCAGATGTGCGGCTGCTCGGCAGTTGATGTGCTGGCCAGAACAAACTCAATCTCGCCGGACGGAGCCAGGTACATCTGAAAGTTGCTGACGTTTTCGTCATCGGCAGACAGTTGTTCCGGCAAGGCAAATTGCCCCTGGCCGTCGATGCGGGTGTGGAACAGGATTTGCCTGTCCTGATCGCGTGAAAGCCAGGCCAGATGAACAACATTTTTGCCGTCGACCAGAAGCTGCGGCTTGCGCGGTTGGGGCAGATCGATGCTTAACTGATCGTTCCACAGCACGCGGCCCTGACCATCGAGATGGACATAAAAAAGTGCGTCGTAGCACCAGGCCAGATGCACGTGTTCGTCGCCGTCCACAGCCAGGGCGACCGGTTGCTTGATATTCGAGCGCCCGAGCAGCAGCCCGCGGCTCCAGTCGACCGAAGGCTTGGCGCTGCGCTCCATTTCGGCCTGACAGCCACTCAAGATCAGTACAAGCAGGACCAGCATCCATAACCCGAGATGCGGAAACCCTTTTATTTGACAGTTTCTTTTCATACACCATACAGTCCTTCCTGGCAAAAGCTCGATGACACCCCATTATATCCGATTGTTGCTTTGGAGAATAATTTTCAAAAACGGATGGTGATCGAGAGGGCAACAGATTGCGGATCTGCCTGGACAAAAGTCTCTTGTCACACGCCTTCAGATGCGCTATAATAGAGTCAAAATACACGGTGTGAGTTGAATGTTGGGACAAACAAATAACTTGACTGTACGTATGTGCGCCAAACCCGGTTCCAGGCTAGACTCGAACTCTTGTGTCGGTCTGGCCTGGCCGGGTTTGTTTATCTCTACCCCAAGGTGAGAAAAATGCAAGATCGTCGATTGTTATTGGGTATCGCTATAGCAATGCTGGTTTTGTTAGGCTGTACGTGTATCTCGCCGACAGCAACGTTGGTTTCGCCCTCCACGCCGGTGGTCGTTGTAGTTACAGCTACCCCTCGTCCCGATGACGAGGTATCGCCCGATCCTGTTATGCTATCAACCGCATCGCTCGCTCAAGAGCAGGTGGTGATCGACATTTACAAGCGGGTCGCCCCGGCGGTGGTCTTTGTCGAAATGATCGATGCCGACTCGGAAGAAGGCGGCGGCAGCGGTGCCGGTTTTGTTTATGACACCGAAGGCCGGATCGTCACCAACGCGCATGTAGTGAGCGGAGCCGATCTGGTGCGCGTCTACTTTTCGGACGACACAGTGGCTAAGGCCGAGATTTTAGGGTTCGATCTGGACTCGGACCTGGCCGTGCTACAGGTCAATGTGCCCGCCGAAATTTTACAGCCTGTCGAGATCGGCAGCTCAGAAGGGCTACAGGTGGGGCAACTGGCAATTGCCATCGGCAACCCATACGGATACGAACGCACGCTGACCGTGGGATACATCAGCGCGTTAGGGCGCGTGCTGCGCCAGGAGAGCAATTTTTCTGTCGCCGAGGTGATCCAGACCGATGCGTCAATCAACCCCGGCAACTCGGGCGGTCCGCTGCTCGACTCAAAAGGACTGGTGATTGGGGTCAATAGCTACTACCGGCCATCCAGCCCGCTTGGAGGCTCGGTTGGCATTGGGTTTGCCATCCCTTCTGATCTGGTCAAGCTGGTCGTGCCGGAATTGATTACTCACGGCCGCTACCGACATCCATGGTTAGGAGTCAGCGGCTATGCCTTGCTGCCCGAGATGATTTCGGCCCTGAACTTGTCAGTCGAGCACGGCGCTTTGGTCGCCACGGTAGTCGAGGATAGCCCGTCGGCGCGTGCGGGCGTGCGCGGTGGTACCGACACGGCAGAAGTGCCCGGCTATCCAGAGCCAATTCCGGTCGGCGGCGACATCATCATTCAAATTGGCGACATTAAGGTACACGGGATGGACGACATCATCACCTACCTTCAGCGTACACGTGTCGGGGAGCAAATCATTCTCACCATCGTCCGCGACGGCAAAGAAATGACCATTCCGGTCGAGTTAGGCGAGCGCCCTGAGCGCTAATTTTTTGCAATTGGGCAACGACGCGATTCTCGTTCATTAACAAGCGATTGACCAAACCTGGATGGATCGGAATCAAACAAAAATCCTGTTAGGCCAAGCACGCAATTGGATTGGCCAAGCACTGCATTCGGCGGATGTGTTCCATCCGAATCGTATATAGCCGGATTCTTACCCTTTTCACCAAGGAGGAATTATGTTCAGCAAACAAGAATTAAAAGAGCTTGCCGCGTACACAAGTGAAACTTGGCCTGTGTTGAGCGTCTATCTCAACGTCGACGCGACGCAGGTGACGACAGAGCAGTATCGCCTGGCTCTGAAAGGAATGCTGAAATCCATTGCCGAACAGGCTGATGCCGCCGACGTAAACGCAGTTGAAAAGTACGTCAACCTGGAGTATGATCGACATAGCAAAGGGCTTCTTATCTTTAGCTGTGCAGCGCAGGATTTATGGCGAGTGTACGGGCTTGCCGTGCCGGTCAAAAATGAAGTTTATGTCTCACCTCGGCCCTACGTCAAGCAAATGGCGGATCTGCTTGACGCCTACGATCGATATGCCGTGGTAATGGTCGACCGGGAAGGCGGACGTGTGTACCTGTTTTACCTGGGTGCACTTCAGGATGTCACCGGCACATTTGGCGAAGAACTGCGCGAGTCGATTCACGACGCTGCCGGGCGTGGAGGGCGTGCAGGAACCGGAAGCAAGGGAGATTGGACTGCCAATCTGCAAAACCGTTTGGATCAGGTGATCAATCGCAACCTGCGCGAGGTGGTCGATTTGACCCAACAGATTTTCAAGTCCGGGCGGTGTGAGCGGATCATTGTCGCTGGGACAGACGAAAACCGGGCCCGATTTCTGAATTTGCTGCCCAAAGACTTGCAGAACAAGGTGGCGGGCGGCTTTGCCGTCGATATGTCGGCTTCGGTGCTCGACGTGATGGAACGCTCTCTGGAGGTCGTCAACAAGTCAGTTGCCGAACGTAAAGCCAATTTGGTCAAGAGCATCATCACCGCCGCACACAAAGAAGTCGGCTCGATAGGATTGGCCGACACGCTGCTGGCGGTACAGGAACAGCGCGTGCAGACTCTGGCCATTTGCGAGAGATTCAGTGCCCCAGGCTATATATGCGATCATTGCGAATACATCACGATCAAAAAGGTAACCGAATGTCCCATCTGCAACGGCGGCGCACATGAGGTGCAAGATGTAGTGGATACGATGGTGCACTTGGCGATAGCGAACGATGTCGAGATCGCCTTTGTCCAAAGCGACGAGTTGGCCGACCTGGGTTCAATCGGCGCGTTGTGGCGATTCTAAAAACGAGAGATTAATGATGGCGAGCCGCGCTTGGGCGCGGCTCGCTTTTTTCTTGGCAACGTATAGCTGTGCTATAATGGCTCACATACTGGGAGGCAGTTGAATGTCTGACGTCCGAACTGCATTTGAGAGATTGATCCGATTTTTTGGCCTCAAAAAGAGCATCGTCGCCTTGCTCGCGATGGTGATTTTGGTCGGCCTGGGCGAGAAAATGGCCGAGCGATTTTTGCCCCTTTATCTGGTTGCGCTGGGCGGCGGCGCATTCTCGGTAGGCTTGCTGAATGGTATGGATAACCTGCTGAGTGCGCTCTATTCCTTTCCTGGCGGCTATGCCAGCGACCGGCTGGGCTACAAACGCGCATTGGTCCTCTTTAACTTGATTGCCCTGTTGGGTTACCTGATTGTCATCCTGATCCCGGCCTGGCCAGCAGTGATCGTTGGTTCGATCTTTTTTCTCTCTTGGACGGCAATCTCGCTGCCGGCGACGATGGATATGGTGTCCCAGGTTTTGCCCAAAGACAAGCGCACGATGGGTGTGTCGATGCATTCGCTGGTGCGGCGCATTCCGATGGCCTTGGGACCGGTGATCGGCGGGCTAATGATCGGCTGGCAAGGCGAAACGAATGGTGTCCGGCTGGCTTTTATCGCCGCGTTTGTGCTGGGCATCATCTCGCTGATTTTGCAGCAGGTGATGATAAAAGAGCAAGGCGAAAGCGGAAAAAAGGCCGAGGGCAATCCATTGCGCGCATTGGCCTTGATACGTCCGGCGTTGCGCAACCTGTTGGTCTCGGATATTCTGGTGCGATTTTGCGAACAGATTCCCTATGCTTTTGTTGTCGTCTGGTGCGTCAAGATCAACAAGATTTCGGCACTTCAGTTTGGCATCTTGACCACGATCGAGATGGTTACAGCTATGCTGATATACATCCCTATCGCTTATCTGGCCGACAAAAACACTAAAAAACCCTTCGTGGTGATCACGTTTGTTTTTTTCACCCTCTTTCCGCTGGTGCTGCTTTTTTCCCATTCGTTCTGGATGATGGCACTTGCCTTTGTTGTGCGCGGCATGAAAGAGTTTGGCGAACCGACGCGCAAGGCATTGATTATGGATCTGGCCCCTGAAGGCAAGAAGGCAAGCGTCTTTGGCGTCTATTATCTGCTGCGCGACGTGGTTGTGTCGCTGGCAGCCTTTGGCGGCGCACTGCTGTGGGATGCTTCGACCCTGACCAGTTTGTTTAACCTGCTGGGTTTTGGGCATCGCCTACTGCCGGCCATCGAGGAGATCACCTCCCCGGCGGCTAATTTCTTGACTGCATTTGCGTTTGGCCTGCTGGGCACGCTCTATTTCGCTATTTATGGCAAAGACTTGAAGGCGCTTACCAACATTTAATTGCCTCAAAATTGAAGGGAGATCATAATGAAGTGGGTTACTCGTTCGCACGTTCACGTAGACCGCGTCGCATGTCCGTGGTTGATCAGCCGGTTTGTCGATTCGGAAGCCGAGTTTATCTTTGTGCCGCGCAGTCAAGTGAACAAGATCGTCGAAGAAACGGGGGCGATCCCCTTTGACGCGCCGAACGTTGAGCTGGGACATCGCGATGGCAAATGTTCGTTTGAGACAATCATCGAGCACTATGAGTTGACCGACAAGGCGCTGCTGCGAATGGCCCAAATTATCCACGCCGCTGACGTCGTCGAAGACCGCCAGACCGATCCGCTCGCACCGGGCTTTGAGGCTATTGCCGTGGGCTACAGCCTGCGCTTTCCAAATGACTATGAAAATCTGGAATGCCAGTTCGATGTGTACGATGCACTATATGCCTGGTGTCGACTCGACGTAGCCGGAGTATAGGTGGACCGATGGCTCATTTTCGTTATACGCTGCTTCAATCCGACCCGCACAGCCGCGCCCGCGCAGGCGTCTTTTCCACGCCACACGGCGATATCCCGATGCCCATTTTCGCTCCCGTCGGCACGCAAGCCACAGTCAAGACAGTCACGCCGGACGAACTGGAACAGATGGGTGCATCGTTGATCCTCGCCAATACCTACCATCTCTACCTTCGGCCCGGCGCAGACTTGATTGCAAGAATGGGCGGGCTGCACACGTTTATGCACTGGCCGCACCCCATACTCACCGACAGCGGTGGCTTTCAGGTATTCAGCCTGCAAGACCTGCGCAAGATCGATGAGGACGGCGTAACTTTTCGCTCTCACCTGGACGGATCGCCGCACCGCTTTACGCCGGAACGAGCAGTCGAAATCCAGGAGCAGCTTGGCGCGGACATTATTATGTGCTTTGACGAATGCGCCGAGCCGCACGACCGCGCATACAGCGAACTGGCGATGCAGCGCACACATCACTGGGCGGAACGCTGCAAAGCGGCACAGACGCGGGATGATCAGGCGTTGTTCGGCATTGTGCAGGGTGGCATTTATCCCGACCTGCGCGCGCAAAGCGCCGGGTTTCTCACCCAACTCGACTTTCCCGGCTATGCCATCGGCGGGTTGAGCGTGGGCGAGACCAAGGAAGAAATGCACGCGATGCTCGATGTGGTAACGCCGCTGCTGCCAGAAGACAAACCGCGCTACTTGATGGGGGTTGGTTCGCCGGAAGATTTGTTTGAGGGGGTAAGCCGGGGCATCGATATGTTTGACTGCGTGCTGCCCACACGCACGGCGCGCAATGCGGGGCTGTTCACCCGCCAGGGGCGAATCAATCTGCGCGCGGCCCGTTATGCCGAAGACCCCGGTCCGATCGAGCAGGACTGCGACTGTTACACCTGCCAGCGCTTTTCGCGCGCCTATGTGCGGCATTTGCTGCGAGTCAAAGAATTTCTGGGTTATCGATTGGCGACGTTGCACAACCTGCGCTTTATGATGCGGCTGATCGACGAGATTCGCCAGTCGATTTTAGAGGGCATATTTGTCGAGTTCAGAGATCAGTTCTTGCGCGCGTATCAAATCGTGCCATATGCAGTGCGCGAGGAACAGCGCCAAAATCGCGCGGCCAAGACCAACGTCGGGTAAAGCATAGACTTTTAACCGCAAGCCATCATCGGCGATCTGACACCCCCGTAATCTCGGCGACGCGCTCAAAAAAGGCCCGCTTGCGCCCTGTATTGATCGTCCAATTGACCGGCGGGGTCTGGAAACCGCTCAACGAATCATAGTCCGACTCGCGTGGTGCGCTGAAATCGGCGTAAAGGTCGTGACGGCGGCTTTCGCCATTGCTGCCCTGGTCGTAATAGCCCCAGGAAACATAGCGCGGCCAGCACACGTCGAGGTTAGCAACGCCGGTCGAGTCTTCGTTGATCAGGATCGGCTTGGGATCGGCCTGATAGGCGGGCATAATCAGAATTGCATCCAGCCCGGCGGCTAATCGCTCTGCCGTATTGCCATTGCCGTGCGGCATCAGAAAATCAACCGCGTCGATCAGGGTCGACGTAGGCAGTTCGCGCCCGTGTTCGACGTCAAGCCCGCCCTGGCTGGTTGAGTATAGAAAACCGGGAAATTCCTTGCGCAGAGTGCGGATCATCTCGGCGGCGCAGTCGACCAAAAAGAGGTCGAACCCGAAACGCGGGCCGGTCTCGTTGCCGATTTCGATCAGGATGTTCTTGCGCCCCGTATTCTGCAAAAAGGCGAGCAGTTCGCGCGCTGCACGCCAGATCGCCGCTTCGCCGTTCATCTTGAGCGTCTGCTTCCAGTAAAACATCCCCACGATGACCGCCATCCCCAGTTCGTCGGCGCGAGCCAACACCTTTTCGACGCGCGATGCGTACGCAGGCTTGAGCGCGCCATCGGGTGTAAAGGCGCTGTTGTCGTAATGATCGTAGACCTCGGGCAAATAGCGCGCCCCACCGCCCTGCCCACAAATGGTAAAGGCCAATATGCCGTGATCGCGCCACTGAGGCAGTGCGGCGCAAAACTCGTCGGTGTTGCGATCCGGGTTCCAGACGCCGGTGTCAGGAAAAGCCCATAATGGGCGCGTGCCGGGGTTGGCGTCGTCAAAGGTGGCCTGGACGGCACGCACGTTGAACAGCAAGCCCTGGATTTTGTGTCCTTCAAACTGGCGACCGGCATAGGTGGGCCGTCCATCGATCCAAAATTCGGTGCCGTGAATGCTGACTGTGGTCATACTAGATCACCTCCAGTGCATCCCGGTCGGGCAACGCCGGGAAAGGCGCGGTAGGCAGGGTTTGATACCAGTAAGCCACCGAAGCAATGTCGTCCTGCAGCGGCAGATAACGCCCATAACTGCGCCAGCCCAATGCCTGGATCGTCACCCTCAAGTCTTTTTGGAAGCGGATCGGATCGACAATGTGCCAGCGATAGAGGCCAAAGCGTTGCTGCGAGCGGTAAACACCGTCGGGGCGAAGCACTTGATGTAGTCCAGCGTAAGGGGTTGTAAATTCCTGATACTGCTTGGTTGCCTGGTTTTCAAAGTTGTATGAGCCGCAGAAATAGTCCTCGGTGCCGGTGCCACAGATGGTGGGGAAGGGATCGTCGCCGTCGATGTAGAACTTGATCTCGCCTTCGCCCCACCAGCCCGAGTTGTTGACTCCCCAGGCCATGTAGGTGCCCACGAACTGGCCCTGGCCCTGCACACCGTCGAGAAGGGTATGGACCTCTTTGTAGGGCAAGGGGTTGATGCGCCGGAACTGGGCATGGAAATAGGCTGTATCGTCGGGCACATCGGTGAGGGTGTAATTGATCTGATAATAGAGGCGCATCGGCTCTTCGGCGATGCTGGTCACAGTAAACCGCGCGCGCTTGCGGAAGGGCATCTCCCAATAGCAGTTAAAGGCGCTGCCCGGATTGACACACACTGCCAGCGACGAAAGCTGTGCGTATCGGCCCCAGCCCATCGCGAAAAAGTCGCCTACCGGGCACTCGATCGCCGGCTGCTCCTGACCATCCCAGTAGACACGCAAAATGCTGAACCGCCAGTTGCCGGTCGGCGTCATCCAGATTTGCTGGATCGCCCCTGCCCCTTCGATGTCGGCCATAGTAAAAGTCTGCCCAGGCTCGATGCTCACCGACGGCGATATTTTCCACCCCTGCCCTAAATCGCGGGCACAGAGGGCGCCGGTGCCTTCGAGGGCCATCCCGCCCTGCCCCTTTTCACCACTGAAATTCTCCGGGCTGATCGAGCGCGTTTGTGCGTTGGATAACCGCGCCAAGTTGCCCATGTTCATCCCCAGACCGTCAAATGTGGACTGCGTCATTGCTTTTTCCTCCTTGAATTTCATAAATATATTTAATATCGCATCAATGGCAGCTGCGTTCGCGGTGCCGCTCGTTCCACTCATCCATATTCCACGCCCGGCCCGGCTCTTCGTGGGTACGTACAAATGCTTCGCCGACGATGTCGCCGCCATACGCGCCCTCATCGATGAGCCGCGCAAACAGGTCGTCCGCGAGACTGCGCAGCGCGTCGACACGCGCCAGGTAATCGCTGTACTGCGTCGAAAGTGTATAAAGCGCGATCCAGACGCGCGGCTCAAAATCGGCGGGCAGCCAGGGCAGCGCCAGCAGCGCCGGCATCTCGCGATTGCGCCAGGGCCGCCAGCGGCGGTTGCAGGCGAACAAGGCCTGCACCAGGTAATGATAGGCCGCGTCGAGCCGGTCGTGCGCGATCAATGGCCCCAAAGAGGCCCAGCGCGTTTGGGGGCCGTCATCGCCAAGATGCTGATCGAGCCAGGTGATCGCCTCGTCGAGCCTGGCCTGGTGTATGTCTTCAGGGTAAACCGTGCGCTCGGCGATCAAGGGCGCGACCGCGCCGTGGCGATCAAAGGCAATCCACCCCGAAGCGAGTTCGGCGCACCGCGCTTCGGGCCAAAGGAAATCGGGGGCGGCCCATTGGCGCAAATCGAGGCGGATGAAATCCAGCTGCACCCCACCGGGGGCCGCATCGGTGCTGAAAATGCTGTAAAAAACGGGGTCAGACGGATGCCAGACGAACTCGGCAGGCACGGCGTAGAGATCGAACGGGTCGAGAAAGACGATGGCGTCAATATCCGAATCGGGCCGCGCCAGACCATTGGCCGTGCTGCCGATAGCAATCACGGCCTGGACAGCCGGTTCGGGCACGATCATGCGTTCGATAAACAACGACAACTGATCGCGCTTTAGCTGTGCTGCCCCGGTTGGATTCATATCGAGGAAACTCGAGACGAGGAGAAAAGACAAACCGTTTCCAGACACCCGATGATGCCGGAAAAGGCCTGCATCAATGTCATTAAGTTAAGGTTGATTGTGTGGGGAAAATGACTAAAGTATGCCTTCTGAATTCACACCCAGGAGGCCCTGATGTCC
>JAFGEY010000533.1 GCA_016931365.1 Anaerolineae bacterium
GAAAAGCCACTGAGGGTTGCAACGCCGTAGAAATCGGTCCACTCAGTGGTTGGGGAGAAAAAATCCGCACTCGCGACGCCTTGCGGTTGGGCCGGCGTCGCAGATTCACCTGCGCCAAGTAACAGCATGATGGGTGTGTCCGCGCCCGGATAGGTCAGCACCGGCGCGCCTTGTCCCGTCTTGATCTTGATCCAGTACGCATACCCCGGCTCCAACTCGGTGAGGTCGCTGTATTGCGGCTGTGCGGGCATGTAGGTCAGCGCGCCGCCGTCGAAGCCGCGGACGATGTCGTATGCGCCGCTGATGCTTTCCAGCGCCTGCGTGATGGGCAGCGTCCGGTCGGGCAGATAGCTGACCAGGTTCCAGCCTTCGTAGAGTTGGATGGGCGTGTCGTCGCGCGCGGGTTCGTAGGCCAGCGTCAACGTCTGCGTGGTGGCGGCGGTGATGTGAATCCAGTAGCCGTGCGTCACATCCAGCGTGGTCAGGTCGCTCGCGCCGGGGTTCGCCGGGTCATAGGTGTGCCCGCCGCCGGACGGCCCGCCGTCGAAGCTGAGCACCACGTCGTACTGCCCGGCGAGGCTACTCAACACGGTTCCGATGGCCGGGTCGGGCGGTGTCACGTCAATCGAGAAGAGGTTCCAACCGGGTGCTAACTGGCGGGTGAAGGTGGCGTCCGGGGCGTAGGCCGGGGAGAGCATCGTCGTCGTGCCCGCCAGGAAATCGCCGATGACGTAGTTATCCTGCGTGACGGCGGCGACGCGGATGCCGTGATTGGCGGGCAGCGGGCTGGAGAGCGTCGCCGTGAAGCGCGCCGTGCCGGCAACGTTGTCGATCACCGCCGTCGTCAGCCGTTCCAGCGCGTCCTGCTCGTCGTCCAGGTCGTCCAGGTAGAGGTCCACCAGACAGTTGGGGCAATCGTACCCCACTTCCGTCTCGCCGACCACCGTGAGGCCGTCAATGCTGACGATGCGCGGCGGCTCGAACAGGCGCAGCGATTCGGGAACGGCGGGGCCGAACTCGATCGCCTTGCTGGTGCTGTCGCGCACCACGTTATCCCGCATGACGTACTGCCGCGCCAGCGGGGAGCCGTCGTTGACGAAGATCGCGCCCTCGGTGGGATCTTCGCTTTCCGCGTTGAAGAAGCTGGTGTGGGCATTGACGATGGTGTTGTTCAGGATTTGCACGCCCTGTCCGGTGACGAAGATGCCCTGGCCGCAGGTGCCGACTTCAACGCCGTCGCCGTCAATGCCGATGGTGTTGTACGCCACGAGGACGTCGCCGCCTGCCGTCCAGATCGCGGGCGGGGCCGTCTCGGTGGGCGAATGGGGCGAGTGCGCGCCGGCAATCGTGTTGTGGACGATCTGGTTGTTGCTGCCGCTGGTGATGTTGATCCCCCAGCCGCCGTACCACTGCGCCGGGTTGTACAGATTGGAAGCGACGCACGTGAGCCGCTCCGCCGGGATCGTCCGGTCGCCGCGCGTGCCGATGGCGTTGTATTGGACGAGGTTGTTATCGCCCTCAATGGAGATGCCGGTGTTGGAGCCGGTGACAATCGTGTTGCTGATCGTGTTGTTATCCCCCTGGATGCTGATGCCCCCGCCGGCCAGGCTGATGTCGGGGTTAGAGCCGGGGACAATCTCCGTACCGTCGGCGTTCAGGCCCACCCAGACATTCTCTATCAGGTTGTTCCCGCCGACGCCGGAGACATCGTTCGAGAAGATGCCGCCGCCGCCGTTGAAAGCCAGGTTGCGGATCGTATTGTAGTTGACGCCGACCAGATCAAGAACGTGCTCGCTATTGATGATGATGATGGGGTCGCCGTTGCTGCGCCCGCCGATTTCACCCTGCGTCGCGCCATCAATGGTGATGTAGCTGTCGGGATTTTTAGGGTTATCCAGCCCTCCTTGAACAAGAGCTTCGCCGCTGGCGCTGCTGGAATAGTCCGCGTCCATCACAATCGTCCAGGTTCCGGTGATGGCGTTGTAGTTTGTATCGGTGATCGGGATGTTGAACTTGATCAAAATGGGGCGGTGCGCCTCCGGGCGGTGGCTGGCCTCAACCAGCGCGCGGCGCAGGTTACACTTGCCATCGCTGGCCGCGAAGTAAATGCTTTGGGTGAAATAGCAGGTTTTGGTCTGCGTTTCACCGCTGGTATCCTCGGTGGTGTTCACCGTGATGACGGTGGTGTAGGCGAGCGGGGCTTGCGGCGCTGCTGCGGGGACTGTAAGTGTCTCCGCTCTGGCGCTGCCTGTATTACCGGCGGCTATGGTGGCGACCACACCTCCTGCTAAAAACAACAGGGCCGCGATCAATCCAATAAACCAAAGTCTGTGTTTCATTGTTTCGCTCCTTTTCGTATGACTGTATGGAAATAGATAAACGGACGTTACCGGTTTGCCGTCCCGGTTCCCTCGTATGTTTCGATCACCTCATACCTGCTCACCTCCTTCTTCCAACTCTGCTTGCCTGTTGTCGGTTGGTGCCTGTTCATTTCCCGACCGGCTCATCCTTTCGAGGAAGGCAAACAGATCGGGGAGGGTGTGAAATCCCTGCCGCTCGCCGGTCATCGGGTCTTCCAACGAAGCGCGCCAGATGGCTTGCTCGCTCTCGCCGGAGCGCCACATACGCAGCAAATAAGAAAGGTAGGAATGAGAAGGTTTCATCGTTTATCCGTTTATTTTTCGTCAAACTATGCGCTATGATAAGCTTTGCCTATCAGGAAAGTATCAGGGAACGGCGCGCAAAAAATCGCCTTTAGTGTTATAATTTTTACATGGCGCGTCTCTGTATTGACTTGTTTGGCTCTTTTTACGTCACTCTGGACGGGAAACCGCTCACCGGCTTTGAGTCCAACAAAGTCCGGGCGTTGCTGGCCTACCTGATCGTGGAAGCCACCGACCGTCCCCACAGCCGCGACGCCCTGATCGGGCTGCTCTGGCCCGACTGCGACGAGCGCGCCGCCCGGCGCAACCTCTCCCAGGCCCTCTTCAACCTGCGCCAGACCATCCGCGACCGCGAGGCTGATCCGCCTTTTCTGTCTATCACCCAGCAAACGGTTCAGTTCAACCCCGACAGTGACTATCAGTTGGATGTTTCTCGGTTTGAGGCACTCGTCGCGGCCAGTGAAGCTCACGCCCACACCCTTCTGGAAACCTGTGCGCCCTGCATTCGACAGCTGGAACAAGTTCTCGCGCTCTACCGGGGGGAGTTTCTGACGGGGCTTTTTGTGGATGACAGTGTCTTCTTTGAAGAATGGGCTTTGCTCCGGCGGGAGCGGTTTCACCGGCTGGCGTTGGACAAGCTCTATCACCTGGCGAACCACTACGAGCGGCGCCGGGATTATGACCGCGCGCGCCGGTATGCTCAGCAACAAATCGAGTTGGAACCCTGGCGGGAGGAGGCCCACCGGCAGTTGATGCGCCTGCTGGCCCGCAGCGGCCAGCGCAGCGCGGCCCTGTCCCAGTACGAACGCTGCCGCCGCGCCCTGGCCGAAGAACTGGGCATCGAGCCGGATGAAGAGACGCTGACCCTCTACGAGCGCATCCGCGCCGCCGGGGAATCCTGTCCCCATAACCTGCCACCCCAACTGACGCCTTTTTTGGGGCGCAAGGAAGAGCTGGCAGAGATCGCAGAACGGCTGGAGCAGCCAACCTGCCGGCTGTTGACCCTGGTCGGTCCCGGCGGCATCGGCAAGACCCGCCTGGCCCTCCAGGCCGCTACCGAACAGGTCGGGTACTTTCTCAACGGCGTCTTTTTCGTTTCCGTGGCAACCGTCAACTCGCCCCGCTTCCTGGCTGCCGCTATTGCCGAAGCCATCGGCTTTGTCTTCTCAGGTGAGAAGGACCCCCAGATGCAGATCCTGGACTATTTGCGCGACAAAGAGATGCTCCTGGTGATGGATAACTTTGAGCATCTTCTCTCTCCTGTGTCCAAGGGAGGCGAGTATGATGGCCCCGAGGGGACTGATTTGTTGGTTGAAATCCTTGATGATGCCACCCAAGTCAAGATTCTGGTCACGTCCCGAGAGCCACTCAGCCTGCGCGCCGAGTGGCTCATAGACGTCCAGGGGTTGGCGCTCCCGGGACCGGACGGCGGCGCTGCGGTGGAGACCTACAGCGCCATTCGGTTGTTCGTAGAGAGCGCCCGCCGGGTGAACGCCGGCTTTGCGTTTGCGGGCGAGACCGTTCCTGCCACAATCCGTATCTGCCAACTGGTGGAGGGGATGCCCTTGGGTATCGAGCTGGCCGCGGCTGCGGTGCGGTCGTATCCTTGCGAAAAGATCGCGGCGCAAATCGCACAAGACCTCGATTTTCTGGCCACTTCTATGCGCGACGTACCGGCGCGACATCGCAGCATGCGGGCCGTCTTCGATCATTCCTGGCGGTTGCTCACCCCACAAGAACAGGCCGTCTTTGCTCAACTGGCGGTTTTCCAGGGCGGCTTTACATCCGCAGCAGCACAAGCCGTGGCGCACTTAGCGACCGGACAGCGAGCGTCAACAGCAGAGCGCTTTCTTGTTGCTCTGGCCGACCGCTCCCTGATCCAACGTTGGCCTGACGGTCGCTACGCGATGCACACTTTGCTGCGCCAGTATGCAGCCGAAAAGTTGGGCGACTCGCCTGCCGCCCAGGAAGCTGCCATTCAGCGTCACGCCGCCTTCTACATGGATTTCCTGGCCGGGCAGGGCAGCGGCGAAGAGACC
>JAFGEY010000534.1 GCA_016931365.1 Anaerolineae bacterium
TCGCGCGTGCGCATCACGTTGCCCAGGTCGATTACCTCCTGACAACCCAGCTCCTTGATCCCTTGTCCGGAGGAGAGCGCTAGCAAAATCATCTGCGCTGTCGCCTCCAGCACCTCGATGTTGAGCAGCGTCCACTGGATGTCGCCGCGGCTCATCGACACCAGGCCGTGGTTTTCCATGATAAAGCTGTTGTATTTGGGCAAAAAGGGCGCAAAGTTTTGCGCCAACTTGTCGGTGAGCGGCTCGCCATAAGGCACCACCGGCACCGGGCCGATCTCGGTCGTCGTCTCGGGATACAGCGGACGCATCAGCCAGTTGGGGCCATCCATAATCGCCATCGCGCAAACGCCGGGCGGGTGGCAGTGCAGCACCGAGACGATGTCGGGACGGTCGTTAAAGAACTTTAAATACATCGGCGTTTCGCCCGTTGGACGGCGCGTGCCCTCGACCTTTTCGCCCTTGAGGCTGATAAACACCACATCGTCAGGAGTGACGTCGCCCTTGTTCATCTGCGTGGGGGTGATCAATAGCAGGTTGTCTTCCAACTTCCAGGCCAGGTTGCCGCCATAGCCGGTGACGTACATACTTTGCGCCAACCGGTGACAAACGGAGACAAAAGTAGATACTTGAGATTCGTATTTGGCTAATAAAGACATAGCAGGCCCTTTCTAAAGTATGCTGCGCATTGCGTATTCCGTCCCCTTGATACAGAACACGGAATACGCAATACGGAATACGCTTTACCCAAACGCCTTGCGCATTTTCTCACAATAATATTGTACGTTCTCCCACTTGGCATCAGGCGGCAGGCGGTGATCGGGGCAAGGGATGTAGCCGCCCAGATCGACCAACGGCTTGAGGCGCTCCACTTCGGCGTCAATCGCTGCATAGTCATAGGCAAACACGCGCTTGTCCATCCCACCGACGCCGCGCAGTTCCTGGCCATACTTTTCCCGCCACGGCGCGATGCTGGCGTTCCACACCCCCACTTCGATGGGGAACATGGTGTTGACGCCGTTGTCCAGCCAGATGGGTACCAGGTCGTCTATCTTGCCGTCACAGTCCAGCGAGACGATGTCCAGCCCATAGCTGTTCACCAGCTCGGTGATCCGTTTGTAGTGCGGCCCGACTTTGGCGCGGAACACGCGCGGGTTGATCAGCGGCCCTTCGCGGAAGCAGATATCTTCCCAAAAGTGGGCAAAGTCGAACTTGGCGTCGCTTTCCAGCGCGGCTTTGACCACCTGGTAACAGAGTGTTCCTACCGTATCGATGATTTCATCAAACAGCGCTGGATCATCAACCTGGAGATAGGACGAGTTGACCAACCCCAGCCAATCGCGGATTTTGCCGTACAGGCTGCCGCAGTGCAGGCCGTAAGGCACGTCGCGCTCATCTTTCTGCAAATATTCCAGCCCGCCCCGGTCGAAACGCACCATCTCGGTGCCGACGTTGACCCAGGCCTCGGTCACACGCTCAGGGGCAAACTGGAGCCGGTGTTTGAATTCGGACTCCCATGAGGCGCGATCCTTGAGCGTGTGCTCGATCTCGGCCGGGATCGACCCGGCCTCCGGCTTTTGCAGCACAATCGCCCCGTCGGTGTTCATGATGTGCCTGAAGCCATCGGGGAATTCGGCGATCAGGCGCGGTTCAAAGGCCGGCCGCAGGCCGGTGTTGGGGTGAAAGCAACTGTACCAGTTGAAATCAAATCCCAGCAGGCGGGTGATCTCGGCGTCGGTCGGATTGCCGTCGCCCCAGGCACGCGCCTGGGTTTCACTGATACGCCCTTCTTGCGCCCACTTGAGCAGGGTTTCATCCCAAAAGCCAAAGTGGACAACGGGCAAACGATCGTAATCCTGGTAGCGTAGAATAGCGAGTGCGCGTTCGCGGTTATTCATCGTTTTTCCTTCCATATCATTTTTCTACAAGCACCGCTCTGAAGCAGGCAAGCCGGTGAAATGTAATCCGATTCGAGTCGTGAAAATTGTGCGCGCCGCCATAGGCCGTGCGCACAAGGTAAATCAGATCGTCGCCGTCAAACTGCCAGTCGACGTATTGGAAACCAACCTGTCGGCTTGCCTCTGCGCGGGACAAGCCCGAATCATCAGACAAGAGCGTGGCGCAGTGCGACCAACACCGCAAATCTGCCGATGCATAGAGTGAAAGGACGGAGCGGTTGGTTGACTGCGAAGGATCATCGACGCCGTTGCTCAAGGTCAGGTATAAATTGCTCTGCGGATCGTATCGAATGACAAATTTGGTATGACCACCAGGCAGGTCGATAAACCCGGTGTCAGGGTCAAAACTGAGCAGCGCGCCGTCCGCATCCCCCCGAACCATCGCCGCCTTGTTCCACACCGACCCAAACGCATCGTCAGCGCGGCGGGCATTAAAGCGCAAGATGTTCCACAACTGCCCCTGCCGGTCGGCGACGACGTTGCCCTCCAGCCAGCCGCTTTTGACGACGTCGCCCCAGGCGGCAGGCAGCCACGCCGGATCGAAAACCAGCTTGTTGCTCATCGACCAACTGCCCGCATCGAGCAGGTTAGTACCAAGCGGGGCGGAAATGACGCAAGCCTGAAACCCGGTCGGCCAATCGCAGGGCGAGTTATCCTCAAAGGCGCGATAGATGCGGCCCTGATGGATCAGCACCGGCACCGGTGCGCAGTGATAGTTGGGCGCAGTGTGAAAAGTCCCGCCGCGAAAGAGCAGTCCCGATCGCTCATCCCGAGGATGCGTCCAGGTGAACCCACCATCGGTGCTGCGACGAATAACAATCGAGCCGTACTGCTGTGATGTGCCCAGCAGGTACACTGCGCCATCGAGGACAAACAAAGAGCTCCAAAAAGCATTGGCGATATGCCTCAAGTTATGCCAGGTCTGACCGTCATCGACAGAGCGATAGACGCTGGTCAGATGTTCTTCGCCCTCGTGGTTGAGCGGACAGCCAGGGCCGAAATAGTCATGCGTCGCCAGCAGATCGCCGGTGTCCAGCCGTATCAAGCTTGGACTGCCCAGGTAGGTCCGTGTGCGCGGATCCTGATGGCGCAGTTCGATCAGATGCATTTCAAGCGCGCCCGGACAGCACGGTCTTTTCGTAATCGCGCACCTGCTCCATAAAGGCATAACCCACCGGCACGCCCTGTTGTGCACAGAATTGATCCCACACCGCGCCAAAAGGCAGGCCCTTGAGTTCTTCCAGCAGCGCCAGCCGGCCGGTGAAATCGCCCGCCACTTCCAGCTTGCGCAATTGGCCGATTGGTTCGAGCAGGGCCAGCAGCAGCGCCTTGAGCGTATTGCGCGCGCCGATCGTCCACGCGGCCACACGGTTAATGCTGGCGTCAAAATAGTCCAGGCCGATGTGCGTGCGGGCTAGATAGCCGCCGCGCACCAGCTCTTGAGCGATGGCCTGCAACTCGTCGGTCAGCGTGACCACGTGATCGCTGTCCCAACGCACGCCCCGGCTGACGTGCAAAAGCAGTTGATCGACAAAAGGCATCACCGCTGAGAGTTTGTCAGAGATGACTTCGGTGGGGTGAAAGTGACCCGCGTCAAGGGTGAGCAGTACCCGCTTTGCCACCGCATAGGCCAGGTAAAACTCGTGCGAGCCGACGGTATAGCTTTCCGCGCCCAGGCCGAACAGCTTGCCTTCCACCGCGTCGAGGTTGTACGCAGGATCGATCTTTTCAGCCAGGATCGTGTCCAGCGACTCTTTGAGCAGCAGGCGCGGCGCAGCGCGATCCACCGGCGTATCCTTGAAGCCGTCAGGAATCCAGATGTTAGTCACGCAGGGCGTGCCCAGCGTCTTGCCAAAATATGCGCCGATGTACCGGCAGGCGATGCAGTGATCGATCCAGAACTGGCGGATGCCTTGATCATAGTTGGAGAGGGTCAGGCCGTCGGCGGCCTTGGGGTGCGAAAAGAGGGTGGGGTTGAAATCGATGCCGTGGCCTTTGTCCCTGGCCCAATCGGCCCAGCGAGCAAAGTGTTCGGGCCGCAGACTGGTGCGCTCGACAAAAGCCGCCGTTTCGGCATAAATGGCGTGCAGGTTCAAGCGATGCCTGCCGGGGATCAGGCTATAAGCCAAATCGAGGTCGGCGCGCAGTTCGTCGGCGGTGCGCGCCTTGCCGGGATAATTGCCTGTCGCCGCGATACCGCCGCTCAACCCGGCCTCCGGGTTCTCAAACCCGCCCACGTCATCGCCCTGCCAACAGTGCAGGCTGATCTGGATGCCGGACAGGGTTTCCAACGCCTTGTCCGTATTGACGCCAAGCCGGGCATAGCACTCTTGGGCCAGGTCATAGCTCTGCTGAACGTGCTTTTCTGTCGGGGTCTTGCCCATTACGTCATCTCCTTTGTTAGAAACCGGGTTTTTGGCAAAAACCGCGTTTCTTGCTAAACCAACATTGTTTTAATATGTTTTTCACTCAATACGGAAAGCATCTCTTGCGGCGCGCGCTCGTCCGAGATGACACAGTCGATCTCGTTCAGCGGCGCAAAAGTGGCAAACGCCACCTGCCCCCACTTGCTCGAGTCGACGATGGCAATCACTTCTTTGCAGCGCCCAACCATATGCCGCTTGAGTTCGACCTCGTATTGGTTTACGTCGGTCAAGCCCTCGGCGATGGTGAACCCACGCGCGCCAAAAAAGCCTTTTTGCACGTTATAGCGCTGTAAAATGCTCGCTCCCAGGTCGCCGACCAGCGAGGCGGAGGCCGGACGTAACGACCCGCCGGGCATAACCACCGTCACGCCGGGCGAATCGAGAAATTCGAGGGCGACAAAGACGCCGTTGGTCACGACGGTCAACTCGCGGCGCTCCTTGAGATGCCGCGCCACCTGCCAGGCCGTCGTGCTGGCGTCGAGAGCAATCGCCTCGCCGTCGAGCACCATCGACGCGGCGGCGCGGCCAATACGCTCTTTTTCAAGCGGGTGCAGCCCGCGACGAAAGTCAAAGGCCAACTCGATGCTGGTGCTGGGCTTGGACATCGCGCCGCCGTGCGTGCGAATGAGCAGTCCTTGCTGCTCCAGCAGGGCCAGGTCATTGCGAATCGTCACCGCCGACACGTCAAA
>JAFGEY010000535.1 GCA_016931365.1 Anaerolineae bacterium
ACGCTGATGAACCTGGTCGGCGAATTGGTGACCAGCCGTACCCGGCTGAACCAGATCGAGGAAATGCTGCGCGCACAATACGGCAAGAATGAGCACGTCGGCGCGCTGGGAGACATGTCCGGGCACCTGGGTCGCGTGGTCGATCAATTGCAGCAAGAAGTGATGCAAGCGCGGATGCTGCCCATCTCAAACCTGTTTGTCAAGTTTCCCCGGCTGGTGCGCGACGTGGCTCGCAGCGCCGGCAAACGGGTCGATCTGGCAATCCGGGGCGAGGCCACCGAACTGGATCGTTCGATCATCGAAATGATCGGCGATCCACTGATGCACCTGGTGCGCAATGCCATCGATCATGGGATAGAGCCGTCGGAAAAACGAATTGCCGCCGGCAAACCACCGGTCGGGACGGTGCGTCTGACCGCGGCGCACCGGGAGGGGCACATTGTCATTGCCGTGCAGGATGATGGCGGAGGCATCGATCCGGCCAGGACGCGCCAGGCGGCGGTGCGGCGCGGATTGCTGTCCAAGGAGGAAGCCGCCCAACTCGACGATCTGCGCGCAGTCAACCTGGTTTTTATGCCCAACCTGTCGACGGCCGAGCAGGTCACCGGTGTGTCGGGGCGCGGCGTGGGTATGGATGTCGTCCAGACCAACGTCAAGCGGCTGGGGGGTACGGTGTCCGTCGAAAGCGAGGTGGGGCGAGGAACGACCTTTTTCATTACCCTGCCCTTGACGCTGGCTATCCTGCAGACGATGCTGGTCGCCCTGGGCGACGATGTGTACGCCATTCCGCTGACCGGGGTGATCGAGTGTCTTTATCTATCCGATCAGGCACTGAGCAGCGCCAAGGGCAAACCGGTGATCAACTGGCGCAAGGAGGCCCTGCCCTTGCTCTATCTGCGCGAATTTTTTACTCACCCACGTCTGCCCGCCATGCCCGCCGATCCGGCCAAGCCGGCCATCCTCGTCGTCACCTGGGGCAATTTGCGCACCGGACTGATCGTAGACAGGCTGGTCGGAAAACAAGAGATTGTGGTCAAATCACTCAGCCCGATCGTTGGCAGCGTGGCGGGGCTTTCCGGCTGTACCATCCTCGGTGATGGACGGATCGCTCTGATTGTAGACATTGCCGGGCTGATCAACGCCGTGCTGGCCTGACCGATTTCAAGGGAGATTGATGTGAAAAGACGCTCATCACTGTGGGACGATATCGTTGCCGACCCGCACGGCGAAACACGGCTGGCAACGATCCAGGAGTACGTCACGTACAAACTCTCGAGTCTGGCGGGCCGACAATTTCACCACCAGGTTACGCCCATCCAAACGATCCCGCTGACCGAGATCACCACCCACGCCGGCGATCCCGAAGCGCGAATGGTGGGCATCTATTTGCAGATTCACGGTGATATGGAGGGGCAGTCTATCCTGCTCCTGTCGCCGCAAAATGCCTTGACGTTGGCATCGTGGATGATGGATGAAATGCCGCGCGAGCTGGGACTGATCGAACGATCTGCATTGGGCGAAGCGGGCAACATTGTGCTGTCCGGCTTTTTGAATGCCATGGCTCGCGTGGCGCGCATCCCGCAGCGCATTTTCCCGTCGCCGCCTGCCGTGATGGTCGATATGCTGGGCGCCATCCTGAGCCTGCTTGTTGTTCCTGTATCGACCAAAAACGATGAACTGATGATCATCGAGACGATATTTGACACCTCCGATCACGCGGTGCAAATCCGGTTCTGGATTTTGCCCGATTTGTTGGCCGGCTAGGTTTTTAATGACCAAACGCGCAGACGTCAAGAGCCGCACTGTTCATATTGGCACCATAGAAATCAGTGCCGATCCCGACGATGTGCTGGTGGCTTATGGCCTGGGGTCGTGTGTGACCGTCTGCCTCTACGATCGCGTCGCACGGGTAGGCGGTATGCTGCACGCGCTGCTGCCCGAGGCCGCTAACAATAAACGGGTGGACCACCCGGCCAAGTTTGTCGATCGTGGAATGGCGGTGCTGCTGGAGGAACTTGGATCCCAAGGCGCCAAACACGCGCGGCTGACGGTGCAATTGTGCGGCGGTGCAAGCCTGCTGTCATGGCCCGAATTTGACGGCCTGCTCAACATCGGCGAGCGCAACATCCAGGCCGCGCAAAACGCCATTCGCAAAGCGGGACTGCGCATTCACGCTCGGGATACCGGGGGAACACTCGGGCGAACGGTCAGATTGTACATTGCGACGGGGCAGGTTACGGTGCGGACGCTGGAATGCGCCGAGCACGTGATCGATTCATCTGGTGAGAATTAAAAGCGTTGGACTTTGGACAAATAGGGTCCAGCGGGTGTAGGCGCGCTTTCTATAGCGCGCTTTGTGAAAATCCAAGATGATGGGTGGCACGCGGTATGGAAACCGCGCCTACCTTTTGGCGTTTGTCCAAAGTCCAAAAAAGCGAGAATTGAGGAGTAGGTTATGCCCACAGTTATGATTGTCGATGACAGTGCATTTATACGCAACCGGGTGATCAAGTGGCTGACTCAGGCCGGATACAATACCCTTGTCGCATGTGACGGCATCGAAGCTGTGCAGCTCTATAAAGAAAATCGCCCCGATGCAGTGCTGATGGATATTACCTTGCCTCGAAAAAGCGGACTGGACGCTCTGAATGAAATCCATCAGCATGACGCCCAGGCCAAAGTTATTATGCTTACCGCGCTGGATCAATCGCTCATCGCTGGTCGGGCCATCTTGTATGGAGCCAAAGAGTTTCTAACCAAGCCTGTAGACGCCGAGCAAATACTCAAGGCCCTGAAAAAAGTGTTGAGGTGAGGCAATGGCCACCCATCCTTTGCCACCCTTGCCGATTCGTGTATTGGTCGTCGACGATTCGGCTTTTGTACGCCACATCTTGATCAAGAACCTGAACGCCACGACTGGAATCACCGCAGCCGGCGAAGCGCGTGATGGCTTGGACGCGCTGGAGAAAATCGCCGCACTCAAACCCGACGTAATCACGCTCGATGTCGAAATGCCCCGGATGGATGGCCTGGAGACGCTGCGGCGAATAATGGCCGAATGTCCAACGCCGGTTGTGATGTTGAGCGCGTTGACACAACACGGAGCTCAGGTCACCATACAGGCATTGATGCTGGGCGCGGTGGATTTTGTGTCCAAACCGTCGGCCACGGTAGACATTCAAAATGTGCTGGCCGAACTGATCCCCAAGATCAAGGCTGCCGCCGGTTCGCGCACCATCTCGCCGGCGTTGCTGGCTGCCCCGGCCTTGCCTCACGCACACACAGTCCAGACTGCCCCGCGCCCTTTTCTCAACGGCGATCCGCTGATCATCATCGGCGCATCGACCGGAGGACCGCGCGCCCTGCAACACGTTTTGTCTTCACTTCCCGCCGGACTGCCCGCTGCGACGGCGGTCATACAGCACATGCCCGCCAGGTTTACCACATCACTGGCGCAAAGGCTGAATGACCATTCACCGCTGATTGTGCGCGAAGCCGAACAGCACGATCAATTGGCGCAGGGACTGGTTCTGGTCGCGCCGGGCGACTATCACCTGTGCTTTTCAGGCCGCAGCCAGGTTGTGCTCGACCAGGGGCCGCGCCGGAACTATACCCGCCCATCGGTCGACGTCAGTTTCGAGTCGGCAGTGGCCTTGCATCACTCGGCGGTCATCGGCGTGATCCTGACCGGTATGGGCTCCGACGGCACCGATGGCGCAAAACAGATCAAAGCTGCCGGCGGCACCATCATTGCCGAAAACGAATCGACGAGCGTGGTCTATGGGATGCCGCGCAGCGTGATCGAAGCTGGCGTGGCGGATTATATAGTGCCTATCCACGAGGTCGCTGCGACGTTGGTCAAACTGGTCTGCTGATGGAAGAAGCCGACTATCGTTTTGTCCAGTACAAAATTCGCAAGCTCGTCGGCATCGATTTGAGCCATTACAAAAGCAATCAGATGCAGCGGCGGCTCAACACGTATTTGCTGCGCTCCGGATACGACAACTGGCCCGGTTTGTTCCGGGCTATCCAGGACGATCCGGTCGCCTTGGGCGAGCTTCGTGATTATCTGACCATCAATGTTTCCTCGTTTTTCCGCGACCCCGACAAATTTGAACGCCTGAAAACCGTCATCCTGCCCGCATTATTGCGCGGACATCCCCGGCTACGCGTGTGGAGCGCCGGTTGCTCGCACGGCCACGAACCCTACTCGCTGGCGATTGTGCTGGCCGAATTGACCGGACTCTACAGCCGGCACACGATCCTGGCCACCGACATCGATCATTCGGCCCTGGCCCGCGCCCAGGCTGGCGGCCCCTATGCCGTTGCCGAAATGGAAAATGTCTTGCCTGCCTTGCGCGATCGCTATTTTACCCGGCAGCCGGACAAAAATGGCGCCGATACATACTGGATCATTGAGGCTTTGAGACGTCGCATTTCGTTTAGCCGCCACAATCTGCTCACCGATGATTTTGAAAGCGACCTGGACTTTATCGTGTGCCGGAATGTGGTCATTTACTTTACCGCCCAGGTCAAAGCCGAACTGTATCGTCGATTTTGTCATGCTTTGCGTCCGGGGGGGATTTTGTTTCTGGGAGGCACGGAGGTTATCTCCAGATCGGCAGAAATTGGCTTTGAAATAGCCGATGTCACTTTTTATCGCCGCAAGCTAGAGCCGGCTGAAAACGTTAAATAATCGTAACTGCTCAGCCACAGTACAAATTTAAAGAAACGCTAATGCAAAACAAATAAACGCCAGCTATAATGTGCGCTATGAAAATG